>DBXD01000072.1 GCA_002309425.1 Cyanobacteria bacterium UBA1221
TAATTGCCCTCGTCAAGAAGTTTTCTTGCAATTTCGCACCACCTGTACAACGTTTCCAAAGGAATTAAATCTGTATCAAGGGCAATTTGGAATACGCTGTCGGCACTTGTATAGACAATCGGGAATTTTGTTTCGTGGTGTTCATCATTCAGTTTTTCAATAATGGCCGTTCCGCTTGCGGGAATATTTGCCAAAACCCCTCCGCAATCCGTTTCTTTTATAAATTTTTCTATTAATTCTTCAGGAAAACCGTTCGGAAAAGTCGCAAAAGGTTTTTCGTTTATAAGTCCCATAAACTCCCAATGCCCTGTTGTAGTATCCTTACCCTTAGATTTTTCAATCATTGTTCCGTATTTTGCAATCGGTTTATCGTTTTTTGCGATACCCATAAAATCCTGAATATTACCCAGCCCCATTTTTGAAAGGTTGGGAACGTTAAGTCCGCCGTTAAACTCGCAAACGTGTTTCAGGGTATTACATTCAGGAACATCGCCAAACTCTCTGCAATCCTCCATTGCTCCGATACCCATAGAATCAATAACTACAACAATCGCTCTCTTCATTTTTTTCAACTCCCTTTGGCTCTATTTTAGCATACAAATTGTTTTTTGGTAAATATCACCTTTAGATTTAATTATGTTAAGTTTTTTTACAAAAAATCGTTGTTTATGAAATATTTGCATTCTAAAAACGTTTATATATTTAAGAGTATGACTGAGGATTATATCTATGACTGTTGAAAAATTAGTTTCATTAGAACAATTCCAAAAAGACCCCAAACTTCAGGCCGAATTTGGCGGGGACTATAACAGGTATTTGAGCAGTTTTATTCAAAAACTCAATCAAGTTGGTATTTTTGGTATTGAAGAAGCTGTTATACCGGGCATGAAAGGGATTAGTTTATTTTTTAACTCCCCAAAAGCTAAGAAAACAGATCCTCAGCAAGATGAAAAGTTTGAAGAAATAAATAAAAGATTAGGACAAATAAAAGACCCTAAAATCAGAGAAAAAGTTGCGGCAGAAATGTTTGCAGGCAATCTTTCAGATGCATTCTTTGATATGATAATGGAACGCTATGACAAGAAAAAAGCTGAATTTGAAGAAATTTGGGCAAAATATGAAGTTGCCAAAGGTCAGGCCGCAGATTTAAAAAAGACATGCGAAAGATTGCTCGCAGAATACAAAAAATACGACGGAGATACCGCAAAAGAAAGAGCATATAATCAGGCCTATACGAGTTATGCGGAAGCACAACTTGATGCTGATATTTATTTAGACGTTGCAGGAGATATTTCTCACAGAGCTGTTTAACTTTTATTAACCTCATGTCTTGCTTTTTTTCTTTCAGCATATTAATATTCTTTACGTAGAGTGCTTACGCCAATATGTACTCATACGAAATAAAGGAAAATTATTATGTCAATCAATTTGAAAAACAAAAAAGACATCATTGAAGAATATGGTGCTAACGAGAAAGATACCGGTTCTGCAGAAGTTCAGATTGCTATGCTTAGCAAGAAGATTGCTGAATTGACAGAACACCTGAAATCTAATCAAAAAGACTTCGCTACAAAAAGAGGTCTTTACATGATGGTAGGTAAAAGAAAAAGATTACTCTCTTACCTCAAGGAAAAAAATCTTGAAGGTTATAGAGCGCTGATTAAAAAACTCGGTATCAGAGGATAATTTTTCAAAAACAAAAAAACGGCACCCGGTAAGGGCGCCGTTTTTGTATATAGCCATACAATAACAATATATTAAATATTTTATTTCTGTTTTTCCTTAATACACCATTCATAACCCAAGTAATCAAGAATTTCTTGAACTTCTTCAAATCTTATCGCTTTTGAATTAAATTTATTAGATAATCCGCCATCTTTTGGTATTTTATGCCCATCCGCAATCATCTGGCGGGCTAACTTTCTCATAGACCATCCTCTACGTAATAAAAGTATTTGTATTTCCTGATATATATTCATAATAATAACAGTGTATTTATATTTAATACAATTGACAAAATATAAATACTTGTTATATATTTAACTATATTATCATGTATATTATGACAGACATTAAGCCGTCTACAGGGGTAAAAAATGGCACAACAAAAAATATTAAGTCAAACCGAAATTCAATTACTTGAAATACTAATTACCGGTCTTAGTATAAAGAATGCAGGAAAACGGCTGGGTTTAAGCGAATACCAAGCATACAAAATTTCTAAAAGTATTAAGACAAAATTAAATGCAAAAAATATGCCTAATGCCGCATTTATTGCATATCAAAAAAATTTAATCAAATAAAAATAATGCTTGCGTGATAATTATATGATTACTATAATAACATAGAGGACTATTATGCAGGCACTTAAATCAGACAGATTACATATATCATTTTTCGGAAAAACAAATGTCGGAAAATCCTCCGTAATAAATAAAATTACAGGTCAGGATACTTCCATTGTGTCAGATATTGCGGGAACAACAACCGATGTCGTTGAAAAATCAATGGAGCTGCTTCCTGTTGGCCCGGTAAGATTGCTTGACACAGCAGGACTTGATGACAAAACTGATTTATCAAAGGATAGAATTGAAAAAACTCTAAAAGTAATTAACCGTACCGATATTGCGGTTATTATATGTGACTACAACGGTATTGATGAATATGAAAAAAATCTAATCAAAAAATTTGATGAACTTAATATTCCATACCTGATTATGGTAAACAAAACAGATATTCAGGCACCTGATGAAAATGTATTGTCGGAGCTTTTCACTTTAACTCCTCACATTATTTTAACGTCTGCAAAATGTGATAACGAATTGATTTTTAAATTCAAGTCCGAAACAGTGAAACTTTTGCCCGAGGATTTTGTTAATTCTCCAAAAATTGCGGGAGATTTGATACCGGAAAAAAGCACCGTAATCCTTGTTGTTCCGATTGATAAAGAAGCTCCCAAGGGCAGGCTTATTCTGCCGCAGGTTCAGACTATCAGGGATTTACTGGACAGCAGTTGTATGACGTATGTTGTTAAAGAAACAGAATTAAAAGGAGCTTTGGACAATCTGAAAACTCCGCCCTCTCTCGTTATTACGGATTCTCAAGCCTTTAAACAGGTTAGTGAAATTGTACCTGATGATATTCCTCTCACATCTTTTTCAATACTTTTTGCAAGATTAAAGGGTGATTTAAAAGCATTCAGAGATGGCGCAAAAGCAATTTCAAATTTACAAGACGGTGATAAGGTTTTAATTTTGGAAAGCTGTACCCACCACGCAATAGAAGATGATATCGGAACAGTTAAAATTCCTAACCTTTTAAAGAAAAAAACAGGAAAAAACCTGGTTATAGAACACTATTCTGGACACGATTTTCCCGATATTTCAGAGTACAAATTGATTGTGCATTGCGGAGCCTGCATGACTAATCGCAGAGAGGTCTTATCAAGAATTTTGACCTCAAATAACGCAAACGTTCCAATTACAAATTACGGAATTACGATTTCGTATTGTCTTGGTATCCTCGACAGGGCAATGAAAATTTTTGGATAAAAAGAGTTTTTGCACAACTTTCATGTTTATTATAAGATGTTGATACTAAATTATCTTAGAAAGAAAAGAGGAATAAGAGATTATGCTAGGCGGAAACGAAATCAGAGATTTGTATCTGAACTATTTTAAGGAAAAACATCAGCACACGGTTGTTGAAAGCTCAAGTCTTGTACCGGATAATCCGACAGTTCTGCTTACAACAGCAGGCATGTTACAATTTTTACCCATATTTTTGGGTATTCAGCAATGTCCTTATGACCCCGCCAGAGCAACTTCTTGTCAAAAATGTGCCAGAGCAGGCGGAAAAGATTCCGATATAGAAAATGTCGGAAGAACCCCACGCCACCATACTTTCTTTGAAATGCTCGGCAATTTTTCTTTCGGAGATTATTACAAAAAAGAAATTATCCCGTGGGCCTGGGAATTTGTAACAGAAGTTTTGAAACTTGATAAAGACAGACTCTGGATAACAATTTTTGAAACGGATGACGAGGCTTATGACATTTGGAGAAGTGTCGGAGTTCCTGCAGAACGCATTAAACGCAAAGGTAAAAAAGATAATTTCTGGGGCCCTCCCGGAGCATCAGGCTCATGCGGACCTTGTTCCGAAATTCACTACGATTTAGGTGAACAATACAGTTGCGGACATCCAAACTGCGGCATTGATACCTGTGAATGTGACAGATGGGTTGAAATTTGGAATCTTGTATTTACGGAATTATATCAGGATGAAGAAGGAAACCAATCACCTCTGGACAGCAAAAACGTTGATACGGGTATGGGTTTGGAACGTATTACAATGGTTTGTCAGGGTGTTGCCTCAACTTTTGAAACGGATTTACTCAAACCGATTATGGATAAGGTTTCCGAGATGAGCGGTGTACCATATAAAAAATCCGAAAAAACCGATATTTCTCTCAGAATTATAACAGACCACGCAAGATGCGTAACTTTCTTGATTACAGACGGTGTAATTCCCGGAAATGAAGGCAGAAGTTATGTGTTGAGAATGATTTTGCGCAGAGCCCTCAGACACGGAAAAATCCTCGGTATGGAACTGCCGTTTTTGTATAAACTCGTTGATGTCGTAGTAGATAATTACGGAAAAGCATATCCCGAATTGGTTAAGAATAAACAAAAAGTTATTGACACAATCAAAAAAGAAGAAGAAAGATTTAACAAAACTCTTGACAGAGGTTACAAGCTTCTTGAAGAATTTATCAACAATAAAAAAGATATTGACGGAGAAAGCGCATTCAAACTTTATGATACTTTCGGTTTTCCGTTGGAACTGACTAAAGAAATTGCGGAAGAAAACGGATTGCACGTTGATGAAGCAGGTTATAAAGCCGCTATGCAGGAACAGAAAGAAAGAGCAAAAGCCGCAACCGCAAAAATCTCCGTAACAGGTGATATAAAATATGCAAAAGTAGAACAGGAAGTCGGTTCAACAGAATTTATCGGATATGACAAAAACGAGTGTGAGGACTCGAAAATCCTTGCAACAATAGAGGGTGAGGGTTACGTTGATGTCGTATTAAACAGAACCCCGTTTTACGCCGAATGCGGCGGACAAGTCGGGGACAGCGGTTTTATCGAAAACGATAACCTGAAACTTGAAGTTTTGACAACATTTAAGGTTAATGAGTTATATGTTCACAGATGTTCCGTACTGAACGGCGAAATTACAATCGGCGAAACTGTCAGAGCCTATATTGATCTTGCAAGACGGGAAGAAATAAGAGTTCACCATACGTCTGCACACCTTTTGCAGGCAGCTCTGATTAGTGTTGTAGGTAACGAAGTTAAACAGGCAGGTTCTTACGTTGACGATGAAAGAATGAGATTTGACTTCACTTTTTCCAGAGCAATGACACCTGATGAAATTAAAAAGACCGAAGATTTGATGAACAAATGGATTGGCGAGGGTTATAAAATTGATACCAAAGTTATGAGTATTGAAGAAGCAAAACTCACAGGTGCTACCGCATTGTTCGGTGAAAAATACGGTGAAAACGTTAGAGTTGTTTCAATAGAAAAAGACGGCAAGTCAATCTCCAAAGAATTTTGCGGAGGAACACACGCAAGAGAATTGAAAGATTTAAGGCTTATCAAAATTGTTTCGGAAAGTGCAATCGCAGCAGGTACAAGACGTATTGAGTGTGTTGTATCAAAATCGGCACTAAAATTTGTGAACGACAAAGTTGCGGTAACAGATGAGTTATCGTCAAGATTTAAGGCTCATTCTGATGAAATCATTGAGCGTGTTGAAAAATTGCAGGACGAAAATAAAGAACTCCAGAAAGAAATTGAAAAATTACAGGAAGAAAATGCCAGAGCAAAATTTGCAACTTTCTTAGACAGAGCGGAAGCAATAAACGGCGGAAAAATCTTTGTATCAAAAGTATTGGACTTAAATCCATTGGCAATGAAAATCGGAATGGAATTTTTATCAAAGAAACTGGGCGAAAGCGTAATCGTTCTGGCAAGCGACAAATCCGTTACGGTAAAAGTTTCCGATAGTTTTGTACAAAAAGGTATAAATGCGGGTAAGATTGTCGGCGAAATTTCAAGAGCAACAGGCGCAAACGGCGGCGGACGTCCGAATTTTGCACAGGGCGGCATCAAAGACCCGTCAAAACTTGATGAAATTCTTCCGCAAATTAAAGAAGAATTGGTAAAATAATAGTGTTGGAAGACTAAAGCCTGCCCTACTTTTCTTTGTACGGTTCATGTCATTGCGAGGAGCGTAGCGACGTGGCAATCCAGCCGTTTTGGTTATTCATAATCATATAAATTTTAGGTGATACCTAGTTTATAAAACTTGTTTTTAAATAGCTGGATTACGTCAGTCGGCAGGCTTCTGCCTCCCTCGTAATGACATGTATAAAAGGTGCGCAGGTATGCGCACCCTACATATCTTATTTTTATTTGGTAGACTAAAGTCTACCCTAATTTTCTAAAGTCTACCATACTTTTCTTTTTTAAAATAGGTTTGCCAATGTAGATTTAGTTTTATGTAGGCAATCATTGATATAGTCTTTATTATTTAAATATACATCATACAAGACTCCTACTCCTGCACCTATCAATGCACCAGGTAATGCCGTAACACCACCAAGAGTAGCCCCGGTTGCAGCACCAATAGTAGCTCCTTGCGCTACATGGGATACAGCTTTACCGGTTTTTTCCCACTTTTTGTTTGTATTTTTAACTTGGCCATTTGAAATTTGTTCAATTAATTCATCTTTTGAAATCTTATCGGAAAAACCAAGCGTAAAGGTATTAACAAAACCGGTAATAAAGGAATTACTTGTATTTTCTTTTATGGAATTGAATAAGTCCTCACCTGTTATACGAGTATAGTTCTCGTATGCACTTCCATACAGTGTTTTATTATCAATTTTATTTTCCGGGTCATACATTAATTTAAAAGCTTGTAAAAACTCGTTAAATGCCGGTACAATTTGCAGATCATTTCCTGCTTTAATTGCATCTTGCAACACCTTTGCTGTATAATTCACATTATTACAAAACATACCGCTATAAATATTATTATCAATCTTTGGATTACTAACCACTGTAGAATCTGCACTGGATGGCGGTACTGTTGCAACACTGTCCGAAACGGGCGGTGTCTGTGTAGTTGTAGTCACAAGCGGATTGTTTTCAATTCTTAAATTCCCCATAATAAATCTCCTTTCAAAATTCTTTGTAAATCCCCATTTTAAATTTTTCCTTGTGTTTTAAAATGTTTTGTAACTATATAAAAAATTTCTGCCCAAAATAATTGCGCAGAGCCCCTCCTGTTCCCTCCTATCCTATCCGGCATTATGTCTTAGTTTCAGCAGTTTTTAAATTCATATTTACAAAAATTTACATTCTGAGGTCAAATGGATAAATGTAGATAAGTTTATCGTTAATAAGTTGTTAAGTACATTTCAGAGCTTCGCATAATTAATTAAAATAACCAATTTGCGCTTGCGCCGATAAGAACTTATCAACTTATATACTTATAAATTATTCTACCGCATGAAGTACCGTAAAGAACTTCTCATCTTATAGTCCTATCGTCTTATCGACAAAGATTTCATCTTCCGCAAGAGATACTTCTCTTACCTGAGCATAATCTGTCGGTAACACAAAAGTAATTCTGCCGTTTTCCGCTTTTTTATCCATTTTCATCGCTTCAATAATTTTTTCCTGCGGAAATGCAGGAATAGACTGAAACTCAAATTTATCCAGAATGTCGTTTGCAATATAGGCATAATGTTCATCCACAAACCCTTTTTCCTTAGCAAGATTAAATGCAAACCTCATACCTTTCACAACGGCTTCACCATGGGTATATTTCTTGTATTTTGTAATATTTTCTATTGCATGCCCGTATGTATGACCAAAATTCAGTATTTTCCGCAACCCGGATTCTTTTTCATCCTGCTCAACAACCGATATTTT
>DBXD01000093.1:0-31509 GCA_002309425.1 Cyanobacteria bacterium UBA1221
CTCGCAGCTAAAGGTATTTCAGGTTTTGATAAAATGCTTAAAGCTGCTACCGCTAAATCTCCGCTTAACAGAAATGTTGCGTTAGAGGATGTCGGTAAAGCAGGTTTATATTTAGCTTCCGATTTGTCAACAGGTACGACAGGACATGTACTGTATGTTGATTGCGGATGCCACTCTGTATATGCATCATTAGAAGAAATGGAAATTATTTCTAATGCAATTGCAGCACAGCAATAGTATTTATCTGTAAACAAAAAACGGATGCTTTTAAAGCATCCGTTTTTTTATTGCAATATTATTTTTAGTGTCATTAGTGAAATGATGTATGGGATTGATACACACCAACCGTTTAGAGTATATTTTACATAACGGTATACATTACAACGGCGCATGACACGGCAAGGTTTAACGATTCAACGTCACCTTTCATCTCTATTTTTAAGGAATCCGTTGAAAAATCAATCAGCTCTTTGCTCAGCCCGTCTGCTTCCGAGCCAAACATTATAAGCATTTTTTCAGATGGTTTGAAATTTTTTAACAGATTGTCTGACAGTGGAAGTGTAGCGATTCTTTTGTGGTTTGCAAAATGTTTTTCCAAAACCCGTATGTCTTTTACTTCTGCAATCGTAGTTTTCCAGAGATTTCCGACAGTAGAGCGGACACATTTGGGGTTATATAAATCTGCACAATCTCCGTATAATATTATTCCGTCAGCACCGAATGCCGAAGAAGTTCTTATTATTGTTCCAAGATTGCCCAAATCTTTTATTCCTTCAAGCAGAATTATTCGGTTTGCGTTTTTTAATTCGTCAATGCTGTTATGAATTTGTTTTGCAACGGCTATGGATTCGGGTGCAGACTCCGTTGAGGCAATCTTTTTTAATATAGCTTCGTTTGTGGAAATAATTCTGCAATTACAAAAGTCATATTTATTCAATGCTTTTGAATTTACAAAGACATATTCAATTTCAACCCCGGCTTTTACTGCTTCCTCTATTGATTTATAACCCTCAAGAAGAAAACTGTCCTTTAAATCACGGTATTTCTTCTGCTGTAATTTTGCAGTTTCTTTCACAAGCTCATTGTTTACGGATGTAATTTCTTCCATTACAGCACCTCAAATTCTTTCAGCCATTCTTTTTCTTTTTCTGTAAGAATATTATAATCTATCAGTTTTTTTTCGTAATTCATTTTTACAAAAGAGTGAATTTTATTATTTTTTAGATAACAGGAGTTCTCAAGGCGTACCCCAAAATAATCTTTATTATAAAGTCCCGGTTCAATAGTAAAACACATGTTTTCTTCCAGTTTAACTTTTGCCAATTCATTGCAGCTCAAATTTGGAGGGTATTCGTGAACACTAATCCCTATTCCGTGACCCAGTCCGTGATTAAAAACAAAACCGTTTATTTGATTTTCTTCCAGCATCGCCCTTGCTTTTTTGTCAATATCAAACCCGCTTATATCAGGAACAATCTGGGTGTTGTATGCATTCAAAAAAGCCTTTAATACGGTTGTATAGACTTTTTTCTGCAAACTTGTCGGCTCTCCTTTTACAAATACTCTTGTAATGTCGGTAGCAAGTCCGCCTTCATAATATGCACCGCAATCAATCAGAACAAGACTTCCGTCTTTAATTATTTCGTCTTTAGATGATTTTGAGTAATGTGCCAGCGCTGAATTTTGGTCTTTGGCAACAATAGATTTAAAGCTTAAATTTTTTGCCCCGTATTTTTTAAACTCACATTCCAGCTGCTTATCTATATCATATTCGGAGATATTATCATGTGAGTATATAAATTCACGAATAGCCCTTACCGCATTATCAGTTCTTTGAAAGGCATCTTTATAACTTTTAATTTCATCTTCTGTTTTAACGGCTTTCATTTGCTGTATAGGATTTTTGTTCCACGGTTTTGCCTTTTCCCCTATAATATTGTAATCTCTTACATTTGTTGAACCTTTATCCATGTATATAAAGCCTTTTACCTGTTCAAGAGCGGTCCTATATTCCGTAAAATTCTCAGGATAAAACAGTTCGGCTTTTTCTTTTGTAATAATTGCCCGTGCCAAAATTTTTGAAGAATAATTTTGTGAGAAATTCCTCAGATTAAAAAGATAGGACACTTCTTCCAAATTTGAAACAAGTATTGCATCATTTTTTTCTATACAGGTTCGGACTATCCCGAGTTTTTCATCAGTTGTCATTCCGCAGCAAACAGTTTCGTTTAGTCCCGAATTTTCAGTAGGTTTTACAGGAATGAAGTCACTGTCCAAAATTTTAACGGTATAAAATTTTTGGAGATTTTCACGCCTCGTTTGTGAATTTTTTGAACCGACTATACCAAGAACGGATTTTTGAGGCAAAAGTTCCGTAAGTTTGCTGTTAAAAGTTTCACCGTTTTGCAACTTTACAACAGTAACAATGTCGTGATTAACCTCATTATCCGCCTGGATATGATAACGTCCATCGACAAATAAATAAAGATTATTTTCCGTTACAACGGCATCTCCGGCAGAACCTGAAAAACCCGTCAATATGTAACGGGCATTTTCTTCCAAAGAATTATATTCCACCAAAAATTCATTTGTGGAATTTATTAATATCGCATCCAGTTTTAACTTTTTAAGGTTTTCTCTTATTTTAGAAAGCATGACTATGATTTGTCCGTAACCAAAATCAAGTGCCAGCCGAATTGAGTTTCAACAGGCTTGGAAAGTTCCCCTACTTCAAGGGAAAAAGCAGCATCTTCAAAGGGTTTAACCATAACCCCTTTGCCGAAAAATCCTAAGTCCCCGCCTGCTGCGCCTGATGGACACAATGAAACCATAGCGGCAACATCAGCAAAATCTTTTCCGCCTTTGATTTCATCATACAGTTTGTTAGCTTCTTCTTCCGTTTGTACAAGTATATGACTTGCTCTTACTTCTTCCGACATATTTACTCCTTGTTATTTTTTAACAGCCTTATTATAGCACAAAATAAAAACCTTGCCCAGGAGGATATTTGAGCAAGGGATTTATGAACTTTAGAAAACCATTATTATGCAAATTCGGATTGTTTTTTTTTAGAACAGACTCAAGATATTTTCAACCAAACCTGCTCTGAGAAAACTCTTTTCGCAACCCCGAAAAAGTGCTTGGATATGATGAGCCTGTATATATAATATAACGTATTTTTATCAGCTTTTCACCACTCTAAGGGATGTTTTATTTCGAGTAAAAGTAATTCTAGAGAATTAGTTTTATTGAGTGTTATGCCAATAAGCAATATTAATTTTGTTTATTCAGTTGTTTCAGAGATAAATTATACTTCAGAGCGAGAATTAATCCGGCTATAGTCAGGACAAGAATTAAAATACTTTGGTGAACAGTAGCAATAGCGAGCGTTGCAGACTTGCTTACCCCAAAAATTCCCAGAGCCAAAATATATGCGTACTGGTATGGCCCGAGGAATACCGAAGTAGAAGGTATCATTGTCGAAAAAGAAGTTAAGCCTATTATAAACAGGCTACTCGCTGCATTTAATGATATATTGAAGCCGATTAAAACGTAATAGGCTATTACGCATTCAATTATCCAGATAACAAGACTTAACAGTATTGAAAATATGTTGATTCTGATATTACAAATCGGTTCGAATCCGCTAACGAAATTGTTTGTATATTCTTTTAATTTGATTAGCACTCCCGAGAGTTTTGGACAGTGTTTATCCGATAATTTTGCCAAGAATCCGAAAATCGTATCCGTTTTATTATACTTAAATATTAAGTATGCTGCTATAACCGAAAAAATAAATATAAAGCCTGCCAAAATCGTTAATTTTACAATCCATGGCTGCCGACAGGCTGCCAGTACTGCAGTTAAAAGGATAATAAACAGTGCAATTCCGTCAAAAATTCTTTCTAAAATAATTGATGCAAAAATTTTCATCTTGTTTTCTGAGGCTTTATTACCGAGCAGATAGGCTCTGTAAAAATCCCCCGCTCTTGCCGGCAAATACACATTAAGCATGCTGCCTATCGTAAAAATTTCAGAGAGGTTCAACGTAGAATATTTATTACTATCCGGAAGAAGCCGTTTCCAGCGTAATCCCCTGAGATATAGGGTAAAAATGTACAGTAATACTGTTATTGGAATGATTTTGTAACTAAATGTTTTAAACGTTTCTGTTAATACCGAAAAATCAATCTTATAAAAGATTAAAACCAGTAATGCAACAGTGAATATGATTACTACAAAATTGTTCCTTTTCATATTTTAAATATATCATAAAATTGTTCGTAAAAGGCAAATGTAAAGTCTTTGTGCTATGGGTTGCGGGTAAAATGCCCCTGTGGTATAATATGCTCATTATGAAGCACGTATTTGAAAAAAAAGTATATTATGCTGATACTGATGCCTATGGCGTTGTCTGGCACGGATCTTATCTGCGCTGGCTTGAAGCAGGCAGAGTTGAGTATTGTGAGCAATTGAGCGGTAAGTCGCTTGCGGAATTGGAAGCAAATGACATTGTTCTTCCTGTTACAAATATGAATGTAAGATATAAATTATCCGCAAAATTAAACGACATTGTTGTTATAGAAACCGAGATAACAAAATACAACGGACTTTCTATTACTTTTTATCAGACAGTAAAATCAAAAGAAACAGGAAAAACGTATATTGAGGCAACCTTTGATGTTGTTGCAATATCCTCAACTACCGGTAAATTATACAGAAGGGTTCCTGCAATAATTGCCGAAAGTATTGAAAAGGAATTAAAATGCCTTCAACCCGTTTAAACAAATATATTGCATCATCCGGTATTTGCTCAAGACGTAAGGCTGATGAACTGATTTTGTCAGGCGTAGTGGTAGTTAATAATAAAAAAATTACAGAGCTTGGATATTTGGTCAATGAAAAAGACAAAGTATTCGTAGAGAACAAACTTATTCATCCCGTGAAGCATCTGTATTACAGATTCTTCAAACCCGCCGGATATATCACTACAAGTGATGATGAAAAAGGCAGAAAAACAATTTATGACTTAATCCCAAAAGAATTATGGGGGCTAAAACCTGTAGGGAGGCTGGATAAAGATTCGACCGGTTTATTGATTTTGACAAATGACGGGGAACTGATTAATGAACTTACACACCCGTCTATAAAAGTTCCGAAAGTTTACATTGTTTCGGTGGACAGTTTGGTATCTCCTCATGAGCTGGAGCAAATGGCAAAGGGTATAGAAATCGAAGAGGGCAAACTTGCGTACGCAGATATTCAGGTATTGGAAGTTGATAAAAATCGTACTATGATGAAAATAACTCTCTATCAGGGTATGAACAGGCAAATCCGTAAAATGTTTGAACACTTTGGATATGAGGTTAAATCATTAAAACGGGTTCAGCATGCCACAATTCAGCTCGAAGGCTTAAAAAGAGGTGATATAAAGCCGATTAAGCCAAAACAGATTAAGGAACTGAAAAACTTTTTAAACAGGATTTCACAGGACAATGCTTAAAGTTGCTGTTACGGGAAATATTGCTTCCGGAAAATCCGAAGTACAAAAAATTCTTGAAGAAAAAGGGTATAAAGTCCTTGATACGGATGTATTGGGGCATGATGTGCTGGTCACATGTTCTGAAATAAAATCTGCGTTTTCAGACTATGATGTATTCAATTCTGATGGCACGATTTCCAGAGAGAAACTCGGTAAATTAGTATTTTCGGATAATATACTGAAAAATAAACTTGAAAGTATATCTCACCCTATTATAAGAAAAAATATATCGGAATTTTTCAAAGAAAATTGTATGGAGCAATTTGTTTTTGTTGCAATTCCTCTTTTGTATGAGGCAAATATGGAAGATATGTTTGATAAGGTTATCTTAGTGTATGCGGAGGATTCTGTTAGGGAAGAACGCCTGATTGCCCGAAATAACTATTCAAAAGAATATGCAAATCAACGAATAAATTCTCAGATGCCGCAGGAAGAAAAAATTAAAATGGCTGATTTTGTGATTACTAATAACGGGGATATATCAAACCTCAGAAATCAGGTTGAAGATTTGTTATTAGTCCTTTAAGTTCAAATTAACAGGAACGAATATTCTCATTTTCTTTGTCATTTTAATAGGACATATAGCAAAGTGTGCGGCTGTACCATCACCCAGGGATATTTCAACGTGACCGTGTTTAGAACTGTAACCTCCATCCCCTCTTTGGTATACGATAACTGCTCCCGGAGGAATATCTTTAGGATCTTTGAATGAAGATGCGGGTACTTCTACAAAATTAGGATTTTTGCTCAAAGGCCCGACAAGATCTGCTGCAGAATTTCTGCGTTCCCAAGGAATACCCAGAGCTTCCATATCTTCTCTTACAAATCTTGCGCAAGGAGTTGGTTTGCCGGGGATTTTGACGTAATCCTTGACGTGTTCCCTTGCCTGTTTTGCTATTCTTAAGCCGTCTTTTTTGCTGTATCCCGGAATATTTGTTGCGGAAACCTGTCCGTCTTGTGCCGGTGGTGTTACTTCCTGCGGGTTTGTAACAGGAGCGGGCTTTTGAGTTTTGGAAGGTGTTGTTGTTTTACCGCCGTTATTATTTGTCTTTCCGGTATTGTTTTTATTGCCGGGTACTGTCGGGTCTTTAAGAACAAGGCCATTCCCCTGTTGTCCCGGAGGTGTATACATACCAAATATAGAATTATAAATTTCCTGATAATTAATTTGAGGATAACTTTGTTGTCTGTTCTCGTAGTTATTTCCGCCCGAAAGGTACTGACTTATATTATTATAAGGTGTCCAGATTCTTTGCCGGCTATAACAATTTGAATAATTATTAATGGCATCATATACGGATGTATAATAAGCTCTTGAATTGTTTACAAGGCTTACCAGCAAATTCCCGCATTTTGTATTCAGACCTATTACCATATCAACCAATAACCATCCTAAGTCTACGCTTAGTTTTTTCCCTACATATAAATAAACGTATTTTTAAGCGAAAAATTGCTTAATGTTAAGATATATTTACAAAAATTAATACAAAGAATATTTAAAGTTTTATGATAATATTTAAATATGAAGCGGATATTGTTTGTTGCGATATTTTTGTTATTGGGGATAAATACTGTTTATGCGCTGGATATTGTATATCCGAAGTATAGTGGTGTTACGATAAATTCACCGTCTACTTTTTTTGTAGGTTCTGCAAACCCTGATTTGAAGTTAACTGTCAATAACGTAAATGTTAATGTTCATCCCTCCGGCGGCTTCGTTTTTCCCGTGAAATTAAATCAGGGGCAAAATGATTTTCAGATAAAATCCGGTAGTGAGGTAATAAATTTTAAGATAGTCCGTCAACAATTTCAGCCGGTTCTTATGAGTGGTTCAGGTACGACTGATAAAACTTTTGAATACGATTTACCCAAAACAGGAAGAGTGATTTGTTCTAATGCAGTGCTGAGAAGCACCCCTGTTAATCAGGGTATAAACAGAATTTCTCACTTGCCGGAAGGAACGGAAATTATTGCGGATGGAGAACAAAGAGATTTTTACAGGGTCATATTAGGGTTAAATAAAAAAGGCTGGATTTCAAAATCAGATGTGAAGTTTAACCCGGAGCTGGAAGACAGAGCAGAATTGCTGAATATAAATTATTTTGATGATGATGAATATTACAAATATGCATTTAAACTCTCTAAACGCATTCCATGGGCAATTGAGGAAGAAAACGGATTAAAAATATATCTGTTTAATTTAAAAAATATAAAGGACAATACTTTTTTAATAAATTTTCAAAAAGATACAATGTTAGCAGGGAAACCTCCTGTTGGCTACGGGGCGGAATATGATGGTAATGATTTAAATATAAAAATACGAAAACCTTTAAGTGTAAATTTTAAGCATCCTCTAAAAAATGTAAAAATAGTTGTTGATGCCGGGCATGGCGGGAGTGAAATCGGTACAACAGGATGTTTGGGAGATAAAGAGAAGGATTTTAATTTAAAATATGCAAAAGAACTTGAATCAGAATTAAAAGCCCGCGGAGCAAATGTTGTAATGACAAGAAGGGACGATTCCGATGTTAGTTTATCGGAAAGAGTTAATATTACAAAAAAAGATGATGCGGTTGTTTTTATAAGTCTGCACGGTAATGCACTGCCGGACAGTATAGACCCAACGAATGTTCACGGCACCGAAATTTATTACTACTATAATCAGGCAAAGCCTCTTGCTTTGTCTGTTATGAACGAAATTAAAAAAATTCCCAATGCTTCAAATCATGGAATAATTCAGCAGAGTTTTGCGGTAGTCAGAAATACTAACGCTTTAAGCCTGCTGATAGAGGTCGGATACATGATAAACCCTGCTGACAATGCTCTTATCTTAAACGACGAATTTCGTAAGAACTTTGTACGGGCAGTATCTGACGGTATAGAAAATTATTTTTTAATTTTTAATTCGCCTTAATGTTTTGGTTTTTTCCCGGGTCTTCCTAAATTTATTGTGACGGATGCTGAAAGTGTCGGCTGGAATTGGGAGTCACCCAGTGTGTCCGAAACATTTAATGACAAGTCTGTATTCCCTGTGTGATATCCGATACCTCCGCCGACGGTAAGTGTCTGAGATGAGGAGGCCTCTTTATTATCGGCGGAAAAATCTAAGCCCGGTACAGATGACGTTACAGAACCCTGCGATGTCATATATGCCATATTTAAATTACCGCTGAATTGTCCGATACTGAGATTGCCGCCCAGCATTAGCATATTGTTAAAATACGGCTCAGAACCGTCTGTATAAAATCTCCCGCTGAACGAGTCTGATAGGGTCATGCTGAGTTGGGTATCATCTTTTGTATAGCTGAGTGATGCGGATAGCTGCGGAGAAAGAGTGAATGCGCTATCTCCTGTGCTGTATCCCGCATCGATTCCCGGATTAACGGATAATGAAAAGTTTTTATTATTCTGGAACGATAGTGCAGCGCCTCCGCCAATTTTATATTCGGAAGATGCTTTTGAAAAATCTGCGGATGTCTGCATATAAAACCTGTCGATATTGTATTTTACCAGTAAGGAGGTTGTATTTTTGCTATTGCCGTCTGTTATTGACAGGTTGTTTTCGACAGATGTCTCTATATTCCCATTTTTATAACCTAATGAGGTTTTAAAGTTTGTATTTTGGGAAGTCGTTTCTGTGTTATCCTGCTGAACAGGGAAAGAGTCCCCCATCATTGCCAATATTTCGGGCGGAATATCAAATTTTGGAGCCTCGTCCATTTTAGTAGTGTTTGAAGATATATTCGAACTAAAAGAAAGTCCTTGATATCTGATATCTAATGAACCGTTTATGGTTGTTGTCTTGTCGGATGCTTGGAATCTGCCGTTACTCAATAAGGAGAAATCATCCTTTATATAGCTCAGGCTTGCATCAGCTCCGGATGTAACCTTAATATGACCTGATTCATCAGTTTCCGGATCTTTGCCTGCCTCTGATGTTATAACAAGTGTAGCACCTGCGGAGGCATCTAAGTTTTCTCCGTCATATCTGAAACTTGCAGTTGTCGTTGAAGAAAGAGGCCCTGTCTCAATTGTAGTGCCGGATTTATTTCCGTCGTTATCCATGAGTTTACCTTTTTCTTCGGATAAATCTACAGCTTTTATTTCTTCTTCCTGAGATTTTATATTTGTGCCGGCATCCTGGTGTAAATTCGATGATAATGAGGCTGTAATTTTTCCGTTTGAATATTTCAGACCGGTATTTATATCGCCGCTCAATGACAGATTATCCTGAGTAATATTTCCCGAAACTTCTGCTGAAATGTTTCCGCTAAGATTTTCATCTTTAAATTCAGCAGCGCCGGTAACGCTTGCGCTCATGCTGGTGGGTTTTTGCCCGAGAGAGGGCTCCTGTACGCTTGTTGTTCCGTCTGAACTTATCTCTTTTGAGATATCACCTGAATCATTACCCTCTAACAGTTTTGCTTCAACTTTTTCAAATCCTGTTGTTTCAAGGGATTCTCCGTCTAAGAGTGTTTCAGAATCTTTATCTTTATCCTCAGGCGGCATTACAGGAATGTTTTCCATTCCGAATGAAAATTTAGCGGATACATTCGAATTAAAGTTTTTGGATGAATAAGAGTCGCTTACACTCGAAGTTGCCGTAGTCGTTTGTTCGGAACCGCCTCCGTCAGTTTCTTTGAGAGAAACCTCTTTGGAAGAAATGTCCATAGAAGAAATATCCTTGGAAGAAGTCTTTTCTCCGCTGGCTGAACTTGTATTTCCTGAAAGTGCTGCTGCTATAACGGCATCTTTTGCCGCATCGCCGGAAGCAGGTGCAGCATTACCGGATGCCGCTATTTTCTCTCCGGTGGCTTTGGCTTCACTGTCTGTTTCAGGTGTTCCAAGGGCCTCTGCTACTAACTCTTCAGGGTCGTTTCTTCTATTGAATCTTTCCCGTAATTCTTTATTCTCATCAGAAATGGGTTCTTCTGAATCCTTTGTCTCTTGTATTGATTCATCGTCTTTTTCAGTCTCGATCTTCTCAGATAATTTTGACGCACTCATTTCTAATACGTCTTTTGATTCTGTATCTTCGGAACCCTCAGGCTTTTTTGCATCTTCCTTTTGTCCCTGCGGGAGCTGAATCTTTGTATCGGAACCATCTTTTTTATTAATGATGGATTCTTCCGCTATTTTGTCTGTACTCTCTGATGTCTGCGCAGTGGGTTTTGGCATAGTGGATTTTTTCCCGCTGATACCGTTGCCATATGTATTAATAAACCATTGTTCACTTGCTAAAGACAATTGCTTGTGTTCTGTCTCAATCTGACCCAGTTGCATTTGCAGAGTCCTTAATTTTTCTTTGTTCTCTTGTGTATCCGGAGTTCTGTCGATTTCCTCCGAAATAGAGCCCAGTCTTTTTTCTGCCTGATTTAATCTGTCCCAAAACGGATTTTCGGCACTTCTGATTTTTGTATAATAATTTTGATAAATTTGATTTTCACCATATTCAGTCTGGGTTTGGGTTATCCTGCCCTCCTCTGCCATAGACAGCAGTAATGAATATTTATTTATCTCCTCGGTAATTTTTTTTGCATCAGTATTTACAATTCGCCGCCATTCATTGATGTCAGATCGTGCCTTATCAAGTAATTCTCGGTATTCTTGCTGTATCTCGGGTGGTAAATCGTTTATTGCGGGATCAATATATCCTTGTCGATAGCAGTCCCCGGTTGCCTCATCCTGTCCGATACCAAAAGCATATATATCGATTATTTCAACACCTTCCGGGGCGGAAGTTCCGCTGGGAAGTACCTGTAACAAAGAGCTTGTGTTGTGTTTTTCATTAAATTCCTGCAGCTTATTAAATCCGTTGTAGGTTTCAGCTTTTTGCAACAACCCTACAAGTTGCTGTCGTGCGCTTTCAAGTCTTCGCTCATAGCTCCTGATAGTACCGTTATTTCTACTGTTTTGCATATCTCTCTGGGCTTTTTCTTCTGCCTGCGCAGATTTAACAAAAGTTTCCCATTCTTTATCATCAAATTGACCGTCAGGGTTAGTATCAAATAATGAAAATATGGAACCTTTCACGGATATTTCGCTTTTATCAACTTTCATGAATCTTGAAAATTCAATTCCATAGTACATAATACTGTCAGGTATCTTTTGAGTCATAACATCACCTCGCTATAATAAGCTTTTTACATTAACTGTAAAATCCTCGCTTTATACTTCAAACTAAAATCTCTTATATTGATATAAAAATTTTTCAGTTTTTAAAAATGCTTTTTTTCATGATTTTTTTACATAACTTCATAATAATTATTACATGTCGATACTCATCTTTATAATTTAGTGTTAAAAATTTTTTCCTCTTTTTAAATGATGACTATATTTGCTCATTGTATAGAATAAAATATGTACAAGAACTTGGGTGGACAATGGGTCAAAGTTTTGATTTTACATCATACAACAACATTAAAAGGCTTTCTGCGGATGAATTGGAAAACCTTTGGAATGAGTATTTAAAAGATAAGGCAAACAAAGAACTCAGAGATACTTTGATTGTTCAGTACATATATTTGGTCAGGTACGTTGTAGGCAGGGTAAAGATAACATTACCGGCCACAGTGTCAATAGAAGATATTGCCGGCTACGGTATTGAGGGCCTGATTAATGCTATCGAAAGATATTCCGTTAAAAAGAATACAAGGTTTGAAACTTATGCTCTTATCAGAATAAGGGGTGCAATAATAGATAAGATAAGGCAAGAGGACTTTTTGCCAAGAAGCATAAGAAAAAAAATTAAAGACATAAAAAATGCGCAGGAAGAATTAAAGCAAAGACTCGGAAGGACTGCAACCACAAGCGAAGTCGCAGAATTCCTTGATATGGAAGTTGAAAAGATAAATCAGCTTCTTGCGGAAGATACGACAATCACATCCTTATACGAAAAAAAAGGTACAGGTGAGGATAGTATTGAAATTATTGATACGGTTCAGGATAACAATAAACTTGATCCTCAGGCTCAGATGGAAGAAGATAACGTCAAGTCCGAGCTGGAAAGAGCACTAAAAAAACTTCCTGAGAGAGAACGTACTATAATGGTTTTGTATTATCAGGAAAATATGACTCTCAAAGAAATCGGAGAAGCCATAGATATTTCAGAATCAAGGGTTTGTCAGCTGCATGCTCAGGCAATTATGAAACTCAAAAATTTACTTTCGGAGAAAAGATCCGTAAGATTACAGCAAAGCATTGTTGCCTAAAATTTTGGTTGTCCGTTTATACCGGAGGTAAATCTCCTCTTACGTCAGCTTCTTCATTGCAGGCCAAATCAAATTCTTCGTGAAGTGCTTTTACTGCTTTGTTTGCATCATCTTTATTTACAAGACAACTGATTTTAATTTCACTTGTTGAAATCATTCGTATATTAATATTCATTCTTGCAAGGGTATCAAACATTGAAGATGCAATACCCGGTCTGTCAATCATTCCGGCTCCGACAATAGAAACTTTTGCAATGTTACTGTCAACAAGAATATCTCCGCAGTTCAGTTCTGATTTTAAACTGTCAAGTGTAGCAACAGTCTTGTCTGTATCTGCCGTATCAATTGTAAAGGCAATATCATTTGTATTTGAAATTTTCCTAGCATAAGATTGGATAATCATATCTACCGAAATATTTTCTTTTGCCAGTTTTGAAAATATTTTTGCTGCACACCCCGGGGTATCGGGAACATCACAAACAACTACTCTGGTTTGTGACAAATCTGCTGCAACTCCTGTGACCGGTCTGTCTAATTCCATTTTATCTACTCCTAATATTAATGTTCCCATATTGTCAGTATGGAAAGTGCTTCGTACCCTTAATGAAACATTGTTCAGCTTTGCCGTTTCAACACTTCTCGGGTGAAGAACATTTGCACCGGCATGCGCTAATTCCAGCATTTCATCATAAGAAATTTCTTTTAATTTGGAGGCTTTCGGAACGATTCTGGGATCTGTTGTGTAAACACCTTCCACATCCGTGTAAATATCACATCTCTCTGCATTCAGTGCTGCGGCCAATGCTACGGCGGAAGTGTCAGAGCCTCCCCTTCCTAATGTCGTAATCTCGTTGTCATTGGTAATTCCCTGAAAACCTGCAATTACCACAATTTTCCCGTCTTTTAAATTATTTTTAATCTTGTCAGTATCGATTCGGACAATTCTTGCTTTAGAATGAACATTTTCCGTATAAATACCGACCTGCATAGCATTAAAACTAACGGCTTCATAGCCTTCTGCCTGAATTGCCATTGCCAATAAAGCAATAGATACACCTTCTCCGGTAGATAAAAGCATGTCCATTTCTCTTTCAGACGGAACTTTAGAAATGTCTTTTGCCATTTTTACTAGAATATCTGTTGTGTGACCCATGGCAGATACTACCACAACAACATCATTTCCTTTTTCCTTCTCTTTTATTACCGTTTTGGCAACGCTTTTTATTTTATCTGTGTCGGCTACTGATGTCCCGCCGAATTTTTGTACAACTATTTTTTTCAACTCTATACCTGCTTATGTAATACTTTCCAAGTCTGCCCGCTCATCAGGGTAATCAAATGAATTTTCATCTATTGATATAATTTTATTTGCTATTGATAAAGCTTCTTTCTTATTATAGTCAGAACCACTTTCTTTGACAAGTATGTATCCGACATGGAATAAAAGGTTTAAAACTTTCAGATTATTTTCGTCAAACTTTAATGCCCTCCTCAATTTTCTTTGAGCAGATTCATATTCCCTCTGTCTGATTAAAAATTCTGAGTACTTTATGTATGTATCAAGATTGCAGTTTGAACTTAATAAGGCATTTTCGTATAACTCTTTGGCCGAATTTACTTCATTCATTCCCTCGTATGCCATTGCCATATAGACATCTAAAGTGTGATCGAAAAATATATTGTCTTTAATTCGTTTCAGTTTTTCAATCGCTTGCGCATAATCCCCTTTTTTAATTGCCAAAAGTCCAAGGGCTTTAGAGTATAAATAATTATCATCCGAAAGATTTTTTATGTTTGATAAAATCGATTCAGCTTCATCTGTATTTCCTAAACAAATTTCAACCAGGGCTAATCCGGCATTTGCTTCTTCCTCTCCGGGAGCGAAACTCAATGCTTTCAAAAAATTAAGTTTTGAATTTTCAAAATCATTATATATTTGTAATGTAACAGCTCTGTCAAAATATAAGTGCGGGGTTTCCAGACCCTGGGCAACTGCGGTATCATATGTTTCAAGGCTTTTCTCTTTTTCTCCCTGAATAAGGTACAATTTCCCCAATAAAAGATAAACCGGCAGAATGTTTTTGTTGTACTCAAGGGCTCTGTTTGCATAATATATTGCACTTGCGTAATCTTTTTTTCTGTATTTTAAATTTGCATACTCGTAGTTATTGGCATCATTCGGACTAACCGAGGTGAGAAATTTCAGTTTGGCTTCAGCATCAGTCCAGCGTTCCAGTCTAACTTCCATGACAGCCGCAAATAACAGTGCCATAAAATTGTATCTGTTAAGACGAACGGCTTCCATAAATTTTTCATGAGCTTCAACGTACCGTTTTAACTTCATTAGTGCCATTCCCCAACCGGCGAATACATCTGTATTTGCCGGAGAAATTTTATTTGCATTTTCAAAGGCTTCAATGGCTTCTTCTGACATGTTGCAGTTTACCAGAGCAAACCCCAGTAATCTCCATATATCTTTGTCGGCACTGTTTATATTTGCCGATTTTTTATAAGAAATTATTGCTTCCGAGAAGCGGTGAGTCTTTTCACAGACAATGCCCAGATATTTATAAACGAGGGCATCTTCCTGCGGCAGCTCCATTGCTTCTTCAAGAATTTTTTCGGCTTCCTTGTATTCTTGTTTCTCAATGCACTTTTTTGCACGATTTACATATGCTAATGATGGCAAAGCCTGTACAACCGCATCTTTTTCATATGTTTTTAACTTTTTATTCAAATTTAATATTTGTTTTATTATCTCTTTTAATTTATCAAACAATCTGCGACCTCCCGAAATGCACCAAAGCCGCTTGCGCGTTCAGTTACTTGTATGCCGTCAAGACCCTTCAGAGTATCAACGGAATGCGGAACAGTAATTTTATATTTTGCGTAGTTCAAGCACTCAATGTCATTTATGTCATCCCCAATATACAAATATTCGTCCTGAGAAAGATTGTATTTTGCAATAATTGATTTCAGAACCTCGATTTTGTTGTGAACTTTGCCGTGAACCTCTTTTAATTCAAATTTTTTAGCCAACATGTCCATAACGGGATTTGTTTCTCCTGATATAATCCCGACATTAATTCCTTTTTTGTAGAGATTATGTAATCCTATTATGTCCATAAAGTTAATTCTTCTCATCATCGACATATTGTCACCAATATAGACAAAATTGTCGGTCAAAATACCGTCAAAATCCGTAATAACCCACTTTATTGTGCCTGGCAATTTTAACATTTATTTATACTGCCTTCCAAACTATTAACAATACATTCCCAGTCTGGTATAATTATAACATGAATTATATTATATATAAACTGGGTTAACAAACGTAAACATGCTTTGGTATATACTTAATTTTACAATAATAATTATATTTATAGCTTTATTTTTAATTACCAGACAAACAAGTAAAAGATGGTCAAAAATAAACGATTATTTAGGAACGGTAACAAACACGGTTGATTCAATCAGATACGGGGATTTAACAAAAAAAATTGAGAAATTAGAGCATCCTACATATCAGAATGTGACGGATAGTATAAACCGAATGGTAGAAACTCTGAATGACAGAGAAAAAATGATTGTAGAGTATCAGAGTGAATTAATGAGGCAGAATCGTTTGCTTGAATCTGTCATAAACTCTCTGTCAGACGGAATTTTGATTGTAAACGAAAATAAAATAATTTTGCGTGCGACTCCGAAGGTTAGTTCCTGGTTAGGCGTAAAAGGGGCAAACATTGTCGGAAAAAGTATTGACGAATATATCCAATTTTCGGAAGAAACCGTAAACATAAACCGTATTAATGCAAAAGAAATTTTTATAAAACACACCCCGACAAAAAATTTTGTTATGAGCTCAATAAAATTAACGGTTGATGATAACAAGCGCAGATATATCCTTATTATAAAAGATGTAACAACGGAAAAAGAAATAGAAACTCTAAAAGAAGATTTTGTTGCGACTCTTACACATGACCTGAAAGTTCCAATTATTGCAGAATCAAATATTTTGGATTTCTTAATTAACGGGAAGTTTGGCGAAATTAACGACAAGCAGCTTGTTGCTCTGAAAAACATGCAAATATCAAATACAGAGTTGCTAAATCTCGTTCAGATTGTGCTTGAAACCTATAAAATCAGAGATAACGGTATTACATTAAAAAAAGAAAATATAATGCTCGACAAATTTATAGATAAAATTATAGAAGATACTTCCCCGATAGCGAATGATGCAAAGCTGAAGGTGGTTTTCAAAAAATCCCGAAATATCAAAGTTACCGCTGATCCGATGCAGTTAGAGCGTGTTATCAAAAATCTTATAAATAACGCAATATATCATAGCAATACCAAAAAAGATATAAATATTGAAACAGGAGAAATCCCCGGATTTGTAACTATTTCCGTAATCGACTACGGTCAGGGTATTTCTCAAAATGAGATCGGTTTAATTTTTAATAAATATTATTCTGCTTCCAAAAAATTCCGTAAAATAGGGACGGGTCTGGGGTTGTATCTTTCTCAGCAAATAATTCTTGCGCATGGCGGTGAAATCACGGTTGAAAGTGAAGAAAATGTCCGTACCGAGTTTTGTATAAAAATCCCGTCTGTATAAAAATTTCATCTTTTGCAAGCTGAATTTGTATCCGGTTCTTTATCGGGGGAATTGTTGCTTCCGTATTGAATTTGGAAAAATGAATAAATGTAAAAATTTTTCAGATAATTAGCAAAAAAATTTTTTACGGGTTTTTCAATATGAAAATACAAAAAGGGTTTATATGAAAATTTCGTGTTTATCTGTGCAAAACAATATTTCTAATTGGTCAAGTTACAATTCAAAAAATAAAATTACTCATGCAAATTCTCAACTTGGGAGTACAAATAATTTTGTAAGTGCAAATGAATTGTATTTCAGAGGCCAACTGGCCGAGACTAAATCTGAACCGAAAACTGAAGCCGAAACAATTGCCAATACGGGAATAAAAAGGATTACTTCGGAAGCGGAATATGACAGGACTTTAGAAAAAATTATGAACCACCCTTCTTGGCATTCGGGAGTTTGGACTCGAAGCAACGCAAATAAGTATGAACAGGGAATTATACCTTACTGCGGAGAAGCGGACTGTAGCTACGAAATTAATTCATTTATGAGGGGTAGTAAGGTTCTTAATCCAAGATTTAGTCCTGAAATATTGGAAGAATATGTCAGAGTTTTAGATTATGCACTAAGAGAAATGGATAAAGATTATGGGGAGTACTCGGGAGTATTATACAGGGTCGGGAGATTGGATAAAGTGTCAAGAAATTTCGTCTCCACATCGAAAAGTCCCGACGGTTTATACGGACAAATTAGGGACAGAAATGATTTTCATAAACCGTTTTATGTTATATTTGACGGTTTCGGCCATAATATCAATGAGTTACAAAAAAAGTTTAACTCAATGATATTTTATCTGATAAGGGAGGACGAAATAATAGTTGATCCGGACATTACTTTTGAAGAGATTACAAATATAACTCCCGAAATGCAGGAAATGAAACGGGAAATAAAAGAGGCACTGCCGAATGACATTGGCGCTATGCCAAATGAATTAAAAGTTACTTTTGTCAGAGCAATAAGACCTTAATTCTTAAAGAGTTATTATTTGTTGACCATAGCCGCCTTGTTTATTTCTTCAACTACGCTGTTATATTGCGGGCAATAATTGTATTTCTTTACGTTTTTGGCAAGGTATTTCAGTTCATCTTTTACCAGATGCTTATTTTTAACGTGTAATTCAATATAGTGATTTGAAGCATCTACAACTGAATCTACCATGTTGCAGGTATCAATTTTTTCAAATGTAGTTTTTGGTTCTTTTGCATATTTTAGAAGAGTTTTGCAATCTTCATTGCGTTTTTCAATGAAGTTATTTTTAGCTGTTTCATTTTTTGATTTATACATTTGTTCGGCTTTTTCGTTTTCCATACAAATATTAGTCTTTATAAACGGTGAATTAGGTATAATTGTAAGTACAAAAAATACTGCTGATAATATTGTCAAAACAATAAGTACACCTAATCTCGTATTTGAATTTTTCATAATCCCTCCAGTTATAAACAACATTCTTCCGATTTCAGCATTGATGAAATCTCAGATATGTCATCCTCCATTAATGCTTTTTGAAAAAGTTCACACTCTTCCGATTGCGCTACAACACTATCGTATTTAGAATTATAAAGTATTGCCGGTATATTGTCAATAGAAAGCAGTTTTATTGTGTAGGAATCTTCTTTTTTTGCTTCTATTTTTATAGCCCCGCATTCAGCAAGCAAATCTAACAGCGAAGACACAAAGGTAACGGATTTTCCGAGATAGGCCGCACATCTTATCAGATTAAATTCCCCGGAAGTGTTGTTGCAGGCATATTTTATCATGCCAGAAATAACTTTTAGAAGTTCTTTATTGTCAAAATATTTTATATCATATTTCATAAGATGAATTGCGGTTGCCGCTGTTTCTGAGATTATTTTTTCAAAGGTTTCCCTATCTCCCGGGTAATCAAAGAACATAACCGCATTACAAGGTACAATTTCTTTACGGGACATTATATTGTTTTTAAGTGCATCATATTTTGATAAGGTATCTATTACGGTTTTATTTTCCGCAAAAATTTTTATATTAGACTTTGAACTTTTTACGTAATCATTGACCTGTGGCAAAATATCTGTTTTTTTGCGGTGGTCATATATTATTAATTCTTCCGAAGTTTCAGGAATTTCTTCTTTGAGTTTTGGAGAATGTATGTCTTTTATAATCAGCTGAACGGATATTTCACCGTTATATTCATTAATTTGGGGCTGGAATGCTATGTCAATTATGTCCCCTTCATCCAAACTGATATCGCCGTCTTGCCAGCGGATACAGGTAAGGTTTTTATCTTCGGACAGTATGTTTAATCTCAGATGATTTTTGTTTTCTCCCATCAGACGTTTTTGTGTGATTCTGCAATCGGATAAGGAAAATACCGGCATAGGATTTGAGGCTCCGTACGGTTCCAGTTTTGATAAATCGTTTACAAATTCAACTGTAATGTCTTTAGCTTCAAGAGCCAAATCAATATTCAAAAACGGTTTTAAAATTTTTCCGCTTGTGACTTCTTTTATTACGTTGTTTAATTTCTCTCTAACCTCATTGAAGGTAATTTTTTTAGGAGAAAAATACAAGCCTGCCGCAAAAGCGTGACCGCCAAAGCCGTCAAAGCAATCTCCGACAACACTTATGACTTCGTAAAGATGCACTCCCTCAATACTTCTTGCAGAGCATTTTATTTGTTCCGTTTCTTCCGAATATGTCATTAAAAATACGGGTTTATAATATTTTTCAACAAGTTTTGAAGCGACAATTCCAATAATACCGACGGGCCATTCTTTATTATATAAAATTATTGCAGGAGAATTTTTGCTGCCATCTTTTCTTACCATTTCATCAGCCTGTTCAAAAATGTCCTGACATAATTTTTGACGAACCTTATTCAGTTCATTAAGTGTCTTAACGGACATCTCAATTTCTTGAGGATTTTCTGAAATTAGCAGTTTTATTGAGGCATCAACGCTTTCTAATCTTCCGGAGGCGTTAATTCTGGGAGCAACCCAAAATGCAATAACTTCTGATGTCAGATTCTTTTCTGCGGAATATCCGGCTGCTTCAATAAGACGTTTTATTCCGGGGTGTTTTCCTTTGCTGATAAGCTCAAGCCCTTTAGTGACAAAATATCGGTTTTCACCTATAAGCGGGACGACATCTGCAACTGTTCCTACTGCCACATATGGCAAAAGTTCCCATATAAATTCTGTTTTGTTGTAGAAATTTAGTAATGCCTGCGCAAGTTTAAACGCAACTCCGACACCTGCAAGCGATGCCAGATTGTTAATTTGCTTTGCGGAAAGTTCTTCCGATAGTGCATTCGGTGCTTTGGGGTTTATTATTGCTGTTGCATCAGGTAAAACTTCAGGAGCTTCATGGTGGTCTGTTATTATAACATCGACCCCGAAACTCTTTATAAACGCAACTTCTTTAACATTGCTGATGCCGCAATCCACAGAAATAATAAGTTTAGGCTTCAGGTTTTTCATGAGGTTTATCAATGCATTCGATTCAAACCCGTGACCTTCTTTTTCTCTGTCAGGGATAAAATAATTAGCATCCGCCCCAATATACTTCAGAGTCTTATATAACAGAGAGGTAGATGTCAGACCGTCGGCATCAAAATCCCCGTATATAACAATTTTTTCTTCATTATTAATTGCTGTTACTATTCGGGTTACGGCTTTTTGCATATCACAAAAGGCTTCCGGAGGGGTTAATTTCATTTCCAGGGGATGTGTAAATTCATGCATGTCCTCATCGGTTGTTATTCCTCTTGAAATAAGCAGTTTATCGATTAAAGGTTTATTATTATCGATATCATTATATTTTTTATATACCCATTCTTTTACTGTCATACTATCCCTGTTTTTATTTTACCCGAGAAAAAACCTCGACATTTATATCGTCAAAAGTATTGGTATTAAAGTATGCACAGGAAGCGACCATTGCAGCATTGTCCGTACAGTACTTCATTGGAGGTGCATAAACTTTATACCCTTCTGTTTCAAGAGCAAAAATTTTCTTTCTTATTTCCGAATTAGCCGCCACTCCGCCCGCAATAACAACTTGTTTGTATCCGCTTTGTGCTAAGGCCTTCTTAACCTTTTTTATCAATGTCGAAGATACACATTCCTGAAAACTTGCGCAAATATCATTTACGGGCAATTTATCTGTATCAAAAGATTTTACCAGCCTCAATACTGCGGTTTTAAGCCCGCTGAAACTAAAATCGTATTCGCCTACACGTGCTTCCGGCAGGCTAAAGGCCTTTGGATTACCCTCCTGTGCGAGCTTATCCAGTTTTGGGCCTCCTGGATAAGGCAGACCTATCAGTCTGGCTACTTTATCATAGGCTTCTCCAACGGCATCATCTATTGTTTCCCCTATAATTACCTGTTCCGAATATGATTTAACATCAATTATTTGGGTATGCCCTCCGCTCACAAGTAATGCAATATAAGGAGGCTTAAGTTCTGTATCTATATAGTTTGCACAAAGATGTGCATTCAGATGGTTTACCCCGATAAACGGTTTGTCATATACAAGAGCAAGTGTCTTTGCTGCATTTAGACCCACCAAAAGGCAACCCACCAGTCCCGGGCCGACAGTACCCGAAAAGGCCGTAATATCTTGGGGATTTATATTTGCATTTTCTTTTGCCTGTTTAAAAGCTTCATCTATTACAATATTAATCGAATCCATGTGTTCTCTGGCTGCAATCTCAGGAATAACTCCGCCGAATTGAGCATGGGTTTTTATTTGAGAGGCTACAACATTAGAGATTACTTCTCTGCCGTTTTTAACAATAGCACAAGCCGTTTCGTCACAACTGGACTCTATTGCCATTATATAATTATCAATATTGCTCTCTGGTCCGATAAATATTTCTTTTTCACTAAATAATGTCTTTTTTGTCATTTTCATAGTAAAATTATACCATAAATATTAAACAGGTATTAGGGAATGCAATTTTTAGATAAGACCAAAATAAGAATAATTTCCGGCCGCGGCGGGAACGGAATGGTTGCGTGGAGAAGAGAGAAGTATGTTGATAAAGGCGGGCCGGCAGGCGGTGACGGCGGTAAAGGCGGAGATGTCTATCTTATTGCGGATGAAAATATGTCAACCCTGATGGATTTTAAATACAAGTCGGTTTTTAAAGCTGAAAGCGGAGAAAACGGCGGTATAAAAAATTGTCATGGTCATTGGGCGAAGGATTTGTATATAAAAGTTCCTGTCGGTACTGTTGTAAAAGATTTAAAAACAGATAAAATAATTGCTGATTTGACTCATCACGAGCAGGCGGTGCTGGTCGCAAAAGGCGGCAGAGGCGGCAGGGGAAATGCCAGATTTGCGACTGCTCAAAACAGGGCCCCTCAGTTTTGTGAACCGGGAGAACCTCCGATTGAAAGAGAATTAATACTTGAATTAAAACTTATTGCTGATGTCGGACTTTTGGGGATGCCAAATGCGGGTAAATCAACTTTTATAAGCCGAATCAGTTCGGCAAAGCCTAAAATTGCCGATTATCCTTTTACAACACTTGTACCAAATCTGGGGGTAGTTCATAAGCCTTCAGGTGACGGATTTGTCGTTGCGGATATACCCGGGCTGATTGAGGGAGCAAGCGAGGGTGTAGGCTTAGGTCATGACTTTTTAAGACATGTGGAAAGATGCAGATTCCTTGTGCATATTGTAGATATAACAGAGGAAGATCCTCTTGGTAACTATAAAAAAATAAATATCGAACTGCAAAAGCATTCTCAAAAACTTGCGGATTTGTATCAGGTTGTTGCCTTAAACAAGATTGATGCTGTTGATGAAAAAACAAAAAATGATATCAGTGAAATTTTCAGAAAGGAAACAAAGGATGTCTTTTTAATATCAGCTGTTACGGGACAGAATGTTGATGATTTAAAATATTTTATCGCCCAAAAAGTAGATGAAATAGAAAAACCCGTGAGTGAAATCGTTGTTGAAGAAGACTTAGGCGCAACGGATAACGATGATAGTGCTTATGAAATAAGTAAAGTCGCCAAAGACACATATATTATTGTCGGAGGCAAGGTGAGCCGCCTGACTCAGGTAACTGACGAAAGAAATCCCGAGCAGGTAATAAGATTGCAGAATATTTTGACGGGTATGGGAGTTTTTGAAAAATTAAAATCAATGGGAATAAAAGATGGTGATACCGTAATTGCCGGTAAGTTAGAGTTTGCATATTATGCGGATGAATTTTTCGGCTAAAATACAAGGAGTTTAATATGGCTATAATAAGTGAAAAATTTTCAATACATACACAAGGTAATAATGACATAATTGATATTACAAAATACGTGAGGAATGCAGTTTATAAGCATAATTTATCAGAGGCTGCCGTTTATGTTTATGCTCCGGGAAGTACCGTTGGTATTACCAATATAGAATTTGAACCCGGTTTGTTGGTTGATTTGCCTGAAATTCTGGAAAGAATAGTTCCGTCTGATGTGTCGTATCATCACGATGAAACGTGGCATGACGGCAACGGGCATTCTCATTTGAGGGCATCTGTAATAGGAAATAATACAATGGTACCGCTTTTTGACGGAGTATTGCAGCTCGGACAGTGGCAGCAAATTGTGCTGGTTGATTTTGATACAAAAGCCCGTTCCAGAAATGTTTGGGTTCAGATAATTTATTAATATTATTTGATTGGGAGGTTATGTTATGAAGAAATTTATTGTAAGTTTTATAATTTTGCTAATAGGCATGTTGCCTGTGTGTGCTTCCGCTGACAATGAGCTGCCGTCCGAAACCGGGGTTATAAAAAATGTATTTTATGTTGATACTCCTGACCTTCAGCAGGGCTCCAGCAGTGTTAAGCAAGTTGCTAATATAGAGATTGTAAGCGGTGATTATAAGGGTGAGGTCGTTACTGTCGATAACGCTATGACGGGCAATCCTGCTTACGATATTCCTCTGAAAAAAGGGGATAAGGTTGTTTTGCATCTTGAAAAAGATTCTCCGATTATTGATTCCGTCAGTGACATAAATTTTTATATAGCGGATTTAAAGAGGGATAATACGCTTGTCTGGCTGAGCGGAATCTTCTTTGCGTTGTTAGTATTAATCGGCAGAAAAAAGGGAATATGCAGTTTTATTTCAATTGTCACAACAATATTACTTATTTTCTTCGGATTAATTCCTATGATTTTAAGTGGATTTTCTCCGATTGTTTCAGCTTCGGTAATTGGTTTAATATCAACAATAATAACTATTTATCTGGTAGGCGGATTTAACTGTAAGAGTACGGCTGCAATTTTAGGGACGGGATTAAGCCTTTGTCTTGCAGGTATATTTTCGGGGGCCATAATACATTTTGCCCGTTTGACGGGTTTTGTGGGTGAAGAAAGTGTGTTCCTTTATACAGCGCATCCGGAATTGAATTTTCAGGGAATACTGACTGCATCTATGTTAATTGCGGCACTGGGTGCTTTGATGGACACTTCAATATCAATTGCAAGTACTATAAACGAGCTCCATGAGAACAATCCGAATTTAAAGAAAAGACAGTTATTTAAATCAGGTATGAATGTCGGAAAAGATATAATCGGGACGATGTCGAATACTCTTATACTGGTATATGTAGGAAATTCTTTACCGTTAGCCTTGTTGTCCAGTAATATTGATTTGCAGAAATTTTTTAATCTCAATCAGGTTGCTACGGAAATTTCTTCGGCTTTGGTCGGAAGTATCGCAATTCTGGCTTGTGTTCCTCTGACAGCTTTTATTGCTTCATTTTTGCTGAAAAATTACAAGCGGGATATCGTGTTTTCTGTTGAAGGAAATGAGGACACAGAATCCGAAATTTAAAGATTTTGCAAAAATATTGCAAAACATGCACAATATCATTACAATGTATACTGGAGTGGTGTGACGTTGAGAACAGGTAAACGAAAATTATTCAGAATAATATTGATACTGGTGATAGTTGTTACTGCATGTTTATACCCAAAGTGGTATATAAAGCAGATTCATAAGGTGCAGGGAATATATTATGTTGCCAAGGGTGACAATTATCTGCGTAAGACTAAATTCCACAAGGCAATTAATGCGTATAAACACGGATTGGAGCTCTATCCGGAGCATTATGGCGCGTGGTTCAACCTCGGTAATATCTATGTTGTTTATGAGGACTATTATGCATCCATAGATGCCTATGCGCAAGCAATAAAATATAATCCGAATTATGTTCTTGCAAGGATGAACTATGGAATAATTTCTGCAGAGAAATTCGGAGATTTTGACAGTGCAATAGAACAATATAACAAAGTCATTGAAATTCAGCGAAAGCCTGTGTATATTCCGTTTGTATTTAATAATTTAACGAGTTACAAAACTAATATCGGGCTGGCTTATTACAATAAAGGTGTAGCATACCGACAAAAGTCAATGTATACGGATGCCGATAAACCCGACAGAGAATATAATCTTTTGAAAGCTATTGAAGCTTTCAAAATGGCAACCAAAATTATGAAAAAGGATTATGATTCCTGGTATAATTTGGCGTTGGCTTACCATTTGAACAGAGATTTTAATCTTGCAGGACTAGCTTATTGTCGTGCTATTGAGCTTTCTCCGATGAGTTATGAAGCCCATTACAATCTGGCGGTACTGCTGAGTCATTTGAAATACTATAAAGAAGCCCTGAAAGAAATGCAAAAAGCAAATAATATTATAAGCAGTGCCGACGGCAGTTCTAATCACAGCCGTTATATGTTTGATGTAATGAGTGATGTAACAAGAAATATTCTTAAAGATGAAGAGGGTATGAAGTTTCTTACCGAAGATAATGAATACGAAGCAACGTCTGTTGACGGAGGGCTGATATATTTGAACGGAAGAGTTGTTGCCTCTGAAGAACTCGATAAATCGATGATAAAAAATTTGAGTAAATGTCCTTCTCGTGACTTCTTCAGAGATGAGGACAGAGCGGAAGAACTTTTAGACGGAGTGTTTTTTTAGGGGTTAGCCTTTAACGGCACCTTCGTTTTCCCCTGATATAAAGTATCTCTGCATTGCAAGGAAGAAAATTAATATCGGAATTGTTGATAAAATCGAACCGGCAGCAATAAATCTCCAGTTTGAACTGAACATTCCCTGCAAGTTATTTACACCGACAGGCAAAGTGTACATGCTTTCTTTTGTAAGAACGATACTTGGCCATAAAAATTCTCCCCAGGAGCCGATAAAAGTGAATATAGCCAAAACCGCAAGTGAGGGTTTAACCATAGGTATAAGAACTTTCCAGAATAATTTCCATACACTGCACCCGTCAACAATAGCAGCTTCTTCCATTTCTTTTGGTATCCCCAGAAAAGCCTGCCTCATCAAAAATATTCCAAACGCAGAAACCGCAAACGGCATTATTAACCCGATGAATCCTGCTAAATTACTCACACTGTCAACGAGATGCAGTTTTAAAGTAATTATATACACAGGAAGCATAATTGCCTGAAACGGAATCATAATTGTTGCAAGTACTGAAAAGAATGCAATTTTTTTGCCCTTAAATTCCATTCTGGCTAACGGATACCCTGCCATTGCGGAAAGTATCAGATTTAGCAGAACTGTACCTCCTGCAACAATCATACTGTTTACAAAATAGCCGATAAAATCTACTTTATCCCAAACCCCGGTATAGTTTGCCCAGGTAAAATCCTGCGGGATAATTGCCGGGGGATATGCAAATATATTTTCACCGTTTCCTTTTAATGATGTTGAAATAAGCCATATAAAAGGAAAAATTGACAATAATGACACAGAAATCAATATTATGTGCGTAGCAATTTTATCGAATTTAATTTTAGATATTATTTCTTTATAAGTCATACTTTTTCCTTTCAAAACAGAAAATATTTATTAAAGAAAATATCATAACAATTACAAGTAAGACTACCGCCATAGCGGAAGCATACCCCAAATCCAAATTCTCAAAAGCTCTTTCATAGATATAGTAAACAATAGTTTTGCTTGAATTAAGCGGCCCGCCTTTTGTCATAACGTATATTTCAGCAAAAACCTTCATCGCTGAGATTGCGCTTATTGTGGTGACAAGTGCTATTGTCGGCATAATATGCGGTATTGTAACTGTCAAATGTTTCCTGAAAAAACTTGCTCCGTCAATATCGCAGGCTTCGTACAATTCTTGGGGAACGCTCATCAGTGCCGCAAGATAAATTATCATGTAGTACCCGATACCTTTCCAAATTGTAACAATAACAACCGATAATAATGCCCATTTCGGGTCTGTAAGCCAACCGATTGGCTGAAATCCGAGTTTTGTAACGAAGTAATTTAATATTCCCTGATCCGCATACAACCACTTAAAGGCGATTGCTGCAACAACGATTGATACAATAACGGGAAGATATATCAAAATTTTGTATAGCGTTACCCCCCTAATTTTTTGGTTAATTAAAATTGCTACGAACAGAGGAAATATTGCCAGAATCGGTACGGCAATAAAGAGGTATAAAAAGGTATTCCAGAGAACTTTATAAAATACGGGACTTTGAAAAAGTTTTATATAATTGTCAAAGTCTATTGCAGAGGGTGCATACAGACTTGATGAATAGTCAAAGAAACTTAAATATACGGTTTGAAAAAACGGTATAAAAAAGAATACCAGCAAAATTGCCGCTGCCGGCAGCAAAAATAAGTACGGTGCATATTTACCATAATACTTAAACATATAACAATTTTAGCGAAGATTGCGGACTAATCCAAATTGTAAACTTTTATAAAGGTGAGTTAAAGATGGTTGAAATTTAAGTGTACTGCTTATAAGGTTGGATGGATAGGTGGAGTACTGCGCAATTTTTTGGGGCAGAAAATTTTTATATATACATAGAGATAGTTGTTTAATAGAATGAAGTCACGAAAGGAGATATATTATGACATGCAGAGTCGAGGGTGGAGGAACTCCGTCATTAGAAAACTACTTAAAGTACAAAGCACAGGCAGATGGCGGTGCTAAAACTAATAGCACGGAAATAGATTTTAAATCGAAACCCGCAGATGCAGAGTACAACCCGCAAGCGGAATTAGATGGTGCAGTTGTGCAAATGCAAAAAGAGTTGGATGAAATAAATGAAAAAATAGCCGGTAATAAACGGATTAGCAATGATGATAAAATGAGAATTGTTCGAGAAAAACACCCTACATTAGCCAAGATTGAGGAACATGGTATAACTGTATCTATTGTTTCGGGTGGGTTCGCAGGGGGCGGCTGCACCATTGCGTGTGCATTAGGTGCTATAAATCCCCTTGCGGCAGTAACTGCTGGGCTTGTAACTAATGTATGTGTTAGTGGTGCAGGAATATTAGCTACTTCGCTTGCAAGTAATAAGATGAACAATGAGGCAAAATATATGACCGAAACTGAGGCAAAACAGGCTCTAATAGCGAAAGCGGCTACGCTTTCGGAAAACATCAGCAAAATAAATAAACTTAGAAAAGTAGGGTAGACTTTAGTCTACCAAAACAAAATTTAACCAGAGGTGCGCTAATTTAACGCACCTTTTTACATGTCATTACAGAGCTTCGTACAATTAAATAAAATGGCCGGATTGCCACGAAATCGCAAGTGATTTCTTGCAATGACATGAAAATACAGGGCGAGGTAAATAACCGTAAAGAACTTAACGTCCTATCGTCTTAACGTCTTAACGTCCTAACGTCCTATCGTCCTAACGTGCTAACGTCTTATCGTCTTAACGTCTTATTGTCTTGTTTAGCTGCCCGTTTCAAAACAAATTTCCCTGAAAAGATATGTTTGAATTTTTTATTCCGAGGTGTTCAAGTGCATAGGGGGTAATTTGTCGCCCTCTCGGGGTTCTTTGCAGCAATCCTGCCTGTAAAAGATATGGTTCGCAAACATCTTCCAGTGTTCTGACGTCTTCTCCTAATGCTGCAGCAAGTGTTTCTATTCCGACAGGACCTCCGTTGAATTTTTCAATTATAAGCATCAATAGATTTCTGTCGGTTGTATCAAGCCCGCAGTTATCTATTTTTAAAGTGTCTAGTGCATCATTTGCAATATTTTTTGTAATTTTTCCGTCTGCTTTTACGAGTGCAAAATCCGCAACCCTTTTAACAAGTCTATTTGCAATACGTGGAGTTCCTCTTGAACGGCGAGCAATAGCATGGGCACCTTCCTCATCAATTTCAATATTAAGTATTCCCGCCGTACGTTTTACAACCTGAGATAATTCAGCTTCTGTATAAAATTCGAGTCTGTGAATTATTCCGAACCTGTCTCTCAATGGCCCTGATAGCGCTCCGGCTTTTGTTGTTGCTCCTATAAGAGTGAATTTTGGAATAGGCAGACGAATGGTTTTAACTGTTTGAGATTTTCCGGTTGTCATATCGAGGAAAAAATCCTCCATCGCAGGATATAAAATTTCTTCCGCAATCTTATTTAAGCGATGAATTTCATCAATAAAAAGAATTTCTCCACCCTGTAAGGACATTAATATACCGATAATATCTCTCGGCCGCTCAAGTGCGGGAGCGGAAGTTATTTTAATTTCAACTCCCATTTGCTGGGCAATTACCCCTGCAAGTGTCGTTTTACCCAATCCCGGAGGGCCATAGAACAACAAATGGTCTAATGGCTGTTCTCTTTTTTTTGCCGCTTCTATTGTAATCTTAAGAGTTTCTTTTAGAGCCGTTTGTCCTATGTATGAATCAAAACTTTTCGGGCGAATTGAATTTTCAAAAGTCATATCGCTTTCGTTTACTTCAGGTTTAATCATAGGACTTTTTATGTTTATATCAACTTTTTTAAAGTTATTTTGTTCATCTGTTATTATACTCATACTTTTATGTTATCATATAACCAGTTGATAGGGCAATAAATTAACTTTAGATAAGGAGAGAGCATGAAAGTATCAGAACGTTTGGAAAAAATCCCCCCGTATTTGTTCGCGGAAATAGACAGGAAAATAGCTGAAGCCAAAGCAAAAGGATATGATATTATAAGCCTCGGCATTGGCGATCCGGATACTCCGACATTACAGCCGGTAGTTGACGAGATGCATAAAGCTATAGATAATCCTAAAAACCATGATTATCCTCCATATAACGGTACTGCTCAATTTAGAGGTGCTGCGGCAGATTGGATGAAAAAACGTTTTGGTGTTGAATTAAATCCTGATACTGAAGTGCTTGCAAATATAGGTTCAAAGGAAACGATTGCACATATTTTCTTTGCATATGTGGATAAGGGTGATTATACGCTTGTTCCTGATCCGGGGTATCCGGTTTATCATAATGCAACAATATTTGCGGGCGGTACACCTTATCATATGCCATTATTAGAGGAAAACGGATATCTGCCTGATTTTGATAAAATTCCGGAAGATGTTGCAAAGAAATCTAAAATAATGTTTTTGAATTATCCGAATAATCCTACAGGTGCAGTTTGTGATTTGGAATTTTTGAAAAAAGCAGTTGCTTTTTGTAAAAAATATGATATTTTATTGTGTTCTGATATGGCATATTCTGAGATGACGTATGACGGTTACAAGGCGCCTTCTGTACTTCAAGTGGAAGGCGGTAAAGATGTTGCAATAGAATTTTATTCTCATTCAAAATCCTATAACATGACAGGCTGGCGTGTCGGCTTTGTATGCGGTAACGCTGATGCGGTAAAAGCCCTCGGTACAATCAAAAATAATATTGACAGCGGTACTTTTAAAGCAATCCAACAGGCTGCTTCTGTTGCGTTCAACATTGATCAATCCTATATAGATAAACTAAACGGAATGTATCAGCAGCGTCGTGATGTTATGGAAAAAGGCTTAAGAGAGCTTGGCTGGAATATTAAACCGACAAAAGCTACGTTCTATATTTGGATACCTGTTCCAAAAGGTTACACAAGTGAAACTTTTGCGACATTAATGTTGGAGAAGGCTCACTTGGTAGTTCCTCCGGGTAACGGTTATGGAAAATGCGGCGAAGGATACATACGTATCGCTTTAACAAAAGATGCAGAGATTTTAAAAGTTGCGATTCAGCGCATGAAAGATGCCGGCATTCGGTACGAGTAACATATATTACTAAGTGTTAAGTTTGTACAT
>DBXD01000093.1:31534-33017 GCA_002309425.1 Cyanobacteria bacterium UBA1221
AATTTTGCTATGGAATGTCCAAAATGCGGGTTTGAAATCGACGACAATGCTACAGTATGCCCTAATTGTAAAAAGGTTCTGAAAATTGTTTGTCCGAAATGCAAAACCTTGAACACTACAAATACATGTAAACGTTGCGGTTATGTTATATTGACAAAGTGCCACAAATGCGGGAAAATTAACCTTTCCGAGTTTGGCAATTGTAAGAAATGCGGGTTTGATTTAGAAAGAAGTGTAATCTTAAATGAATCAAATACAGACCAGTTTGCGTGTCTTTTGATATCTTTCCCTTCTATGGGTGAGCTTTCGCAAGTCCTGGGGAGTGCAAGGTTAGTCAACAAATTTAAAAACAATATTGACAAAATTATCGTTACCAGAACAAAGGATACTTCAAGCAGGAGACAAATTGTTGATAAGAACATAGTCATAAGGTTTAATAAAGAATATTCGTTCAAATCATCCGCAAAAGCCGGAATTGAAACTGCTATCAAAATTTTGACAGATATCAGTAAAATGAATTACAAACTTACGAACAAAAAAGATACAACTGTAAGATGTAATATGTTTTTGATGCAAAGAACCATAGAAGACGATCCGTATGATTTTGATGCCGGATTCAATGTTAATATGGTAAATCAAGGTGCCGATAAAAAATCCAGAGTAATGGGAGCATTCCAGCTTGTTGCTGATAATTTCGTAGAAGAAGCTTTAAACAAGGATTATTCTTTTGATCCGTTAAGTTCTATCTCTGTTAATGGTGAAATGAGGACTTTTTATCAGATTGACGTAAATCGTAAAATCAATATAAATTATGCTGAATTAGAGGAAGAAATTAATGAGCCCTCGGTTCCAAATTTTGTGCAGAACATGCTTGTAGAGCAAGATAAATTGGATGGCGCAGCCCTGAGTAAATTGGGACAACCGGCAGATCCTGATGAAATATATGATATTGAAACGCTTAATTTCAGTGAGATTAAATGTGAATTTATCCGTACAGAAAACATTGACGTATTCTATCATGTTGCAAGTAAATTGCAGTCTATTCCGAAAGGTATTGTTGCTATAAGAACAGATCCATTGTATGTTCCGTATTCTACAAAATTGCTTTCGGCAATTAATGATTTGAACATATACTCCAACATAATAACGGTAACGTGTTATGAGGAAATGAAGTATTCACCATATTCGTTCTTCCGCAATTTGGTGTCGGCAATATTTGAGTATACAGTTTCTCAAAAGCTTTTTGATAAGAACGATTTTTCAATGTTTGCGTCGATAGACAAAACCGGCATGATTAAAGATTTGATAACCTTTACTCAAAGGGAAGATAATCCTCAGGATACCAGATATACGTATTTTGATATATTTTTAACGTTGCTGCAGGCGATCCCAAATACTTTGATATACATAGAGAACTTTGACATGATTGACTCAAGTTCGTATGACGTATTGCAGTATCTTTTCAAGACATTTGAGCAGCTTG
>DBXD01000093.1:33097-33790 GCA_002309425.1 Cyanobacteria bacterium UBA1221
AAACCGACACCTTTTGAAAGAATGGTCGAAGAAAATCGTTCATATTATAGGAATGTAATGGATACTTTCTATTTTCAAAGGATTGCAAAGTATTCATTTGGCAGTATATTGTTCTTGGATATTGCGATACAATACCTTATAGAAAGCGGTGTGTTTGAAACTGACGGTTATGAAATCTCTTTGGTTGCTCCAAAGACTCTTATTATTCCGTCAAGCTTGAACAAGCTTATCAAGAGAAGNNGATTTATTAAAAGATTATCCGGAAGCTATTAAGTTCCTTGCTACTGTTATTCTCCTCGGAACAAGAATTGATGAAGCTACGATAAAAAGTCTGGGTTTTGATGATGTAAGTGAAATAATAGATAAATTAATTGATATGGGATACATATACTATTACAACAATTGTATGTATTTCCCGAATTACAACCTTTTGAGAGAAAATCTGCTTAAAGTTTTAGATGTAACCGTGTTAAAAGAAATTGCAGAAAATTTATTTGACAAAGTTTATGTTGACAGTATGCCAAGTCCGGAAAAGGCTTATTTATACAGATTGTTGAAGGATTATAAGTCAGAATTTGTCGAATGGGAGAAGCTAGCAAAAATTAACCTTTCTCTCGGTGATTTCAATGCGTACTTAAATTGTGCGGATAAAATCCTTGAGATATTGGATATGAATGATGATGAAAATGCTCA
>DBXD01000083.1:0-702 GCA_002309425.1 Cyanobacteria bacterium UBA1221
ATATCAATTTCGTAGTTTTTATATTTCCCGGATTTAACAAAACGGCTGATATATTTATTAGAAACACAACCTCTTCTTAATGTTTCAATTTTAAAACCTAAAGCCTGCGCCAAATTTTTTATATCTACCCATTGAGCCTTTTGCATCTTTCTCCTAATCGCAATAAACGTTTTCTTTCAATTGTTTAATAATCCATTTGTTAAAATTTGGATTATTTTGTTCACCTGCGATTATTTTACTTATTTGCCCTTGAGATAATTTTAGGTCGTTTGCAATTGAGGATTGTTTGATATCCAATGACATAATGATAAATTTAGTTAAAATAGTTTTTTTATTTACCATGTGATTCATTTTTGTCAATTCCTCAACTCGGCACTATTTTTCCATTTTCATAATATCAATGATTTTTTGCGCCATGTATTCCCCAGTTAGGCAACTAAACGGTGATTTTGACTAAAAATCATACGTTTAATGTAGGTCATCTAATCTGTCAGGATAAGTTTATTATATTCAATATAAAATACCTGAAAAGCCCACCACAAAAGAGTTATGAATAATTATTCCATAACAAAAAATGAAATTTTAAATTATATAAAATCTCTCTCGTTTTTTATATAGAATAATCTTTCCAAAACAAAACTTAACATATTATAATTATGATATGGAAATCTTGGAGAGGTTAGCAAAATCAAAATTCAGGAG
>DBXD01000083.1:715-1400 GCA_002309425.1 Cyanobacteria bacterium UBA1221
ACAAAGGACTTGATAAGATTCATTCTCATGCCTGCGATTTTATTCGGGACAGAGTTGCTCCGGCAGAACCTATTAATGATGGCAAACAAACCCCAATGAGAGGGCACCCTGTTTTTATTGCTCAACACGCAACAGCAACCTGTTGTCGTGGTTGTATTGAAAAATGGCACAAATTCCCCAAAGGCAGGGAACTAACTCAAAGCGAACAAGAATATCTTGTTTCAATAATTATGGAATGGATAAAAAAACAAATGAATTAAATTTATAAAATTTATCAGAGAGTTTTGAAGTTTTTATCTTTTCAATTTGAAATGTCTGACAGTTAGTATTGAAATTTTTCCGACTTAACAACTTATAAAATTAAAACTTTTCAATTTGTTTGTCGGACTTTTCAATTTGTTATGTCTATTTATAGAAATTTTTCCCCGAAAACTTAAAAAGTTTGAGAATTCTCTCAAACTTCCGGGGGTAGTTTTCTCAATCTCTCTGATAATCTACAGCGATTTGCTCGGATTTATATCGGACTTTTGAGTGACAGAAAGTGGACAAAAAGAGCAGTTTCGTTACATTCGAGTCAATTCGTATAAAATCGCTATTACCCCAATATATCGGCTAACACAGGCGAATTAATTACAATTCAAATGTCCCAAATAAACCCCACTCAATCTCTTGGAGCGCGCGGCTC
>DBXD01000083.1:1500-8696 GCA_002309425.1 Cyanobacteria bacterium UBA1221
TCCAATCGATTTTCGCATATTCTATGTGTATTTTTTCAGGACAGAGTATCTGTACGGTTGAAACGATTATTTTTGCCTCAATCCGCTGTACGTAAAGGGTTTTGCGGTCGGAAGTAACCTACGAATAATCTTTTCAGAAGTCCTAAAAGTCCATTTTTTGACTGTATAAGTCCAAAAAGTTCTCATTCGTGTCCTAATTCTGTCCCTGAAAGAGTTTTAGCGAAATTACCCATTGCCGGATTTTTGTACGCTTGAAAAGATTATTCATACACTTTTTGAAATAAAAAAATAAGAAAAATTTTCTTTAAAAATATAAGGTCGGAAAATTTTTACAAAAGGTCGGAAGTCAAAATTTATTGTTTTTCATTATCAATAAAAAACGCATTTAGTAAATCTGCGTTTTGTTTCAAATTCTTTATTACGGGTGAGAGATTATAGCATTCTTCTATTTCAGGTTGAGTTGATACAAAGTAATAGACTATAACGGCTATATTATAAACATTCTCTGCCCATTTACTAATCTGCTTAAATTCTTTCTCGGTAATATTATATCCTACTTCTTCCATAATCCCATCCTAAGTCAGGAAACACAATACATGAAAGAAGTCAAGAAAGCCAAAAAGCAGGAAAGATTTTACAAAAGAACATAAACATAAGGAATTAACAAAGCACTATTTAAATTGGAATTAAAAATTAGTTAATATTTTACTTTTCATGCATTGGTTTGATAAAATCTTTAATTGTTATTTTTGTATTATAAATTTTTCTATATCCCGTATCATCTGTTATGTATATCTTTACAAAATCCCGTTCTCTTACTTCCTTGTGTTCTATGGCATTTTTGTATATTTTATATATATTACTAGCCGAAGCAATAAATTTAACAGAATTATTGGAATCAATAATTATCGGTAATTTACAACTTTGCGATCTTAATTCATCATTACCAAAGAAAAACGCAAATTTGTTTTCAACATAAAAACAGATTTCTTCAATTTTAATACTACAATTTCCATTATTAACTAATAAAATGCTAATTTGATCTCCAATTTCACTAACACCATCAAATTCGTAAAATTTATTTAATAATAATTTAATGGATTTTCTTCTTAATAAATTTGCCTGAAATAATGCAACAATGACTGCTAAAAAAGTTGCAATACTTGCCAATATAGAACCTATAGCAGAAATAGCCGTCCAATTAATATGCATCATTTATATCCTTTCTTTGATTATTTTTCATCTTGCAATATCTTCTTTGCTTCTTGTAAATTTATATAGCAATCATATCCATGCTTTTTCATTAATCCTAATAATTGAGCACCGTTTAACAAATTAATAGGTTTTCCTTTTGCAAATTCGTAAGCATCTGAACCATAATCAGAAGTTGTAACTAATATTCCACTATTAGCACCTTCATTCATTAGTGTTCCATACAAATCTCTTACGGCAGAAACACCTACAACATTTGTATATCTTTTAGCTTGTATAACTATTTTCCCACCTCTTATTGGATCAGGATCAAATGCTACTGCATCAACACCACCGTCTCTGCTTGACTGTGTAATTTTTACATCGCCACCGAATTGTGAAAATTCTTTTTCAAAAACCTCTCGAATTAAATTCTCAAAATCTTTCCAATATATAGCAGCGAGATTTGTTCCGGTATTTATTGTTGAAAGAACCTCATATGCGTCAATAAATCTTTTATCATTTTTATCAATATTTCTAATTGGTGCAATAGGTGTAATAGAATTTAATTCAGCCGCACCAACCCCTTTTAACATCTTAAAACAATACTTTGGAATAACATTTGATAGGTCTATATCTTTAAAATCGGTTTTATTTGCCTGAACTGAACATATGCAAACCGTTTGTTGTTTGCCTGTAGATTTATCGTTGCAAGTTACCATTCCATTAAATACGGCACAATCCACGAAATTATATTCTGTATCAATATCAAAAATTTCTTTTATTGTTCTTATGCATATTTGATAGATTGTATTGTTATAAAGTTCACTCAATTCCTTGGGTTTATAGTTTATTGCTCTAAATTCTTTTTTGGTACTTACGTATGTAATTTTTTCTATATTATAAATATCTTCAGTATTCGGTACTTCATAATCAATGATAATTATTTTATTTTCAGAATTGTATGAGATATCAATATTTTTATATTTTAAAATAGGATATATTGATAAATCCAATGTGTTTTTAAAAAATTCAATAACTTCTTCATTGCATCGGTTTTGAAATTTATCTATTTTTTCCCTTATACTTTGGTTATATTCTTCTTGCGCTTTTAGAAATTCCTTTTTTTCATTTTCTACTTGTTGTAGATAATCCTGATATAACTGGTAGTTTTTATCGTATTCAGCTCGTCGTGTAATATTTTCTTGCTTTTTGCTTTCTGTTTCTTGTTTTGCTTTATTGCAATCATCCAGCCATTTTATGTTTCTCTTTTCAAGTTCTTTGTTTAACCAATCATTTACAATAAATTTAAAAAATGTTTTTAAAAGCAATTTATCAAAAAAATTTATCGGTATATCTTCAAGTTTTGGGGGATTATTTTGAAGTTTTTGATAAATTGATTCATAGTTATTAATATCGTGTAAATTTAATTTAGGTTTTTTGACTGTCGGCAACTTTGAAGAAAACGGTGTATTGTCAAACTCATCATTAAAATCGAATGGTTTTATTGGATTTTCAATAGAGTAATTTAATATATTATCAAAATCCCATTTTATATTGCCAACAATATTATTTTCTCTTTCAATATGATATTCACAAAATGCTTTATTCCATTTTGTATATACTCGCCCAATAGCTTTAATGACCTTGTTTTTTACAATATCTGTATTTTTACCAGAAATATATTCCTTATAATTTATAGGGTGGCATTCGATTGTTATATCTGTATGTGCAGTATAATCATCTGTTTCTTTTTCAATATCTAATAGATTCTCAATAGGTTCAAATTCATACTGCCCAAGACCTTTCTCAAATCTTGCCTTTTCATCATATTCTAATAAATCAGATAAATTATGTTCAATTGATGATATTATTTGAATAATTTCATTATAACTATAGTCGGTATTTTCAATTAAATGTCTTATAGCCTCAACTCGCTGACCATAAGAAATATAACCAATGGTTTCTATTAAATCAAATTCGTCGATTGAATATATTAAATCTTCAACTTTAACAGGATTAATAATATAAGGTTTTTTTAATGACTCAAAACAATATTTTATTCTGGGATACAACTTATTTATATTTATATTATCGAATATGCTTTCCATCGCCCGAACTTTTGCGTCTAAAATCCTTTGTTTTTGCTCAAGTTTTGCTTGTCGCTCTGCTATTTTTGCATTTCTTCTTGCTTCTCGCTCAGCAATTCTAGCATTGCGTTCAGCATCCTTCATGACGGCACCCGCAATGGCAAAAGGTGCTGCGATTAATCCTAATGCTAAATCTATATCACTATTTCTTCTTCGCCCCATGGAACACCTATAATTTACACTATTTAATGATAGCATAAATACGAAAATTAACATTTCTTCGTAATAATTATGCAAATTTTGAACGAAAAATCAATACTTTCCGGCTCTCAAAATTTTGAAAAAATAGCCTTAATTATAAAGCGTGTTTGACAAACTGTCTTTTGCATAATTATTCAGGATAGATATTAAAAAGATGTTCAGGGACTTGAAATGTCATTAAAACAGAGTTAATGTGAATGTACAAATATTAATTGAAAAAAGGATTTTCGATTAATCATAGTAAGGATTATTCAGGTACTGAAAAATCTACAAAAGTGAAAAGTTGCAATTGTTGAGTAATCACATCATGGGTTCGAATCCCATCCTTCGCGACATGAAATACTCAACATCACTGCTACTTATACTCAACCTGCATGCGAATGTACAACCGGGCGCAATTGTTATAACAATCCAATCGATTTTCGCATATCCTGTTGCAACAACTTTATGATATTGCTTTTTCTGAATTGAATGCGCGGAGTTTTTCTTTAAACGTCATTAGGCTTGTCTTTAAAAATTCAATCCTTGCAAAACATCTTTCCTGGTTTTGGGTTAATACTTCCACTTCGGCATTAGCATTCTCGAACTCACGTTCAATCAATTTTTCTTTGTCATAAAAGGCTTTATATTTTTGGTAAGTTTCTTCATCAAAATCAGGAATAGATGCGCGAACTTCCGACAATTCTGCCTGTAAGGTTTTATTCTTTTCATCACGTTTAATCAGGAGATGCCTCAAATCTTCAGAAAATTCCCGACGCATATTTTCATATTCCAATATCTGCATTTCGGTAGTTTTTATAAGCGCTTCCATTCTCGCACAAGTTAAATCATCTTCAGTTCTTTTTTCTTTTACGTCCATTCCGTTTCCCCTTTGTATTTTTAATGTTTTAAACGGGCTGAGAAGAAATTCTCATTCCGTGTTCGTCATAAACACAGATAAAATCGCCTTTGCGTACAGATACGCTAGAGCCTGTAAAACCCATTAGCATATCGCCATAGTTTGTCGGTATGCTGCCTAAAACCCTGCTGCCTTCACCGTATATCTGAATATACGCATTTTTTTGTACTGCTGTTTCAATTGTCATAATGTTTCTCCTTATGTTTTGTCTATAATTATTCTTTAACTGCTTTTATTCTGACTTTTGCTTTTCTGAATTCACCTGTATTATCAGCATCAAAAATCTCATAATCCGTTACCTCAGGAAAAGATTCTTCCATCTCTTCTTTTATGCAACCGACAATGTCATCTACATAATCAGGAGATTCACCTTCGTCCAAAGTAAAGTCTGAACCGCCGATACATTTATCTTTTAGCCTATATGTGATACTGTAACTGTGTTTGTAATCATCATCATATAACATCTCACCTTTCTTCAAATCTTCATCAGGAATATGAGTTTTAATATTCAATGAAATACCCAATTCATCACCAACATCTAATATACATTTTTCTCTTACTCTTAAGTTCATAATTTTTACTCCTTTTTTCTACATTTTCATTGTAAACCACCCCTATGTCAAAAATGGACAGGGGTAAATTTTATTAATCACCATCTACAAACGGATAAATATAATCTTTGCATTGCCAACACCTGCAAAAGCGAAAATCTTCGCAATTCACATATTTGTAATAACTGCAATCTATATATTCTCTGTTTGTGATATGCGGATAATAACGCCAATAAGGACTTGGTCTCCGTTTATCTGCTCTCCACAACATAACTTTCAAATTGCTGTCGTGAGTTTTTTGACCTTTTGCAGGCTGTACGAACCAAGTATCTGCACCTTTAAGAGGTGGCAGTTCTTCCGTTGAATATGCCGGCATTATTAAAAACAAACCAAAAATTAATAATAACTTTTTCATCAGATAATCCAATCGCTCGGTATATAGGCATCTATTGTTCCAAAGAATATCGGGATATTAAAAAGTTCTGACCAATCTTTTGCTGCGTGCATATGTTCTGCATCCAAACCCAAGTCATCTACCATCAGAAAAACTGCCGCTTTCTTTCCTGTTTTTCGTGCTTTAATTGGTGCTTTGATTACACCGTAACTCCAATCTCTTGCCCGTACAAAACTTATTGCGTAATGTTCTGACTGACAATCAACCCCATTTACCCCTTTATCGCCGGAACACCACACATCTATATATTCTTCTTTTGTATAAGGTTTTGCCCGTCTGTTTGAATAATGACAATTGTAATTTGAAATCCATGGTGTCATTGCAGGGTGTCTTCGCATACCGAGTTTATTGATATCATAGTATCGGTCAAAAGGAACGACAGTTCTTGTCGGGTGAGGATCTTTTGGAATCTTATCCTCGTTCGGAGGGGGAATCCTTGAATATTCCGGCACCTGACCTCTGCCGTCAACATAGTATCCGCGTTCTCGGTCAACTTTTACTACCTGACTCCCTGCGGGATTTGTAACCGTGTTTTCGGGATTCGGTGCAAGATAATAATGGTCATACAGTCCGAATTCTTTTGCAAAAACTGTTGTTACTAAAAGCGAAGCGCATAATATTGATAAGGATAGTTTTTTAATCATTTTTAGTCCTTTATTTTCGCCAGACCGATTGGCACATTTTTATTATCTTTTTTCTTTATAAACATTTTTATAAGTTTAGGGATTCTGTATTCTGACTCAGATTCTATATTCGGATTTAACTCCAATGATTTTTTAAAATCTTTGTATGACAGAACGAAATTTTTCAGTTTATAGTTTGTCAAACCTCTGTAATAATAAATTTCATCGGTTTCTTTAATTGCGATACCCTTTGTAAAATCATTCAGGGCATTGTTTAAATCCCCGAGTTCATAATTGGCAGCCCCTCTTATGCAATAAAGAAAGTCATCTCCGACACCTTCATTCATGCTCAGGTATGTATCAAATCCTTCAATTGCCCCGTCATAATCATCGGTATTAAATTTGCAATATGCCCTGGTTAAGTGCCATTCTTTGTTTTCAGGCTCCATTTCAATTAATGTTTCACAGTCTTTTAACGCATTTTCATATTGGTTTAAATAGTTATATCTTTGTGCCCTTAAACGGAAATAATCCGTATCTTCAGGGCTTAAAGCAATGGCTTTATCCAGATCTTTTATATCGTCTTTTGCCTGTTCATTATTAAAGATTATGCATGACGACTTTTCATTTTCTATAAATTTTCCTGCCGCCAGGTTTTCAAGATCATTCTGCCTTTTAAGTATTTCTGCTCTTGCAACAACTCTGTTATAATAGTTTTCTGCACAAGGATTTACTTTTATTGCTTTATTAAAATATTTCATTGAGTCTTTTCTTCCCAATTCTATTCCCGTTTTGCCGAGTTCTGTCATAGCCCTGTCACTGTCCGGATATAATTCTAATATTTTTTTGAAATCGTTTTCCGCATCTTCAAGCCGTTCGAGGGTTTTATATAAAATTCCTCTGCGGGCACGTGCTCTTGCGCTTTCCGGCTCAATTTCAATTGCTTTGTTGAAATCCGACATTGCCTGGTCATACTCTTCCAACTCCATATAACAATCGCCGCGGTCAATATATTTATTTTCCGTAGGTCTCAGGTCAATTCCCTTTGTTATGTCAATTACGGCATCTTTGTATCTTCCCGCCCAATACTCAAAACGGCCTTTATCGTAATAGTAAAGAGAAGTTCTC
>DBXD01000037.1:0-3927 GCA_002309425.1 Cyanobacteria bacterium UBA1221
ACTTTTACTTTTACGGTCTTTTTTCAGTTTTCTTTAATTTTTTTCTCTAAAAATTTACATTCGTTACAATTAAATAAATATTTAAATTCGCAAAGTTATATTTTCTACTTTTGGACAATGAAAAATGGCTCTCTACCGTTTAATCTGTCTATAAGAACGAAAGGAAGCCTATGAAAAAATATATGTATATTACTATTATTTTATTCTTATCACTGCCGGTCTTTTCCGCATGCCGGCTTACGGATGCATGCGCCGCACCATCTGACTCGGTTCTTTCAAGCAGTGAAGTCCGGGATAAATATTTGCCCGACAACCTGGGCAACATCAAAAAGCCCTCCGCATTTGTGCCGCAATATGTTGAGCCATATGATAGTATGCGTATGAACAGCGGAGAAACGACACCGCAATATTCGCCTTCAAACTTAACTCCGCAATTGCCGGATAATACAAATTGCCAATTCGGATTGTGTCTGCCTTAGGTTATTGTGTATGCTTTTCTGTAATACATTATAAAACCGAATACCGCAAGTATCATATTTGCGAGCCAGGCTGCAAGCAACGGATGTATTGCTCCCGCTTCACCAAAAGATATAGACAATGCCCTAATCAGATAATATGTAAATATTATCAATATGGAGAACAGGAAACCTCTGTTATAACGTACTCTTGGCGGTGTAATAGCAAGAGGAACCCCTACCAGAACAAGTACGATTGTTGTAACAGGCAACGCCAATTTATCATAAAGTGAAATTACTATTGCGTTTCTTTCCCCTTGTCCAAGATGTTTCATACCCTTTGCAATAAATTTTAAAAGTCCGGTAAAATTCATTTCTTTTGCCAAATTCTTGTTTAACTGCTTTGTTAAATCCAAACCAAATTTTACGTTTGAATCTTCAAACAGTGTAGTGTTTAAGACTTTTCCTCTTTCATCAATAGTATACACAGCCCCTTTATGGAAGTCCCAGCCTGACGGGGTAGTTTTACCTGTATTTGCCTGAAGCACCTGTATAGTATCTTTTTTGGAAGTGTCCAAAACTGTTATATTATATAAAACTTTATCTTCACAATTACCTACATAAAACAGCCTTCGCATCATTCCGCTTGAATCAAGTTCCTTAAATACAAAATTTTCTTTACCGTTTGGCACATTTTTTTGACTCAAAGACCAGAGTGCAAGGTCTTTTGAATATTTTGTTGCAATCGGCACTACTGTTTCATTTATAATAAAACTGCATATACACATAATCGCCGCAAATATAAATATTGGTTTCGCTATCCTGTTGATACCAACACCACAAGCCCTTAATACAGTAATTTCCGAATCAAGACTCAACTTGTTCAGAGTCATTACGGTTGATAAAAGAACCCCCATAGGAATAGTCAATACAATGACCGAAGGTAAATTAAGAACTATCATCAATAATGCGACGTGAAAAGGAATCCCAAACAGGGATATTTGCTTTATCAATGTTATAAACGTATCAGACGCAAAGACTATGGTAGTAAAAATACATACCCCCATAATAAAAACTTCAATTACCTGTTTTAGTATATATTTATCCAGAATGCTTGTATTTTTTATTTTCTCTCTGATTCGCTGTTTAAATTTCATAAAAAAATTATAATTAAAAAAAAAGATTTTATCAAACTGATATACACAACTGGACAATACCATCATAATCTAGCCAGCAGGGTAATTATTAATCAATATTCAATATGATAAGATTTATAAAAAGCGGTAGATATTGAGATGTTGTTGATTTTTTTAGTAGTCACAGTATGCCTGATTTTTCAAATCCATGTAGTAAATCGCTACGGTATATTTGGGAATAAAAACCTGCCGCAAAATATAAAAACTTTACTGAATTATAAAGGAACACACCCAGAAAGCAATCTGCTCACAACACTTTGTAAACTTCATTCATGCATATACAACCGGCAAATAAGAGAAAAAGAACGGGAATCTTTTCTGGCAACACTTATACACGATTTAAAAACTCCTGCAATAGCACAGGCTCGCACATTAGAGCTGTTGCTTGCGGGTAAATTCGGGCATTTAAACAAATTGCAGGAAACAGTTATTCAGGAAATGCTGCTTTCTGAAAAATATCTTTACGATATTGTGATAAATATTCTAACCGCCTACAAATGTGACTGTAACAAGTTAATCCTAAACAAAACTTCTTATGATATCAAAACCCAAATCAGAGATATTTGTAGTATTCTTAACAAACTTGCCGCCGAAAAGAATCAAAAGTTGTTACTAAATCTCCCCGAAAATCAATCAATGACATATTCTGACAAGTTCCAAATTCAGCGGGTAATTACAAATCTTATTTCAAATGCAATAAAATACGGAGAAAAAGATTCAAAAATAATAATCGACCTGACCACAGGAAACCAGTCTTTAAATTTTTCAGTAACAAACAAAAGTATTTTTATCCCGAAAGAAAAAATATCAAAAATATTTGACAAGTTTTCCTGCTATAATTCAGTTGCTTCAAGTAATGCGGGAACAGGACTGGGGTTATATCTGTCTAAAAAAATTATTGAATTGCACGGGGGTAAAATATATGCCGAGAGTTTTCTCGACGGTACATGCATATTCGGTTTTCGCCTTCGCTCAAAAGCTCCGGTAAATAAAGAAAAAATTGCGTTAGCCTAAACCCGTATTTACAAAAGTTTACAAATTATAAACAGGAAAATTTGTAAGACACAAACAAGCTAAGTTTTTTACCCTTAAAAAATTTTCGCACATAAAAAAGCACCCTACCCATTGTGTAGCGTACCTTTTGTTATTTTTTACCCAACAGACTAAAATCTACTCTTGCATTTTAACATATGTAGACTTCGTTCAGAGGGAGTCCAAGTTCGTCCGTTGGAATTTTTACCCCATCACATCTTTTATCATAACTCAGAGGCGCAAAACCTAAGGTATCTCTCAGGTCGGTTCTTAATTGCATATCTGTTCTTTTCTGCACGGTATGGTATTCTTTAACGTATTCCGGTTCTTGCTTTGTCAATTTTTCAAATACACCTTCACCATAATGCTTCTTGATAAAATATCCTAATGTATAAATGAAGTTTTTTATATCCTGGGCATATGAATATGTATTAGGAGCAGTTTTTATTTTCTCCCGCGAAAACGCGTACGGACCGTCAATAAGCATCGGTTCACCATTATCTATACGGGCATAATACCCGACTTCGTCGGAACAATTATTATCTTTTTTATAGAAATAAACTTTCCCTATATTTTCATCCTGTTTTATTTGTTGTAAATAGTTTAAAAGCCTTGTTTTTTGTTCTATTGTACCATTGCTTCCCCAATATCTGACACCTTCTCTTAAATAATTCGTGTCACCGATTTGGGCTTTAAAATTTATATTTGCAGATTGATAATTTTGGATGCTTCCGACTCTCATAATTATTTCCTTTCTCTTTCCACATACCTGATTAAACCTTGTAAAAAATATTTTTTGTTATTCGGTTTTAGAAATATTAAGAAGTTTTTACAATCACATATAAAAAAATCCGGAAAATCCGGAATAAATTTTATTACAATCCTGTTTTTTCGTCTAACTTAAAATAATCAACCAGCATAAAAATTGAAGTAAGTTCGTTGAAAAATGTTTCCAACTGTTTTGGATTTTCCAGACTGCAAAATAAATTCCCTATTTCAAAAAGATTTTTGTTGGTTGAAATCGCAAACATTAAACTGTCGTTATAAAAAGAGCATTTTACCTTCTTTGTTCCAAATGCTGTTTGAATATTTTTAAACCTTTCCATAAATGCAGGGGTTATCAAATATCTTCCCTCGACCTGATCTGAGGAATATGCCTTATATTTTTTATTGAATTCAGGATCCTCTAATTTTAATTCTTTAAGTTTACCGGTGTTTTTATCACCTAATGAAAATATAAATTT
>DBXD01000037.1:3972-7998 GCA_002309425.1 Cyanobacteria bacterium UBA1221
GGTAACTCAAGACATGCCTGAATCCATAATGTTCCTGTTATTGCAAATATCATAAACGGTAAAATAAATATTAAATCAGAATTCTTAAACTTTTCATCACCTCGTGTAATAATAATAGTCTTATTGCTAATTTGCTTATTTGCATCAAATTTTATAACAACACCTTTAAATATAGTTACCTCATGCTTTTCTTTTTCGGAATCTGATTCATCTTTATATCCCAAAAGAGTTTCCGCTATTTTAAATTTTACACCGTTGTAACTGCCGGAAAAACTATCCTCTGTTGATCTGCGATTAAATTCAGCAAACAAATCACTATCGCGTAAATCTGTATTACTAATCGTATTAACCTCATTATGCCATTTTACATTACCAAATAACTTGAGAATATGCGGGATACACTCCTTTTTTAATTTTTCTACAAATTTAAAATTAAAAATTACAGATATTGCTATAATTACAGAGATTAAAATAAAAAATAGTATAAAATTTGTATTCTGTTGAAATTCAGATTGCGTTATCCCATTTAAATTAAAAGCATAGTATCCGGTAATCAAACATAAAATCCCTAAAGCACCCCAATAAATACGAAGTTTTTTAAGTTTTTCTTTTCTTTCGACTTCATATTTTTTTAATATAGGTATAATAGTGCTATTGTAGATTTTATAAAAATCTTTTCTGTATTCATCCATTGTTTTATTTAAAGTAACAGATTTTGCCATCAACAAACCTTTCACCAAACATCAATTAACCCATTCTAACAAAAATTTATTTACTTGTCTTGATGTAAACAATGTAATGAGAAACAGTATTGTCAGTTATATCACATTACAATCCTGTTTTTTCGTCTAACTTAAAATAATCTACCAGCATAAAAATTGAAGTAAGTTCGTTGAAAAACGTTTCCAACTGTTTTGGATTTTCCAGACTGCAAAATAAATTCCCTATTTCAAAAAGATTTTTGTTGGTTGAAATCGCAAACATTAAACTGTCGTTATAAAAAGAGCATTTTACCATCCTTGAACCAAATGCCGTTTGTATATTCTTAAATCTTTCCATAAATGCAGGGGTTATCAAATATCTTCCCTCAATCTGATCTGACGAGTATGCCTTATACCTTTTACTGAATTCAGGGTCTTCAAGTTTTATTTCATTTAAAACTTCCTTCTTACCCCTGTTTATAAAATTTGCAATAAACATACCCAAAATAATTATCACAATAAAAGCAGCTTTAAAAAAAATCATCTCTGATGAATAGCCTCTGCTTATATCAGAAAACATAGTTAAGGCCAAATATGCAACGGCAGCCCACAAAGAATAAACCGCACTCGTCGGTCCTATATAAATATCACCCTTGGTTGCCACAATAGTTTTATTGCGAACTGGTTTATTCGCGTCAAATTTGATTACAACCCCTTTGAATATAGTGTATACCCTCCTATACCTGCCATTGTGTGTTTCCTGCTGCAGCTTGGTTTCAGAAATTTGAAACTTTACACCTTTATAACTTCCCATAAAACTGTCATCTGTTGTCCGCATGTTATAATCTGAAAACAACTCGCTGTTGTACAATTCTTTATCATCAATAAGATGAACATTCCAAAACCAATTAACATCTCCAAATAATTTCAGTAATTTTTGCATACACTCGCTTTTCAATTTTTTTAAAAATTTATTATAAAAATAAAAAGGTAAAGCAATGGTAGCAATAACAGAAACTACAAGCAATAAAAAGCATACAATATTAATGTAGCCATATGAACCGTCGGCGTTTGCCCTTGTCATCCCCTGATAGGATATTATTGCCATAAAGGCGGATATTGAAACAAATATAATAAGTGCCAGCAATTCACTCTTACGTTCACGTTCGTATTTAACAAATATAGGAACAATGGTACTATGATACATCTTGTAGAAATTTTTCCTGTATTCATCTATTGTTTTATTAAGCATTAAGGGTTTTGCCATCAACTGTCCTCTTTTTAAGTATGTACGGATATTCTAACAAAATTTTATTTCTTTGTCTTGATATAAATGATGTAATAAAAAACAGATTCTCTATATAGAGAATCTGTTTTTAGATTTATTGAATAAATAATTATTCTTCATCAATTATGCCGTTATCATCAACAGCCAAATCAGGAGTACCAAACATACCTTCGATTTCTTCCAAAATTGCAGATGGTTTTCTTGCCTGATTACGCTGTGCAACAGCACGTTTTCTTGCTTCACGTTCTTTTTCTTCGTTTGCATTTGACAAGTGGTGGAAACCTGTACCTGCCGGTATCAAACGACCGATAATAACGTTTTCTTTCAGACCTCTCAACAAGTCTTTCTTTCCGTCAACCGCAGCTTCCGTTAAGATTCTTGTTGTTTCCTGGAATGATGCTGCCGAAATGAAGCTTTCAGTATTTAATGAAGCTTTTGTGATACCCAGCAACATATATTCACAAGTTGCAAGAGTTCCGCCATTCTTTTGGACTTCAGCATTTTCACGTTCAAATGTCTGAACTTCAACTAATTCACCCGGCAGAAGTTTTGTATCACCCGCATCAAGAACTTTAACTTTCTTGGTCATTTGACGAACGATAATTTCAACGTGTTTATCTGCAATTTCAACACCCTGAGATCGGTATACACGCTGAACTTCATCTACCAAATACTGTTGTGCAGCTTCCGGACCGCAAAGTCTGATAACGTCATGCGGATTCATCGGACCTGATGTCAATGGCTGACCTTTTGTTATTTTCTGCTTGTCATGAACTATAATGTTCGAATCAATAGCATACTTAATCTCTGTTCTGCCATTTTCATTAGCCAGGTACAATCTTGGTAAATCTTCATCTGTTTCGATTTCGGCAACTCCGTCTTCTTCTGCAAGGATTGCACAATCTTTTGGTTTACGGCCTTCAAGAAGTTCTTCAACTCTCGGCAAACCTTGAACGATATCACCGGTTTTTTGTCTTTCGTAAACCAGAGATGCAATCATATCACCTCGAAGAACCAATGCACCCAAATCAACCAGAAGCATTGTTCCGGGGCTTACCAGATATGGTCTGCCTTTTCTGATTACGACTTCACCTTTGCTTACTGAAATTACCTGACCTGATGTTGTTGATTTATCACCCTTGTCAGAAAGTTCCTGTTCGTATTTAACGAAATCGCCTTTCTTAACAGAAGCTTTTCCTGAAATTTTAACTCTTCTTTCATAGGATTCACTTGTAAGAAGCAACCTTCTGGACTCTGCTTCTTTATCATTAATTGAAGCGACACCATCATTTACGGAAAGAACCTGAGTTTTTGCAATCGGAGTTTTTGCTTCAATCACATCGCCGTCTTTTACAAGCAACTCTGTCTGTAATGAAGATGTAATTTTTGAGTTACTTTCCTGTTCACGACGAACAATCAAGTTTTCAAGAACGACTATTCTCAAATTGTTGCTGCTGTCAAGTTCAACCATACCTTTCAAGTGCGACAGATAACCCTGCATCTGAAGAACCAAACTTGTTCTTGTAATAGTAGAACCGTCAAGATTTCTGACTCTTGCACCGTCCTTGTACTGAAGCTGAGTTACGGGAACGATATCAATTAATTCATCTGTTGTATTGAATTTGATTGATACAGCCTTCTGCTCAACCTTTAATACCTGAACAGGTCTTACAAGAATCTGAATAGGCTGATTTGAAATACTGTCTTCATCAAGATTTAAAGTTGCATCAAGCTCTTCATCCAAATCATCAATAGTTATATCATCCATTGAAGAATCCATAATTGTAACGATAGAAGTTGCTTTAGCCTTTATACCGTCAGCAATTACGGTTCCTTTTTTGATTACTTCACCTTCGTCTACCTTTAAAGCGCCAACATTAGCAAGCTGGTGAACTTCACCGGGACGAATAGTAATTTCATGAATTATATCATTATATTCTTTGAATTCAACAATACCGTCAATATGGCAATATACGTCTTTTACAACTTCCGTACCCGCAGTAACGAATGTTCCGTTTTCGACCATCTTCAAAGTAG
>DBXD01000037.1:8062-9336 GCA_002309425.1 Cyanobacteria bacterium UBA1221
TCAATATATCTTATTTCACCTGAAGAAGATACCGCACAATCATCATCCAGTAATTCTGCAATAATCATACCGTTTTCAACAGGAGTATCAACAGGAGCTTTAACAATATATCTTTCACCTGTTTTCTTAACTGTCCATAATTGTTCTTTTTTGGTTTGTTCAAATGTTGCATTTTCAGGAGTCAAAGAAGCAATTACAATAGTAATTTCCTTACCTTGAACAATCTTCTTGATTTTCTTTCCTTCAAATTTAACCTCTTCTACAACAAGGTCTTCCGGGAAACGAACTTCGCCGCCGTGTTCTGAAGCTGTTGTTGATTCAGCCAGTTTTTCACCTGCTTTAACAGCCTGGCCGTCTTTTACAAGCACTTTTGAACCGCCGGGAAGATTGTAAACATCTCCGCCTAATACCCAAACAACGCCCTGCTTATTGGTTGTTCTGGAAATATTACCCTGTCTGTCTTTCTTTTCATCAGCGACAAAATCTTCAAATACTACTTCACCTGACAAGTCAGTTGTAATATCTTTTGTAGCTTTTTCTGTCAAACGGGAACCGTCACCCTGAGATACCGGCTCATAAGTCGCAAGTTTGAAGCCTTTGTCAATCTTCATACCATTTTCAAAGAAAATAGTCGAACCTGCCGGGATATGATATTTTTCGGTTTTCTTAGAACCTTTAACTTCAATATCGGCTTCGTAATTAGAAATTCTAACTACATCACCGTGACGGGTTCTGATTTCTCTGGTTTTTACACCTGAAACTACTTCACCTGCAATAGCAGATTCAACGGTTTTCATAGCACCTGAACCTTTAAATACGCCGCCGGTGTGGAATGTTCTCATTGTAAGCTGTGTTCCGGGTTCACCGATTGACTGAGCTGCGATAATACCGATAGCTTCACCGATATCAACCAGTTTTTGAGTAGTCATCGCCCAACCGTAACACTTTTGGCATATACCGTATTCAAGTCCGCAAGTCAGACCTGAACGAACTTTCAAACCTTCCTCATTTAATTTATCCTGATTTAATTTTGAAAGTTTTCTTATATCTTTTCTGTCTATGGTTGTACCGTTAGTCACAATGACATTACCGTTCTCATCAAGAACATCCTGAGCAATAGTTCTGCCCAATAACCTGTCTATCAAAGGAACAATAATTGTATCACCGTCTTTAATAGGCTTCATATTAATACATTTATCGGTATGACAATCATCTGCACGGATTATAACGTCCTGAGCAACGTCAACCAAACGTCTTGTTAAGTATCCTGAGTC
>DBXD01000064.1 GCA_002309425.1 Cyanobacteria bacterium UBA1221
CTTTCTTGTTCCATAAAGTCGGTTACGGCAGCACCGTCGTGAACTTCACCGAGTTTATGAGTTTTACCTGTATAAAACAGGATACGTTCAGTAGTAGTGGTTTTGCCGGCATCAATGTGAGCTGCAATACCAATATTTCTGATTTTCTCTAATGGAGTCTTTCTTGCCATTTTTCTTTTTCCTTTTTTATATTGTGTACTCTCGCTATTTATATGTAAATTAATTAGCCTTAATAAAATTATCCCACGAACATGGAAATTTTCAACAAAGGTGTAAAGAAAAGTGAACAGTAAAACGTAAGTTTTTGTGTAAGCCTCTTCATTAAAATTAACAAAAATCTTGATACTTAACTTTTCTTGTGTTACGATACCAACACAATGTGATAGCAATTGGGGCAGGGAAATATGAAAAGTTCTACAATCAGAAGATCAAATTTGTCAAAAGAAAAAATGGCTGTATTAGAAGCCTTATCAAAATACAACAATCTTAGCGGAAGCAACAGTTCGGTTGATGATTATGCCGTAAACAGTGAACCGATAGAAGACGGTTCTCCGGAGGTTTATGTAAGACCGAGCAAAGAAAAAGAACTTGACCTGTTATGGAAAGATTTTAGAATTCCAAAAGGAGAACGCTCTCCGATAGTATATTTGGGACTGGGTTTTGTTGCAGGTGTTGTGACGACTCTGGCTTTGTCTGCCGTTATAAGCATGAGTTCAGGTAATTTAGGCTCGGGCGATAATGTTTCTTCCGAGATTGAAGGACAAAACAGTGCAAGTGTTTCCGAAACCGTTGATGTGAGTGCTACTTCATCAAGTGAAGCGGTTTCTGAAGAAACAGCAACAGAAAGTTCAGGAACAGCAAAGAAGTTTGGCCTATTCGGTGCTTCAAAATCAAACAATGAAACATCTTCTCAGACTTCATCTTCTCAATCATATAGAGAATATATAGTTCAGGATGGCGATACAATGGAAAAAATCGCAAAAAGTTTCTATGGTACATATTCTCCGGAAAAAGTCAATGCTATTGTAAAAGCAAACAATATGAAAGATGCAAACAGACTTTCAATCGGTCAGAAGTTAAATATCCCGTCAGAGGGAATTGTTGAAAATTCTGCAGAGTAATTTTAAAGAATAAAAAAATCGGGAAGCCAAGATTAAGGTTTCCCGATTTTTTATGATTAATTTTTGATTTACAAAGACATATAAAACTGTTTCATAAGAGCTGTATCATCTTCTATGTTCGGACTCTCGCAAACCAATGAACCTTTTACTCCGAAAGTTTTCATTGCTTTCATCAGGTCTTTATAATTCATATCGGATTCTTCAAGGTTTAGGTGCTTTTTCTCGCCCTTAGCGCCATAGTCAATACCTGCAAGATGCCCGTGGAAGTTTTCTATTGCATAATCACCGACAGTTCCCAATTTTTCAAGAATAGTACAGAATTCGTCATAAGTATTAAATTCTCCTGCAGTACGGGCATGAATATGTGAAAAATCAATGCATGGAAGCACATTGTCAAATTCCTTTGATAATCTTACAATTTCATCAATATCCCCCCATTGGGTTGCTTTCCCTGTTGTTTCCGGTCTAATCCAGATATCGGCGTTTTCTCTTTCCAGAACCGAATTAATTTTTTCTATTTGAGTTTTTACCTGATTATAAACGGTTTCTTTGTCTTTTCCCATATAAAAAGCCGCATGGAAAGTGATGCTGAACCCGCCGACTTCAAAAGCCGTCACTGCGGTTTCAATAATTCTCTGAACGCTTGCTTCCACTTTTTCTTCTTCCTGAGAATTTAAGTTGATATAAAACGGTGCATGAGCGGAAATTATGAGATTCCTCTCTTTTACAAGTGTTTTTACTTTTTCTTTTGACTCGGGACTCATCCTGACGCCGTGGACAAATTCAAGCTCCATTCCGTCCAAATCCATATCCCGAATAATGTCAAATGCTTCCGGATAACTCCCCTTACCCGTTCTCAGCGGCATGCCTGCCGTTACAAAATTTAATCTCTCAAAATTAAAATCTTTTCTCACATCTGTCCCCTTTTGAAAAAATTATATCACAAAGTATATTTGTGATAAAATACAGGGAAAGGGGGTATATATGAGCAAAGTTATTGAATATCATCCGCAAGGTGTTTGTTGCCAGGTTATGCAGGTTCAGTTAAGTGATGACGGAAGAGTGGAAGATGCAGCATTTTTTGGCGGCTGCAACGGGAATTTGCAGGGAATAAAATCTCTTATAAAAGGGATGAAAATTGATGATGTAATTGATAAATTGCAGGGCATAAATTGCGGCGGCAAAGGGACAAGCTGCCCTGACCAACTTGCAAAATGTTTAGTTTCGTATAAATCATCTGCTGCAGTGTAATTAATCAGGCAAATGTATTAATATAACCGTCCAATTTCGCATCAAGTTTCTTGTTCGCTTTGGCGACAGCGGCTTGTGCTGTCTTGACATATCCGGGCTTTTTGTCAGATAAAACCGTTTGTTTGTCTTTTCCGTACTGCATGCTTATAAAGTCCCCCATATGTTTCAGGAAGTATTTTCTGCTGCTTATTTTACCCTTGCCGAATTCGCTTGCTCTATCTCGCGGACATTTAGCTACACTCCTGGCAACGCCGTCTGTTAACACGCATATTTCTTCTGTCCTCTGAGGGTAATTATACCGAATATCTTGTATAAGGAAGCTTTTCATTTCCTTGTCATCCTTTATTTGATCCAGATAATTAATTAACTGAGCTTTTTCATTTAAATTCCCTTTACTCTTAACGTATTTAATGCCTTGAACCAAATAAGAGGTCATTTCAATTTCTGCTCCGAAATATGGAGCATGTGTGTTGTTAAAACTGCTTACAGCGTTAATTTTCATCAATCTTTCTCCTTAAACTTAATATGTTACATCCGGTATAAAACGTGTAAAAAAATTTTTTTGCCGTAAAAAAATTTTTATTTAAAAAATAGCGGCAATAAAATATGGCAAGAAGAAATTAAAACTGCCGGAAATCCTTTATATAAGCGACCAAATCAGTTCTATAATCTTCCGTAAAATATGCGTAGCATTTTTTAATACATTCTGACAATATCTCTCACTTGAGAAATAATTTCGCTTGCTCTTGCCCTTGCTTTTTTGTCCCCTTGGGATAATATATCTTTAACTTCGTCAGGATGAGTTTCATAGTAGCTTCTGCGCTCACGAATTTCTTTTAGTCTTTCGTTAATTTTGCAGCCTAGTTGGCGTTTGCAGTCAGCGCAGCCCCTTTCGCCTTTTTCACATTCCGGACGAATCGTTTCAAGTTCCTGTTCGGAACCGAAAATTTGCCAGTATTTGAATGCAACCTCGCATTCATCGGGATGTCCCAAATCGGTCTTTCTCATGCGGCTTCTGTCGGTAATCGCCGTCATAATCTTCTTCGCTGTGTCCTCTGCTGTGTCGGAAATTTTAATATCGTTATGGAAAGATTTTCCCATTTTGTTACCGTCTAACCCGCAAATCAGGGAACATTTATTCAAAAGCGGTTTCGGTTCTTTGAAAAATTCCGTATTATATATATTATTAAATCTTCTTGCAATATCTCTTGTTATTTCAATGTGTGCAACCTGATCGTTCCCCACAGGAACGGCATCTGCATTCATCATCATAATATCCGCACTCATCAGGACTGGATAACCCATCAAGCCGTAACTGATTTGAGAATTTTGCCCTTCTTTGGTCCTCAATATTTTTGCCATATCTTTTAAGGTCGGGTCACGTTCAACCCAATTTTGAGGAGTTGCCATTCCAAGGTAAATGTTTAATTCAGCGATTTCAGGAATATGAGATTGAACATATATTGTTGCAATTTCAGGGTCAATACCTGATGCAAGCCAATCCATTGCAACTTCCAACACATCCTGTTTTAATTCATCCGTTTTATCATATTTTGTTGTGAGAGCATGCCAGTCAGCAACAAAAAAATAACTGTCATATTTGTGCTGTAACTCAACCCAATTCTGAATTACCCCGAGATAATGCCCGAGATGTAACTTCCCTGTGGGACGCATTCCTGATACTATTACTTGTTTTGTCATTTGCATGTCCTCTTCTTATTCCTTATAAATTATAACATGAACTTAAAAGGACAAATATTTTAAAAATGATATTTTTGTCTTATTATAAGTTCAGAGATTATTTATAAGGGAGAGTAGAAGATGGTTCAAAACAGAATAGGAATAGATGTTGGCGGTACAAATGTAAAACTGGCGCTGGTGAGTCCTGACGGTAAAATAATATATTCAAATTCAATTCCGACTCATGCTGAAATGGGTTACGAATATACAATAAATAATATTAAAGAGGCAATTCATACTCTGTTAAAAGAAACAGAAAGTAAAACGGAAGATATTCAGGGTATCGGCTTTGGTTTTCCGGGGCAGGTGGATTACAAATCCGGAGTTGTAAGATTGGCCCCAAATATTCCCGGCTGGGTTGATATTCCTATTGCAAAAATGATAGAAGATGAATTTCATATTCCTACCCGTGTTGATAATGATGTAAGGTGCGCGGCATTAGGTGAACTTAATTTCGGTGCAGGAAAAGGTTGCGAAAATCTTATATGTATTACGGTCGGTACGGGTATCGGCTCAGGCCTGATTATCAACGGAAAGCTGGTCAGAGGTGCCTCAAATGCAGCTGGCGAAATCGGACATATAAAACTTCAAATGCATGACGGGCCTATATGCGGTTGCGGTGATACCGGTTGTATGGAGGCTTTTGCTTCAGGGCCTGCGATTGTTGCTATGGCAGAAAATTATATTTTGGGCGGAAAATCAACAAAATTCAGAGAACTCGCGAATCCTGATATTACACCCTATATAGTTTATGAAGCCGCAAAAGCGGGTGATCCGGTTGCAAAACGTATATTTACCATAATCGGTGAATATATAGGAATTGGTTTATCAAGTGTTATTAATCTTTTAAACCCAGAAAAGGTTATTATAGGCGGAGGAGTTTCCGCATCGGGTGATTATTTGCTGAATCCCATCAGAGAAACCGTAAAACAGCGTGCTATGAAAATTGCAGGTGAAGCCGTTGAAATTGTACCGGCCCAACTTGGTAATACTGCCGGTGTAATCGGTGCGAGTATGCTGATAGAAAGTTAAATAGTCTAAAAAGTTAATCAAAAATTGTAAGTTGTGAGCTAAATTTTTTGCTCCTCCGGATGTCTTTGTTATTTTTATTTGCAGGAAATCCATTCGGGTATTTCATGTCCTGTAATATAATTCGTTTGTAAATTTATGTTAAATTTCTAAAACTCTTGTCAATAGGCTATTTATATCTTTTACGGATTGCGGCAGACTAATTATACGCAATTTTTTTTTGCAAAATGTTTTTATATATACATAGTAAGGTGTAGTTTTTGTTACGGAAGGCAGGTTTTGTATGTCAGTAGATGCAGTAAATGGTTTAAATGGTGTGTATGCAAGTCAAAATTATCCGCAAATAGTATTCAGAGGTAATGAAGATGCGGGAGCTCCTATTTTTGGGGCTCAGACATTTGAACGTAATCCTAAAACGGATATGTTTGTCCCAAGTGAACGTTCTGAGGCTGAAAAACAGGCAATTGTTAAAAAAGCAAGAAACAGAGCAACGTTTTGGTCATCAGGGTTGCCTATAGGAATTTCAACAGCCTATTATGCACTCAGATCTGATGAAAAAATTGCAAAAAAATACGGACTGGACGTAAATGCCGATAAAGACTTGATTGACAAAATCCGTAAAACACAGGTAAAATGGACAATCCCGTCAATTGTAGGACTTGGCTGTCTGGGATGGGTTGCTTCGGTATTGTCAAGGTCAAGCAAAATAGAAGTGTAATTAACAGTTTAGTAAAATCTAATAATGGTCAGGTTTATTAGCCTGACCATTATTTTTTAGCGAGTGCATATAAAATGCAAAATACCCCTATTGTCTTTAAATATTGAGCATGTTACTATTTTATTGTAGAAAAGGATTTCTATATTAAGGTGATTATTTTATAAGCATGGAAAGGAAAACTATGACAGAAAAAAGAGTATGGCTTTTCCACGAAGGTAACGCAAATATGCGCAGCCTTTTGGGCGGAAAAGGGGCAAACCTTGCCGAAATGACAAATTTAAATCTTCCGGTTCCTCCGGGATTGACAATCACAACAGAAACCTGTATGGACTACATTAACCACGGTAATGTTATGCCGTCAGGGTTGATGGACGAAGTAAAACTTGCCCTGAAAGATGTTGAAGCAAAAGCAGGTAAAAAATTCGGAGATACAACAAATCCGTTGTTGGTTTCAGTACGTTCCGGCGCAAGAGTTTCAATGCCGGGTATGATGGAAACAATTTTAAACCTCGGTTTGAATGATGAAACCGTTGAGGCTATGGTAAAATTAACTAATAACCCCCGTTTCTGCTACGATTCATATAGAAGATTTTTAACAATGTTTGGTTC
>DBXD01000069.1:0-8444 GCA_002309425.1 Cyanobacteria bacterium UBA1221
ATTATTCCGTTGTTACTGCTTTTGGATAAAAAGAAAGAAGCCTAATTTACATATGAGTTTGCGGAAAAATTAAAATTTTTCCTGCAAACTCAGTGGAACGGTTTCGAGTCAGCCTACGTGCTATCCCGCACCTATGCTGACTCTCACACACCTTGAGTCGGATTTGAAAAAGTTCGAAAAATTGTCATTTTTCGACTTTTTCCGCATCCTCATTTAAAAATACTCAACATGTCTGTTGACAAAAATTTTATTTCATGATATAAAAGATGTGGGGTAAATGTATATTTATAAGTCTTGTCAATCGACGAGACTTTCTTTTTGTGCTTAGAGAAAATTATTACAGCAATTTAAAACCCTCCAAAAGAATGGTAAAAATAGTATATTTTTTTGGTATTATCTTGGTATGTATGATTATGAAACAGAAGAAATTGAAGATAAAGATTTAAAGTCCGTCGGACTTGAATTAATGTTTTTAACTCCTGAAAAATGCAGTAGCGATAAAGGAATTACGGCTGTTGAGCTCGCAAAAAGAGTTGATTTACCCGTTGAAATTGTTAAGAAGAAGCTTCACATATTAAAAGATGTCGGAATAATCCGTGTTAAAGGAATTAATCCAAAATACTGGAAATTTGACAACTACAATTTTCAGAGAATGGATGAAGATGATGAAATATACCGCCTCTTATGCAATTTTGAAGATGTGGATTTTGACAGATTTTTTCAATATTAAAACTAGCCTAAAATACGGTCATAGATAACATCAATATTTTTTAAGAAGGCTTTTTTATCAAACAGAGATTCTATTTCTTCTTTTGACAATCTTGAGGTTACATCATTATCTTCAAGCAAATTTGCTTTAAAATTGCCTTTTTCTTCAAATGCATCCAGAGCATTTCTCTGGACAACCCTGTATGCTTCTTCCCTTGTAAGTCCTTTTTCGATTAATTTCAGCAGAACTTTTTGAGAGAATATTATTCCGCCGAATTTATCGGCATTTTCGAGCATGTTTTTCGGATGAATTTCAAGATTTTCAAGAATATTGTTTAATCTCGCAAGCATAAAATCAACCAGAATTAAGCTGTCAGGGAAAATAATTCTTTCTGCCGAACTGTGTGAAATATCTCTTTCATGCCAGAGAGGAATATTTTCTAATGAAACCATCGAGTTTGCCCTGACGACTCTGGCTAAACCGCACAGGTTTTCGCTTAATACGGGATTTTTCTTGTGCGGCATGGCTGATGAACCTTTTTGATTTTTCCCGAAACCTTCTTCAACTTCAAGAACCTCTGTCCTTTGAAGATGTCTGATTTCTGTTGCAAACTGCTCAATTACGGAGGCAATTAATGCTAATACCTGCATAAAATGTGCATGGTAATCTCTTGCAATAATTTGGGTGGAAATTTTTGCCGGCATCAAGCCGAGATTTTTGCAGGTAATTTCTTCAATCTCGGGCGGAATATTACTGTATGTTCCGACAGGCCCGGAAATCTGTCCGACTCTGATTTGTTCTAAGGCTGATGCAAAATTGTTTCTCTGGCGGCTCAAAATATCAATCCATGAGCATAATTTTACACCGAATGTCATAATTTCGGCATGAACACCGTGAGAACGCCCGACACAAATTGTGTTTCTGTGTTCTGCCGCCAAATCTTTTAATGTTGCAATTACTTTATTCAAATCCTGCATTATGATTTTTCCGCTGTCTTGAATCTGCAAAGCAAAAGCAGTATCTATAACATCGGAACTTGTCATACCGACATGCATATATTTTGCATATTCACCGACATTTTCATTAACGTTTGTCAAAAATGCAATTACGTCATGTTTAACTTCTTTTTCGATTTCATCAATTCTTTCTGTGTCAAATTTTGCAAGATTTTTAAGGTTAGCAATATCTTCCTTCGGAAACTCGCCTAGTTCTGCATAAGCATCACATACAGCCAATTCAACCTGAAGATAATATTGAAACTTTGACTGTACTGACCAAATATTTTTTATTTCATCTCTTGAATATCTGTCTATCATAAGACTATTTTAGCATAAATATAAAAAGCTATTTTAAAAGTTATCTTTACATATTGTTACATATGTGTTAGAATACACCCATGGAGATTGATTATTCAAACTTAATATCAGCAATTAGTACTCTCAAGGCGAGTATGCATGTTTTAAAAGAAAATGAACAAAGTGATTTTGTTGATATGCTTGAAGATTCATGTATAAAGCGGTTTGAATATTCACTTGAAATTGCCAGAAAATTAATGAAACGAGTATTAAAAAAAATATACGGAAAAGTTGAAGAAGAATTAACCGTAAATAATACTTTTAGGTTTATGCAGGGATACAATTTTATTTTAAATTGGGAAAATTGGAAAAACTATTACGAAAAGCGGAACAACACCGCTCACAAATACAATTTGGAAAAATCAAGAAAACTTCTGGAAATTGTACCTGATTTTATTGAAGATGCGGACTTTTTTATAAGTAAATTACAAGAGAAATTATCGTGATAAAAGGGCTTTCGGAAAAAAATTATAAAATCATAAAAGATATTATTAGCCGTTATGATGCAGAGTTTTATGCATACGGCTCCAGAGTGAAGGGGGACTATACCGACCTATCGGATTTGGATATACTCGTTAAAGCTGAAAATTTCGATGAAATGCATTCTGTTCTTTGTAATGAATTTGATAAAAGTTTACTTCCGTTTGTCGTAAATTTAACAAATTATTATGGTATTGATAAAAAATTTTATAACTTAATAGAAAAAGATTTAGTAAAAATATAATAAATTAGCCGTCATATCCGAATATTTATTTATGAAAATCTTTCGGTTTTTTATTTTCCAGCCAGCGGCTCATTAAAAAATTCTCATAACTCAGGGCATATTTTTCCAAAGCATTAATCAAAACCCTGCCGCTGTCAGATTTTCCGGTAATCACAAAATCACCCTGAGGATTTGTGGCATACATAATTTCTTTATGCACAATTTTATCAACATGATTTTTAGGGTTTTTGTTTATAACAAGTTTTATCCAGTCACACAGAATTTTTACGGCTGTCGTTTTATTAGCGGTTATATCTTCATCAAATTGCTGCAGGTATTTTGCAAATTCACTCAGTATCATCTATTCTCCAAAAGGTGTTGTTGCTGCAAGGCATATTATATCTTCTATCCCGTTTTTTTGAAATTCTTTAATCATCTCTTCAAAAGTCGAACCTGTTGTACATATATCATCAATTATCAGCAGTTTTCCCTCCTGTAATTTGGTTGTATCAACTTCAAAAGCATCTTTCAGATTTTCGGCCCTTTGCGGTTTTTTTAGGTTATATTGCGGTTTTGTGTCTTTTATTCTTTTTATTAATTCGGGATTATATTTCATGCCGGTCAGTCTTGCCAATTCTTCTCCGACAAGCTCCATATGATTATATTTACGCCTCTTTTTACGTTTTTCAAAAATAGGAACGGGTATAATCTGAAAATCTCTGTCTTCTGTTATTTTTTCAAAATATTCCGCCATAAATTTTGCAAGATAATACGCTAAATCCGGCTGATTATGGTATTTTAAACCCCTGATAAGTTTTTGCAAATTCTTTTGATAAACTCCGGCACAAAAAACTTTTTTCCCGTCAATAATTCTGTTTGTCTGACAAGATAAATGCTCCATCTCATCATAACAGGAGGAGCACATTTTTACACACTCTTTAGAACTCCTGCAAAAATAGCATCTTTTTTTATATATCCAATCGAGTAAACCGATAAAAAATCTTTTCATAAAAACATTTATACCATAAATGTAAACTAATGTTTACAAAACAGCAAAAAAACATTTTCACGGAATTTTTAGTGTATAAAAATAATAATGTTATAAAACGGAGGTATAAAATATGCGAATAGCACCAATTTCAAACTATTACAGCAATTATAACAAGGTAAATTCTCAATATAAACAGCAGGCAAATACTCCAAAGAGTTATAATGAACCTGTATTTACAGGAGCAGACAAACGCTTGGTATACTTCACAGGTGAAAAAACCCGAAAAGCCAAAGAAGATTGGGAAAAATTAAAAAATATGAAACTGGAAAGAGTTTACAGGCAGGTTCCCCGCTGGGAGTGGGGAAGTTGCGAAGGGACTGATACTATTAAAGCGACGTACAAAAAATACCCGAAAGAAACAATGGCATTGGCAAACTTAGAGATAGACGGTCAGAAATATGAACTGGATGCTGATTTTATAGAAGCGGCTGCTCCGTTATTGAAATCCGGACACTCTTATTTGATAGAAAAATATCTTAAAAATCACGGATATAATGAATGTAAATATGATAATGATAACTTAAAACCTTTCATTGAAACTTATTATCAAGATTCGGAAACTATGGGAAACATGGAGATATACTCACAGGAGCTAAATGCGGACGGAACTCCTCGTTTTTCCCCTACCGGTGTTATGGCTTTAGCCAAAAATTACAATGAATTTCCTGAAATTTATGATTTTGTATATTTAAAAGAAGATGACGGTACTTATTTCTTATCAAACGGAGAAAGAATTGTCGAATTGGCAAAACTATATCGTAGTTCTCCAGATAATTCAGCAAGACTTTTAAAGTTAAGAAATTATGACGGGAAAAGAGTATTTAATGAAAAGATATTAGATACTTACAATAAATATCCGGAAGCTTTTGAAGAATTTTTAAAAGCAACAAAAACTAATAAAAAGCTTAAACGATTTAATAATCTTTATTTTTATGATGTGTTAGTACCTGCCTATGCCAAATACCCTGATTTTATGGAAGAATATGCTACGGTCAGAGATTATGGGGCAGGCGGCAGATATAAATTCAATGATGCTGAAGTTGCCAGATTAACAATGGCTGCAGGAGATAAATACTGTGCTCATAAGGGTAACAAATAATGAAAATAACTTCGGTACAAACCTTTTACGGCAATTACAATAAAATCAATTATCAAAATATTCCGCTTTATAAAATAAATAAAGCGGAATATGACTGTTTCGTACCGAGTTTTACAGGTTCAAAACCAACTAAAAAACAACAAGAGAAAGATTTAAAAGAATTAAGATGTCTGACAGTTCCTACATATGACGGCGGCACCCGTAATCGTTGGAGTGAACCTTTCCATGGATATTTTGAAACAGTTGAAAAAACATACAGAAAATATCCAACAGAAACAATGGAGTTGGCAAAACTAAAAACAGGCAGGAAAGAATATGCTCTGGATGCTGATTTTATAGCTGCTGCCGCTCCATACTGGAAAGAAAATTCCGATATTGTAAAAATATATCTTAAACATTACGGATATAATGAACACCAATATGAGGCTAAATATTTAAAACCTTTCGTTGAAACTTATCTGCAAAATCCAAAAGCCATGAAAAAGTTCTTACGGATGAAAGTCATTGATGGGAAACCCCGATTTCGTGTATCCGGTGTTACTGCTTTAGCTTCTAACTATAAAGATTTAAAGAAAGAAATTGACAGATTTGTAAAATTAAAACAAGATGACGGGACATACTTTGCATTGTCCGGAGAACGTGTTGTTGATTATGCAAAAAGTTATCAAGAATCTCCCGTAAACGCAGAAAGACTTTTACAGTTGAGAAATGATGACGGGAGAATAGTTTTTTATGAGAATTTATTAAAGGCATATGATGAAAATCCGGAAACATTTGAAGAATTTTTACAGGTAACAAAAACCAACAAAAATCTCGAACGGTTTAGCAACCTCCATTACTTTGATAATTTAGTACCTGCCTATGCAAAATACCCTAAAGAAGTGGAGGAGTTAGCTAAAATTAAGAGTTCCGGAACAGATGACGGATACAGATTAAACGGCTATGAAATTGCAGACTTACTGGAAACTTCGGGAGAAAATTACAACGAAATTATACAGGCAATAAATACCGAAAGCTGGAATAAACCCTATAAGTGTTGTGCTACAGCTCTTAACAGCATAGCAAAAGCACTAAAAGAACATCCTGATGTCATTCCTCAATTAGAAATTATTCATAAGGCTCGTATGGATAGCAATTTTGGTTATGTATGCCATCATGCGGATTCTTATATCCAAAACCCGGAAGTGTTTTCGGAATTGGCCGTTATAAAAGACAGGAACGGTGAATTTATACGCCTTGGTGCAATAAAAATATTAGCCCCTAAATATATAAACAACCCGGAATTCAAGGCTTTGATAAACTCGGGTGATTTCAGTTGGAATACAGTTATTGCTGAAACAATAAATCACAAATAAAAAATGGAAACAGGTTATTATACAACATCATGTCATTGCGAGCGAACGAAAGTGAGCGTGGCAATCCGACCGGTTTTTCAAACATACATTTATTATTGACAGACTCCCGCCAAATTAATATAAATTTACAAAATAGCAAAAAAATATTTTCACAAGCCTTTCAGTGTATAAAATAGTGATATTATAAATCAGAGGGGTAAAAACATGCGAATAGCACCAATTTCAAATTATTATACTAATTACAATAAGGTAAGTTCTCAATATAAACCGCAATCTAATTTTCTAAATACAGATTATAGTTATGCAAAATCTGTATTTACGGGTTCTGAAAAAAAAGGAGAAACACAACCTTTATATCTAAAAGAAAAACTGGAACTGGCAAGTTTTAAGGTACCCGGTTCGGAAGATGCGTTGAATAAGGACTTTATAAATGCAGCTGCTCCTTATTGGGCAAAGCATCGGGACAGAGTAATAGCATTTCTTACACATAGAGGATATAAGGAATACGGTTTTCCTGTCAGAGATTTAGGAAATTTTATGAGAACATATTCAAATGTTCCGGAGAACATGAAGAAATTTTTACAGATGAAAAAAGACGGGAAATATAGGTTTTCAGCAGAGAGTGCTGTAGTTTTAGCCCAAAATTATGATGCTTTAAGTAATGAAATTAATAAGTTTTTGAATTTAAAAAATAACAATGGTACTGAATGGCTTCTCTCAGTAGATGGTAAATCTATTGTAAATTGTGCAAAACTCTATAAAAAATACCCTGTATATGCAGAAAAACTTTTAAATTTAAGAAATTATGACGGTGATGTAATAACCATCAATGAAACATTACTGGAAACATATAGTGAATATCCGGAGAAATTTGAAGAATTTTTACAGGTAACAAAAACAAATAAAAATCTCCAACGATTCAACAATATTTATGATTTTGATGTTCTGGTACCTGCATATGCAAACAACCCCGATAAACTGGAAGAGTTTGCTCAAATGAAAAATGTTATTAAAGACCGGGAGGAAGAGAAGGAATACAGATTCAATGCTCATGAGGTTGCTAATCTGGCAAATGCCTCGAATGAGTACTACAACGAAATTATACAAGTGATAAATAATAACAATTTGTATAATCCGGAAAAATGTACTTCATCTGAGATTCTTGCTATAGCAAAAGCATTAAAAGAACATCCTGATGCCATTCCTCAATTAGAAAGTATTAAAAGAACCCGTAAAGGTGAGAACTTTAGTTATATAATTAATCACCTGGATTCTTATCTCTCAAACCCTAAGGTTTATTACGAACTGGCTACAAAAGAAGATCCGAACGGTCAGTTTTTGTCATATCGTTGCATAGATAAATTGTTACCCGAATATGCAAATAATCCGCAGTTGAGAGAAATGATTACGAGAGGTAAATGTAGTTGGAAAACGATTGAGACATTCCTTTAAGACTCATAAGTTTAATTTTTTGTTTATCACGGTCAGCAAACCTCCGGCAACAAACGAGAATACTGCAAGTCCGCCAAAAAGATAAACGGGACTCATTTTGTCGTACATTCCGCCCCAAAATCCGGCCGCCATATTTCCAAAAAAGCTCGTCAAAAACCATGTTCCCATCATTAATGACAAAAATTTCTTTGGTGCCAGTTTTGATACCAACGATAACCCTATCGGGGACAAACACAACTCCGCAACCGTCATTACAAAATAACCGACAGCCAGCCAAATCGGAGAAACTTTATTATTTAAAGACAAAAACCCCGCAAATGCCATTATTACAAATGAAAAAGAAATTAAAAACAACGCAATAGAAAACTTTTCAACAGACTTGGGCTCTTTTGATTTCTGTCTTAAATTTTCCCATAACAAAGACATTAAGGGTGCCAGAATAATTATAAACATCGGATTCAGGGACTGAAAATATCCTGTCGGAATTTCAAACCCCAAGAAATTTCTGTTTGTAGCATATTCCGCAAACAAGGTTAAAGACGACCCTGCCTGCTCAAAACATATCCAAAACGGAATTGTAAAAAGCATTAGAACAACGAGCGAAATTAACCGTTTTCCCTGGTTTTCATTAACATCTTCTGCGGCATCTTCCTCATTTTTAACCGCCGTTACAGGTTTTAAACCGTAATTTCCGAGCAAACTGTTTTCCAAAAGTTTATA
>DBXD01000069.1:8498-9282 GCA_002309425.1 Cyanobacteria bacterium UBA1221
TATTTATATGCTAATGTCGCACACACAAACGGAGATAGAAACGCACCCAAATTTATTCCCATATAAAAAATTGTATAGGCCGAATCTTTTTTATCGGACTTATCATCATAAAGTAAACCCAATACAGAACTTATATTTGATTTAAAAAATCCGTTTGCACAAATCATTAAAAACAGAGCAAACAAAAATAAACTTTTACTGCCGAATGCCAGCAAAAATAAACCGAAACTCATCAAAACAGCACCGAGAGTAATACACTTTCTCTGGCCTAAAAATCTGTCTGCAATATAACCGCCAATCAATGGGGTCAAATAGACAAATCCCGTATAAAGTCCGTATATGTTTCCCGCTTTTTCGGTTGAATACATGAGAGCCTGTATCATATACAAAACAATAAGCGCCCTCATCCCGTAGAAAGAAAATCTTTCCCACATTTCAACACAAAATAATAAATATAAGCCCTTTGGGTGTCCCTGTTTAAATAAATTCAGCATAAGTTAATTCTATCATAATTTTTAACATTTTGAAGTTTTACCGGCAAAAATTTTTCTTTACGGATATTATAATAGTAAATTGCAGGATTAAAATTAAGGATTTAATTCTTGGACATTGTTAATAACAAAAACCATCCCAGTTTCCAAAATTTATATAACGTTTCGCAAAGTGTCCAGCAAAACGCCGTACTAAACCGTGCCTTAATAGATGCGGGCGGGATTTTCCCGTGGTTAATTAAGAGCAACAACAAACAGGAACGCACCGAACGGTTAATTAATATGAGTACCTT
>DBXD01000069.1:9323-43181 GCA_002309425.1 Cyanobacteria bacterium UBA1221
GTCAATGAAATTAACCGATTCTTTTTTTGATACAAACTGTAATGCTATACAACTGTCAAATAAATTTTTAACTAACAGCGAGGACATGCTAAAAGGTCTTGATTTATACAATAAAGAAAATAAATTTGCCTTTTCGCCGTTAGAAAGGCTGTATAGTAAAATATTTGCCAAAGACAGAATAAAAAATGTTGATATTAACAAACTAATTAAAAAATGTCAGAATAATCCCGAACTGTTAAGAAAACGTCTGGTAGGCGCGAAAAATTGGGTACTGTTTTCCGATTTAATTATCACCGGTGCAACATTGGGTTCATTAGGATTTTTAAATAATTACCTGACAAAAAAGCGTACGGGGAAATCAGGATTCAGCGCCGAATTGTATATGGCTGACCCCAAAATAATTGAACAGCGTTCCGCAAAATATGAACAAAATAAAAAACGCAACATTAAAAAACTTGCCGGAATAGTTCTTTTGGTTTCTTCTCTTGTTCCTCTGGCATTTAGCAGGGGGTTGTTATCCAAAAACAGTAATAAATTCACAAAATTTATTAAAAATCACGCAAAATATACAGACTATACAAAGGGCGTATTTATGTCCAGATTTACAATGCTCACAGGAATAATTATGAATATGAGCGGATTATTGCTGGCATCAAGAAATAAAACCGAACGGAAAGACTGGTTAATAAGATGCCTTATCACAAACCCCGTTTTTCTGGGAGGAGATTTACTCAGCGCAAGTTTAATATCAAATATTTGTGATAAATTATTCAAAACTAAACTTACCGAAAAAAGTCAAAACGGTAACATTCTAAAATCCGTTTTTCCAAAAGTTAAAACGTTAGAACAAATTGACAGGGAAGTTAAAAATAACGAATTATCCAAATTACATAAACCTTTATCTCAGGGAATATATTGGGGTAATATGGTGCTTTGCGCTCTGATGTTAGCATATTTAGTTCCGACATTATGTAACAAGATGATAAGAAACGATGTCAATAAGAGCGTTGATGAAGAAAAAGCAAACAGGTCTTTAAATAATAATTACCTGAAATATTCCGTAAAAAATATGGATAATTTTATTAAAAATTCAGTAAAATAATACAGGTCAGCTAACAAAAAATTTTTTTACAAGTTTTATAATTATTATGAAAATATTACCTGTAAAATTTAACTATAATAAAAATATTCGATTTTGCAGCAGCGAACCTCTTTCTTCTGAGGATTGGGAAATCCTTAGGAGTGTGCTGACTCAACCCCATAGATACGGACTTGACGCAGATGTACTGCTCAAGACAAATTGTTTGCCCACTCTTAATAAAGACCATTTTGAATATTCAGATTACAAGACATTATCTCCGAAAGAAAAACTTATAATTGGCATATTGAACAAAAAAAGAGCTGATTTGAGCAGCAATTTGGATGGCAGGAAAGATTTAAGTATAAAAAAAGATGCTGAAAGAATATTTGAGTACGCTTCAAAAACAAAAGAGTATCTTGATAATAAATATAAGAACGGTTACAGGCTTGTCGGAATAGGTAATTCTCCCGCTCCGATTGTAGAAACTATGCAGCTATTTGGAGCAGATGCCATAACATTACCATTTTCTAGGATACAGATAGAATATTCTCCTGTTAGCCGAGATTTTCCTTACGAGCATTGGGTGCCTGAGGGTGATGGTGGAAATTTGTTTCCAAATTCATATTACGGGCATTTTGAAAAAGGCAGCGCAAAAGACTGGGAAGAATATTTTAGATTTTATGGTGTTGATAAAGATTTCACACAAAATACAGGTAAAACATTAATATTCTCAGATTATGTTTGTGACGGATGGACTAAAAAATATATTGAGGCAATTTTGGAAGGTATAGGTTTTGATAAAAATTATGAATTTATCAGAACCGAACGTTTGCTTCCATCAAATATTAAATCTAACTGTGATTTTAACATGGGAACTTGCCTTGATCACAGTGCTTTTAAAAATTATGCAAAAATGGAATCTGTTGGACGTGTTATACGGAAAACAGATGTTCTTAAACATCCGGAATATATTCCGTCTTTACCTGAAAATCTTAAGTCAAAACTCTTTCGCTGTGCATTATTTGATTTACTTGAAAAGAAAAAGAAAAACAATTCGGTTTAGTTAATCCTATTTCTTTTTTATACTATTTATCTTTCTTTTTTCTTATTACTACCTGATTTTCAAAAGTATGTTCTTTTGTATCATCCTTAAATTGATGCTTTGTGTAAGTAAATTCATTTATTACGTGGTCATCTCCGTAATCTATACAAAAGATTTCTTCTTTAACCCCGTCTTTTTTGACAGATTGTTCTATCTTTAATTTACATGGCTTTTGCCATCCGCCCTCTGTGTAATAGTATTCAACATTTCTTGTTAAATTTTTAGCACTTTGTTTACTTCCGGAAAATAATCCCGCAGGAGTTTCAACCTCTAAAAAATAATCCTTTGTCCAATCTATATTATTTCTTTTATCAAAAGAAGGAAAAATAAAACCACGACCTGTTTTTCCAAGCAAATCATCACAACTAAAATCATATCCGGTATAATATTTTGTTTCTTTTCTTTTTAGAACAAGGTCATCGGAATGAAATTCTTCAATACGTGTCCCTACAAGATTTGATTTGCACAAATCTGCTTCCGTCCTGCACGAACTTGTTAAAATTAGTTTTGTTCCCGGATATTTTTTACTTACAAGAGTGTAAGTGTTTTTTCTTTTGGCCAATCTTTTATCATAATCGTCAGGATTAGTAATTGTTTCCGCAAATAAGCAACTTTTCGGTTGTATACCATTTTCTTCTAATATTGTTTTAATTTTCTCTCCGGCATCTATTATTCTTTTATCTACTTGAGGTTTTATTTCATTAAGTTTTTCTAAACCAATTTCTCTTTCCTTAACAAGATCTTTATGATAGTTCATAAGTTGTTCCCTAAGAGGCATATCAGGATATTTTTCATCTAAGGTTTCTTGAATTGATTTAATTTCGACAGCATCTTTTGATGAATCTGTATTTTTTGTTGCCGTAAAAGGTACCATATCCGGCATCATATTATATAACATGGTGTTATTTTGTTGGTAATTTACAGTATTATTTGTTTTATTATTATAAGAATAATAATTGTTATTATTTAACCGGATATTACTCCCTGAAATTCTCGTTATTTGCATCTTTATACTCCTTTAATAACTTCTCACCGTATAAAAAAACGTAAAAAATATTTTTTGCTATCCGGCACCATAAAAGTAACGAAATTTTTACATTTGTTAGGATGTAATCCTGTAAGATTTTATTACAGTCATAAAAAAATATCGGAACGATACGCAATCGTAGGCGAATATATGAGCCGTACGAGTGAGTATGCAGATTAGACAATTTTAGCGCAAGCGTATAAATTGCTAATCTGTTCAGGATGTAATCCTGTCAATCATTATTACAGTCATAAAAAATATCGGAACGACAGGATTTGAACCTGCGACCTCTACCACCCCAAGGTAGCACGCTACCAAGCTGCGCCACGTCCCGATATTTTAAACGGTATCGCAAAACTTCCGTTTTGCGAGAGCACGCTACCCCTCTCGAAAAACGATACTCAATCGTTTTTCTCGGCAGAGTGCCACGTCCCGATATTTTTATTAAATTTTCAATTTGGACGCTTGGACCAAGCTGCTTCCTCTCCTTCGGAAAAGAAAGTTTTTCGCTTCGCTCGCATTAAACGGGTCTACGTGAACCTGCTTAACTTGCTCTTCAGCAAGTCAACCCGTTCACTCCGCCCTCTGCTCGCTTGCTCTCGGCAGAGTGCCACGTCCCGATATTCTCATTGTATCACAAAAATTTTAAATATAAAGTCATTATTGCAAATTTTGACAAAAATCTTTTATATGCCAAAATTAATTTGTAACACGAGGTTATTAAAATGTACAGAATAGGTAACGGATACGATATTCATAAACTTACGACAGGCAGAGATTTAATTATCGGCGGAGTAAAGATTACTCACGAAAAAGGGTTACTTGGTCATTCTGATGCCGATGTTCTTATTCATGCCATTATTGATTCTTTACTCGGTGCTTTAGCTTTGTCGGATATCGGAACCTTGTTTCCCGATACTGATGCAAAATACAAAGATATAGACAGCACTATACTTCTTTCGCATGTTTATAAACTTATTAATAAAAAGGGTTACAAAATAGCAAATCTGGATAGCAATATTATTGCTCAGCAGCCTAAAATGATGCCTTATATTCCAAAAATGAAAGAGGTTTTGTGTAAAATTTTAGAGCTTGATAATTCCCAACTCTCAATTAAGGCAAAGACTAAAGAAAAACTCGACTCTGTCGGACAGGGACTTGCTATTGAAGCAACCGCATCCGTATTACTAGAAAAAACACAATAATTAAAAAGCATCCGATTTGATAGGATTTTTGAACTTCGTAATATTGCCCTGGAACAGAAGTTTTACCGTACCGACAGGCCCGTTTCTGTGCTTTGCAATAATTATTTCGGATTCACCCTTATTTGCGGCTTTTATTGCTTCTTCTTCTTCACCTTCTTCTGCTTTTCGGTAGTATTCATCACGATATATAAACATAACAATATCCGCATCCTGCTCTATTGAACCTGATTCTCTCAAATCAGATAACATGGGTCGTTTATCTGTTCTGCCTTCAACCGCACGGGATAACTGTGATAATGCTATTACCGGAACATCAAGTTCTTTTGCAAGGGTTTTTAAACCTCTTGAAATTGTTGATACCGCCTGAAAACGGTCTTCCTTGCTGTTGCCGCCTTCCATTAACTGTAAGTAGTCTATTACAACCAACCCTAAGTCTTTTTGTGCCATTTTAAGCCGCCTGCATTTTGCTCTTATATCCGTCAGAGTACAGCCGGAAGTATCATCAATAAATATCGGAGCTTCTGCAAATTTGTTCATTGCATCACCCAGTTTTTCCCAGTCTTTTGCCTGCATATTACCGGTTTTTAGTTTCTGGGTATCAACTTCCGCCAGCGAACACAACATTCTTTGTGCAAGCTGATGTTTTGACATTTCAAGCGAAAATATCGCAACCGGAACTTTTGCTTTTATACCGACATTCTGCGCGATATTTAGTGCAAACGCCGTTTTTCCCATTGCAGGACGTGCCGCAAGAATTATCAAATCTGAACGCTGCAACCCGTTAAGCAACGTATCCAGCTCATAAAACTCTGTCGGAATACCGAGCAATTCCTCTTTATGTTCATACCTATACTCTATTTTTTCATATGTTTCCATTACCAAATCTCTTACGGAAGTAAGATCTGTTGTGGCTTTGCGTGATGCTATATCAAAAATCAGCTTTTCGGCATTATCCAGCGAAGCATCAATAGAATCCGTATTGTATCCAAAAGAAACTATTTCGGAACCCGCATTAATTAAGGCTCTTTTAATGGCTTTTTCCTGAATTATTTTTGCATAATAATCAATGTTTGCAGTAGTTATGGCATTGTAACTTAAATCATTTATAAAGGAACGACCGCCAACCAAGTCCAATTTAGAACTGAAATTTAAAACATCGCTCACTGTAATTATATCAATTTTTTCACTTGAATTAAAAAGTTGAAGCATAGCTTCATAAATATACCTGTGTGCCGGTTTATAAAAACTTTCCGGTTTTAATATCTCAACAACTTTGGTAATAACTCTCGGATTTACTAAAATTGCTCCCAGAACAGCCTCTTCTGCTTCAATATTTTGCGGAAGCAAATGTAAATCTTTTTCTTTGTCCTTAACTGCCGGCATGCTAATATCCCCCTTTTTCATGCATGATACAACGAAGTCTTGTAAAAAAAAATCTTACGGTTAATTTTTTGTAATATTATATAAAGATTTAACCCTGTTTATTTTCAGCCCAATAAAGCCTTATAAAGAAACAGGCAACGTGCTGTACGGAATCAACTCTGACCCACTGACGCGTATTTTTAAATCTGATACTGTTCACAGATTTTTTGGGGTTTTGATGAGAGAAAGTATATTCTTCACAGTTAAACAGGTAAAACTGACTTCGTGCCGCAAGTTTACAAGCATCTAAAACCTTTGCAGCAAAATCTTCGTTTCCGACTTTTTTTGCGAGGTAATATGCTGAAATAAGACCCTCCGAACGGGCTCCGTCAGGGAAATAATGATCCCCGAATTCATAATAAAAGCCCCCTTCATAATCCAGATATGGCGTTTCATTGACCTTATACATCCTGTCCATCATTGCCTGAGCATCACCAAATACAAAGTTTATATAATCGTCTTTGCGAAATTCTTCTTCCTCGCAATATGCATCTATCGCCTGCATCAACCAGGCATCGGATGGCAAAGAGGTGAATAAATCCCCATATAATTTCGGACGTTCATTTACAATCCAGTCAAGTGCAATTTTTGCTTTCTCCCGAACGTCCGAGTTTAATTTCATATCATCTTTGAAATATTTCATAAACAGAGCCAGACCAAACAAGGCTTCTCCCGGATAATAGAATGAAAAAGTTGCTTTTCTTTCTTCATCAGTCATATTAATAAGCGGTTCTCCGTTGTGAAATCCGGGATGAATGTAATATCCCATTATTTCTCCGCTTTCACAAATCCTGCTCAAAAGATGTCTTGTGTAACCTTTTATAAATTCATCATTCGTTTTATCATTTGATATTATTCGGTATTGCATCATCATGATTAATGCCAGACCGGTTCCGCCAAGTTTTCCTTTATTATTGTAATATACAAAATAGGCTTTTTCCCCGTTATAATCGTGTTCTTTTGATATGGATTTGGTAAATTCCATTGCTTTTCTTGCAGCATTAATATATTTTTCATTATGCGTTTGCTGATATGCTTTTAAAAGCGTAATTGCTCCGCCGCAATGCCTCAGGTCATTATAATACAGGTTATCTGCTTTTCTGTCCGGATGTTCATGGTCTTTAAAACTATCCTCGGCACAATCGTAATAGTATAAAAATCTGCCGTCCTCATACATATTATCTATAAGCCAGTCGGAGGTTTTGATAAATTGCATCAACAAAGTATCATAACTGAAACTGTTATATAAAATATTACCCCTATATATCGGAATAGCTTTCATATAATAAGATACGAAAGCACGTGTCCGGAAAATATAAATTTCATACTCATCTGATTTTGCCAAAATGTTGATTTTTTCGTTATTACTTTTTGACATTTTTTCAATAGGTGTCTTTTTTATCAGGGTTAAAAGCGCCTGTCGCAAAGACAGCTGGCTGTTAACAATAGCATCTGTCGGCAGATAAAATTGAGCTTCTTCCGTAAACACATTTTTTAGTTCCAATCCGTCAATACCAATTTCAAAACGGTTTTCATTCATTTTGTTACATTGCAAATGCCTTATATCGGTCGGTTTTTTGTCTATTACAAATTCCAGTAAAATACGGCAATTTTCATAATCTTTAAGATTAAATTTTTCAAAAGTTTTCTTTTCCCGTAGCTTTTCAAGGCAGCGATTAATCGTACTCTCAATATCTTTACGTTTACTGCCGTACCTGATAGGTTTTAATCCCGGCTGGAAAAGTGTTATGTATGTGAAGGATATTTTTGGGTTAAAATCCCAGACACCTTTAAAATCCAAGTCTGATAGTTTAACAGATACTTTATGAATTAAGGCATTCCGAATACGCCTCAACAATATATTCATGCAATCATAATCTTGTGAATAATATTTTCTCTCTTTACTGTTAACTATACTGTAATCCATGAGCCAATTGTATCATACATTTTGCTTTTTGTAAAAATTTTAAATTCGGAACATATATTAAGAAATGTTAAGCAAATAATAGTCGTCTGTCAATTTTCATATCACAAAATACTTTATATAAGTAAGGGGAACAAGGTTCTTTTGGGGAAAATAAAAAAGGAGCTAAAATATGTCGTTTTGGAACATCTCGCCAGCGTATGCGCAAGGGTTTTTTAGGGCTAAGGAAGCGTATTACAATGCCATGAACTGGCCTTTCGGGTATAGTTTAAACTTCTTAGGTGATACTTATTACGGGAATTTTGAACTTGGACAGGTAGATTACAATACTGCCTTTAATGTAAACATGTTGTTACATAATCCGTTCTATGTTCCATATATACCGACAAATGTAGGCGGCGGAATGAACGACATTGATTATTCACAAATAAATCTCGCTGCAGACAAAACAATACTGCAATGTAAATTTGCAAGTTTGGGTGCAAATTTGAATGACCTGCTGGGGAATATAAATTCTGCTTTGGCTTCCAAGGATTTAACCGACGGACAAAGAACTGAACTTGAAAAATTAAAAGCTCAAACGGAAGATTTACTAAAAAGAAGGGAAGATTTTGCTAAAAAATCTCCCGATATGGAAATAGCTGATGCTGCAGCGCAAATGGAAGCTCTGTACGGTGAATTTTACGATTTAAACGGAGAGTTTAATAATTTGGCAAACAAAATCAGGGCAGGTGAAGATGTAACACCGCCTCAAACACAAAAAACGCCTGAAGAAATTGCTCAGGAATATGAAAGCACAACGAAACCTGCTATTCAAGAATTATTAGATAATCCTGATGTCAGCGAAGAAGATAAACAGGCTCTCAGAGAATTGAAGGAAAGACTTGAAAAAGCTATTCAAGATGGTGCTTCTCAGGAAGAATTAAATGAAATATATGACGAACTGCAAAATAAGATTAACGGTATACAGTCAAATCTTCCGCAAGAACAAGTTGAACAGGATGATGAGGATGAAACTCCTATAGAAGAAATGTCTGTTGCCGATATAAAAGATAAACTTAAAAATGAAATAAAACCTGAAATAAGAAATTTGCAGAATGACAAATATCTTGATGACGAAGATAAACGAGAACTTCGAGATAAACAAAAAGAACTTCAGGATGCTATAAGAAATGGGGCATCAGAAGATGAAATAAGGGCTCTGTACAAAGAATTAAAAGATATGATAACTGTTGCAAAAGTAAAGAGTGAAGTCGGAAAAACGATAGATCCTGATTTGGATGGTTCATATCTTTCAGATGAAGATAAGGAAGAATTACAAACAAAAGTAGAAGAACTCGAAAACGCACTTGCAGAGGGTGCTCCGGATGAAGAAATACAGGAGCGTCTGGAAGAAATAGCCGAAATGATTGAAGATGCAAAAGATGAAATTGGCGCTGCAAAATCAAGAGAAAATGCTGAATATGCAAAAGAAAAAGAAAAATTGGATAAGGAATACAAACAATTAAAAGAAGATATGAAAAATTCAAAAATAGGAGAAGGTAATGAATTAAGCGGTTACTTATCCGACAAAGACAAAAAAGATTTAAGTGATTTGATGGCAAAATACGACAAAGCCGTCCAGGATAAAAAACCTGTTACAGAATTGGAAAGTATTATAAATGAAATAAAAGAGAAACAAAAAGCACTTGAAGACAAAGCTCAGAGTAACCATGACTCTTCTTTTGAAATTGCTGCTAATATTTATAATGCCGCAATTGGGTGGGATACACGACTTATCGGTACAGGAGAAAAAGAACAAATTATAATAGACAACGTCAAGGCCATAACAAAAGATAATGTAATATATGTTTTAAGAGCCTGGAATGAAAAAGCTCTTTCGAGAACAAATAAACGTGGAAGAAATGATATTTGTATACTTGAAACAATAAGTGAAGAATTTATGGCCAGCAGCAAAAAACAACAAATGTTAATTAATCATATACTTGATGCAGTTGAAGGATATGCTAAAGAAAACGGTCTTTATGATAAAGCTAAACCTTATCTGACAACAATAAGAGGTCAGTTCAAATCTTGGTACAGACTTGGAAATAAAAAGGGTGCATATAAAGACTTTAGGGATATGTTAAAAGAAGTCTTTGATATTCCGTCGGAAGAAGATGAACATAAAAAAATTAATGATCGGTAATTTGATAAATAAATATTATACTTGAATGATTCCTCAAAAATGGTTAAAGGGTTGGTTACCCAAGATGGTTAGTGTAGAAATATGGACCCTGCGTAACGCAGGGTTTTCTTTTGCTTTAAATATTCCGCACTGTTTTTATTTCCGCAAAAAAAATCCGAAATCTCTTTCGGAATAGTGGTTAGATATATTCAGTAGTTTGTGATTAGAGTTCAATTTAAAATAAATTGATATGAAAGAAGTTTTTTGGCATTATTTTTCTGATAGGTCAAAACAATTTGTGCCAGCACAAATAAGGACAATAAATTCATAATATTTGTATACCCGTTCAGACCAATCCAGCTCATTATACATACAAGAAAAACCATAAATACATTGTGAATAAGCGAGAGTTTTTGTTCCTGTTTTCTTATTGTTTTATTAAAATTTGATTTGTAAATTCTGTTTTCCGGCTCAAATTTTATTGCCCTGTTAAAATATTTGAGAGCCTGTTTATAATCTTTTCTGTACTTTGTTAAAAATACACCGTAATCATTGTATAAAGTTGCATTATTTAAATTTGTACTTATCGCTTTTCTGTATTCATATTCCATCACATCTAATCTGTTCATGATTTTCTCTCCTTGTTTTGCTAACAAGAAGATATTATTCTACGTATGTGTCAAAAACGGACGTATAAAAAATTTATAATTTGTATTCTTTTCTTATTTTTTTTCTTTGCTCTTTTTCATCACAATTCATCCACCTTGAAATATTTTCAATCAGGTCCTCATTATGGTAGTGCATTGCATGCTCTGATTTGTGGTGAATATCAATTAAATGACTATGTGTGGCTCTTTCTACTTCAATTAGTGCCAAATTATATTTATATAGAGCATTAATATATTTATTCAGGGCATTTTGATAATTGTTTCTTGCTGTTTGGAGTGCTACATAGTCCGCTTTATTTTTGTTATAATCATCCATAACAATTTTCAGGTGGTCATAAGCATTTGCAGCTGCGACCTGTGCTATCGGAAATTCCAGCTCAGTCCTGTTTAACTCTGTAAGAGCTCTCTGAACTCTGAAATACAAGTTCTTTTTAAACAAAACTATTTCGTTATCTGCTATGTTTAGTTGCGCATCAGCACCTTTTATACTATGCCTCAAATTCATCAGATTTACGTTTGAATTAAGGGAAACCCCAACCTGCAAACTGTTATCACCTTTTAAGTGGTTATTATTATAGTATCCGTAGCCTGCATTCACCATTAAGTCAGGCAGATAAGTTCTTTTTACATAATTTAAGGATTGCTCCATTGCCTTAAATGTTGCAATTAAAACCTTTAAATCCGGACTGTTTTTGTACGCAATTTCGGCAGCTTCTTTTCCTGAAAACGGCAAAACTTCCGGCACAAATTCTTTTGAATTTTTATCGTTTATAAATTCATTATTATATGCATAAGTATTTGTATTTGCTATGGTGTATTCTTCCGGTTTTTCAACGTACATTGAATTATTCAAATCTATTTTTGCATTTATAAAATCATTTTTTGCCTGTAAATAACTGACCCTTGATACGTTGTAATTAAATCTTGCACTCGAAACATCGGCTTCTCTTGAAGAATCTTTTTGCGCAAGTTTTTCCGCCATATTTAAAAATTCTTCGTTCAATTCATAATTCTTTTTTTCTATTTGCATTCTGGATTGTGCAAGCAGCAACGCATAGTATTTTTCTTTTACATCAAACAGCGTTTCGCATAAACTGTCTATAAATTCATATTCCGCTCCGATTTTATAAAATTCCTCCATCTTTATATAAGCGGTAGTTTTGCCGAAATTATATACCAATTTATTGACCGTAATTGCGACATTCGGAAATTCGCTTACATGGTCATGGTATTCTTTTCCGTAAGAGTGATTGGTATTATAAAAACCCATGCCTGCTCCTATTACGGGAAAATATTCCGATTTTGCAATTCCGACATTACTTCTTGCAATATCAAGATTATATTTGTATTTTTTTATAACGGGACTGTTATGAAAAGCTATTGAAACACAATCATAAACACTTAATACGTCATTTTTTTCAATAAATACTTTTGCAAATAAATCCGCATGTTCGTCATGTTCATTATGGCTTATATGTGACTTGACAGTACTATTTTTATGTGATGCGGAATATGACGGCAGCATAAAATTTACACAACAAAAAGCTGCTATTGTCAGGGTTAAGCTTATCTTCTTTATTCGGTCAGTCATACCGGGATTATATCACAAATAAACTTATATTTTTACAAATTTTGTTTTCGGCTGTTTGCAAATCGGACATACGTATGTATCGGGTTCTTTTGTTATATCTCCCTCGTAAATATATCCGCAAATTTCACATTTATAACGTATTTTGTTTTCTTCTTGCGGGACATTTTCTTCTATAAATGTCGGAGCAGCTTTCGGGCTCGTTCCTTTTTTAACTTGATGATAGTAAGCATATGTCATAGGAATTTCGTCTTTCAAAATATCACATTCGGCAATTTTGCCCAAAAATATTGTATGAGTTTCGGTTTCCATTTGATTTATAACATCACAAACTATATAACCAGCAGAATCTTTAAGAACCTTTAGGTCATAAACTTCTTCCGTTTCAAAGTTTTCAAATTTATTTACATCTCTGCCTGACTGAAATCCGAAAACAGGAATAACCATATCGTTAACATCAATACTCAATATAGAAATCCCGAATTTTTTGGTATTTTTTATACATTGGTTTGTAAAATTGTCATGATTAATACTAACTGCAATTGTATCATGTGTAACCTGCATTGCGCTGTTAGCAATACACCCCGTTGGTTTATCTCCGTTTTTTGTCGAAACAACATAAACTCCATATGATAATTTTCTTAAAACATTTTTGTTCATATATCCCCCTGTTTTTTATTATTATAGCATGAATGGTTTTACGAAAATAACTCAACAAGATAGAAATACATTATAAACCTGTGTAGACATTCAGTTTAAAATATTCAATTAATTCCAAGACAGATGAAAGCTCATTATAAAAATCTTTTCCGTCAACTTTTTTAAATAAATGTCCAAATTCAAACAGATTTTTTCTGGTTGATATTGCAATAATCATCTTATCATCACAAAAAGAGCATTTTGCTTTATTTGTACCAAAAGCTGTTGTAAGATTTAAAAATCTTTCCATAAAAGCCGTTGTGAGAAGATATCTTGCTTCAACCTGGTCCTGAGAATATGCTTCAAATCGGCTTGCCCATTTTACATCTTCTAGTATAACTTTTTCTAATTTTAGTTTTTTCTTATCAAAAGAATTTTTTAGACTTTTCAAAAGGGTAAATATCGAATTCGGAACAAAACATAAAAAACTTGCTGCGGCATAAATAACAACAAGACCTAATACTCCCACAACAAACTTATAAAGAATAGAATTCGGATGAGGGTCTAAACAGCAATACAAAAAAGATAAAAATATTAATAAATATATAACTAATGCTTTTAAATAAGGTGCAAAAATGTTATTGCGGGTATAAATATCCTTCTTTGTACAAAATAAAGTTTTTGATTTTATTTTTTTATTAAATTGAAACCCGATTATAATACCCTTAAACACAGGCATTTGCCAATAAAGAGGATATATGTGACAATCACGCTTTTTAGTATTATATCCTGTAACAACTGCTTTTATAAGTTTCGCTTCTTCTATTAAAAAATCAACCCCCTTATAATGACCCAAAAACGTATCATCAGCAGCTACGGGTTTAATATCCTGTTCCGGAGTATGTATTTCTTGCATTTCAAAATTGGCAAAGATATGACTCTCTTTAAGTTCATGATTTGTGAAAAGTTTGTTTTCCGAGGCATATGTGATATTGCTGAAATTGTCAAAAATTTTTGCTTTTGTCAATTTTTCTTCTTCTTCAAATTCAGAGGCTTTTGAAAAAGGATAACATATAATCCAAATTATAAGAACAGAATAAAAGTATTTATTCAAAGCTGCAAAATAAACAGTAGCACTTTCTGTCCAAATAATAAAACAGAGTGATATAGCAATTAAAAATGTTAGCCCGATAAGTTTTGGAATGCTCTTTGTTATAAAGTTGTTTTTTCTTTTTGATTTTGTTTTTTTGGGATATTTTATTTGGGTTGACCCATATACAATTAAAAATATCAAACATAGTATTGCAAAAATTTTTATATCATTAATATGATATTCTATTATGTTCTCAAAATTAAAATCAAAAAAACAGCATATAAAACATATTGCAATAACAATAATTTCATTTCGAAACATTGTTTTTAGAGATTTAATTCTGTATTTTTCCAGTTTATCCAGTAATTCTTTTGAATATTTGTCAAAAACATTTTTATCAAAATCATTTATATCATTGTTATTTTTTTCCGGATTAATCTTTTTTGACATAAAAAACCTCTATGACTAATACTATATGACATTAAAAAATTAATCAATTTATGTAATATAAAGTTATATAAAAGCCCACTTAAAAAACCTTTATATTACATTGAAAAAACTGTTAATCTGGGTTAAAATCGGTTTTAAAGAGGGTTGTTATGAGTAATAATCAAAAACGTATCTTAATAGTTGACGATGACGATGAAATCAGAGAATTATTAGAGTTTGATGTTTCACACAGCGGATATTTTGTTGATACGGCAAAAGACGGTATGGAGGGCTTAAATAAAGCCTTAAATAATTCTTATGATTTGATTTTGCTTGATGTTATGATGCCCAAAATGAACGGTTTTGATGTTTGTAAAAATATCAGGCAGGCAAAATTAGCCATTCCTGTTTTGATGCTGACTGCAAAAGGTACCATTGACGATAAAACAGAGGGTTTCGACTGCGGTGCGGATGATTATCTTGTAAAACCTTTTGATATTCAGGAGGTGCTTTTAAGAATAAGAGTCCTTTTGAGGAGAAATAATGTTGAAGTGCAAAATTCTCTGTCAAATGAAGTTTTGAGCGCCGGAGATATTAGGATTTTTCCTGAAACATTGGAATGTACCATTGTTAATAAGAGAAAGAAATTAACCCCGACAGAGTTTGAAATATTATACAGTCTGATGCAGCATTTCAATAATCCCGTTACTCTTGCAACTTTGTTGGACGAAGTATGGGGTTATGACAGTAATGAAGATGTCAGGATGCTGAGAGTTCATGTCGGCGGTTTGAGAAACAAAATAGAACCTGACCCCAAAAAGCCTGTTTATCTGCATACAGTAACAAATGTCGGTTATAAATTAACTCCATTTGCGGAGAATTAATATGGGATTTTTTCACTTCAAAAGGTTAAAAATAATTGAGCAAATAGCGATAGTCGTTTGTTTTGCGGTAATAATTCCACTGAGTGTCTGCGGGCTTATAATCAATAATATTAACCAGCAGGCAGTAAGGTACCAGTTAAGAGAGTATGCAAAATTAACCGCAAATATGGTTTCTGATGAAATTGATTTTTTCTCCGATACGATAAATCTTAATTTGACTCAAATATCACGTTCTGTCAGCCACATAAACAAAAAAACAGAACTGGATAAATATCTTGAAAAAGCGGCTGAAGAAATTCCAAGCTGCGAAAAATTACAAATCGTAAAAAATAAAGAAGATTATGAAAAAATTTATAAAGAAAATAAAAAATCTCAAAAAGCGACTCTGTCAACCAGTTTAGATTCAGGAGAACTTCTTGTTGCAACATACGATTTGACCAAATTAAAAGATAAAATTTTCCATTCCCTGAAAGATGATCAAAGACAAATTTACGTTCTGGCAAATGACGGTTCTCTTTTGGCAAGTCATAATTATACGGATACTGTTTTTAAAGAAACAATTACTCAAATGCCCAAAAATCCAATGGTTGATGAACCCGTAATTTTTGGTGAAATAAAGAACCAGCCTATTGTTTACTTAAAAAAATTAAATCCGCCAATAACAATTATTGTTAATACCACTGAAAAATTAACTGATAAACTTATAAACAAAAACCGGTTAAAAATAATGTGGTCCATACTGTTTGCAATGATGGGAATAATTGCAATCGTTGCTTTGTACACATATTATCTCTATATTAATATACGGCAATTATTTAAAGGAATAATTGCAATTTCCAAAGGGAATTATGAAAGGCAAATCAGGTTATTGACTACGGCATTTACACCGCATGAAGTTGTGTTTCTCGCTTTTGAATTTAACAGAATGGCGGGAGAAATCCACAAATCATATTTGCAATTAAAGAAAAATAACGTTGAGCTAAAACAATTAAACGAATTTCGTTCAAATCTTATAGATACCGTAAGCCACGAATTAAGAACACCTCTGACAAGTATTCAGGGTTATACATCAAGACTAATGCGGCAGGATATCGAAATAGATGAAGAAACAAAACAAAAATCTCTGCGTATTATAAAAGAACAATCTGAAAGACTAAAACGTCTGATAGAGGATTTGCTTACAATTCCTGACATAGAGGGAATGAGAATAAAAACAAATATTGAAAGAGTCTGGCTGCCTGAGGTTATGGAAACGGCAAAACTGCTTATAAAAAACAAAGACAACAAAGAAATCATTATAAATATAGATGAAACCTTCCCTAATGTTATCGGAGATAAAAGCAGACTGGAACAGGTTTTTGTAAATTTAATCGAAAATGCCGTTAAATATGCATATCCCGAAACCCAAATTATTGTTGACGGAAAATATGATAAAAAACTTGCAAAAATATATGTTAAAAATAAATGCGATGTTATTCCCAAAGACAAATTAAAAAAATTGTTTGATAAATTTATCCGTCTTGACAACAATACAACAAGAACTACCCGCGGAACCGGTTTGGGCTTATTTATCGTAAAAGGTTTGGTTGAAGCAATGAACGGTAAAATAAAAATAACATCGGATGAAAAATACGGCTTCTGTGCAGAAATTACACTTAACGTTGCCCAAAACGAGGAATAAGAATTATGATGAATTTGGCAATCGAAGAAGCTAAAAAATCCGGTATGGATATCAGTATTGGGGCAGTAATAGTTAAAAACGGAAAAGTTATTGCTTCCCGTCATAATGAAAAAGAATTAACGAATGATGTAACAGGTCATGCCGAAATACTTGCCATAAGAGAGGCTGAGAGGATTTTAAACAACTGGCGGTTAGACGACTGCGAATTGTATGTTACCCTTGAACCGTGTCCAATGTGCGCATGGGCTATACTGCAATCAAGAATAAAGACTGTTTATTTTGGAAGCTATGACCCAAACTACGGCGCTTTTGGCTCAAAATTTGATTTAAGAAAATTAACAGGCAATAATACAAAAGTTTATGGCGGAATAATGGAAGAAGAATGCGACTTTTTATTGAAAGATTATTTTGATAAAATGCGAAATAACTAAACTTCCAGTATCTTGTAAATCTCTTCTAATCTTTTATTATCTTTTAAATGCCACCAGCCGATTAAAGTTTCAAAGGCTGTTGCCTGCCTGTATTCTGTCTGTATTTGACGTCTGCCTATCGGGATAGGAAGATTTCTCCCTCTGCGGGCAATTTCAAGTTCTTCTTCCGTTAAAACGGGTTCAATCTTATGCAGACACTCTGCCTGATATGAAGCATTTACTTTTTCTGTTGTAAGTTTATGTAAATTCCTCGCATTATTTGTTATTAAGATAGTTTTTGAGCGGATTTTTAACTCCCAAACCGCATCACCAATATAGGCATAATTTTTTAAATTCATTTCTTCCATAAGGATAATTTAACACAAAAAACAAATTTATAAAGATTTCAAAAATAATACTGAAACATCTATTTCCAAAGCCTCTGCAATTTTTAACAGCGTTGTATATTTTGCATCATTGTTGCCACACTCAATACAACTTATTGCTCTTCTTGAAAGACTCGTTTTTTCCGCAAGTTCTTCCTGAGAAAGCCCTTTTTTAATTCTCTCATATCTTATTCTTTGACCAAGGACAAGTAAAATTTCGTTTTTCATAAATATATTTTAGGTTGACAAATAAAATATTTCTATGCTATACATGTGTCATATGATACATAAAGTTATCTAAAATAACAAAAAGGACACATGAAATTTTATGAGTACGTTTAAATTTAAAATTTGCTATATCTTTAAAAAATATTTAGGAATAAGTATCTGGCGCTATTATTTTAAATCTTACTTAAAAGAGATAAAAATAATTACTCAGAGAGAATATGACAATGTCAAAAAAGAAGAGAAAAGCAGACAAGTATGGACAATGTGGCTTCAAGAAGATATCCCCGAAGTTTGTCAAGTATGTATTAATAAAATAAAAGAATATTATCCTAATACAAAAGTTATTACAGAAAAAAACATTAGAGAATTTGTTAATATTCCTGAAATAATTTGGCAAAAATATAAACAAAAAAAGATGATGCCGGCATTATTTTCTGATTATATAAGAATGTGTTTATTAGATAAATATGGCGGGTTATGGATAGATGCAACATGCTTTTTGACACAAAAAATTCCAGAATATATATGGAAAGCTTCATTTTTTATAATGAAAGAAAATAAAAAAGTAGGTTTTAGTAATTATTTTATCTATTCAGATTCAAACAATTACTTAGCAAAAATGATAAAAAATTTTTTAGAACAATACTGGTTAAAAGAAGATAAAGAACCGATGTATTTTTTCTATCATTATTTTGTAAGAATTTTGGTTGAGAATGATAAAAAAGCAAGAGAATGCTGGGACAATATACCTATAGGTTTAAATTTAAACACAAAACTTTTTAGCAAAATATTATTTAATGACTATGACGAAGATATTTTTAACTGGCTAAACAGTACAAGTTTTCTGCACAAATTAACCTACAAGAAAATTGCAGAAAATGATACAAACCCAAACAGTTATTACAGATACATAATGAAAACATATGGAAAAGAGATTATTCCCCAAAATAATTCTTTAAGCCCACAGTAAGTTTTTTGGTTTTGCACAGTTTTTTTAGTTTTGAAATTGCACGATTTTCAATCTGGCGGATTCTTTCTCTTGAAACACCATACTGCGTTCCTATTTCGTCAAGGGTTTTCTTTGTTCCGTTGTTATCCAGACCGTAACGCAAAATTAAAACATCCCGCTCTTTTTGGCTTAATTGATTAAGCATTTTTTGAATATCCTCAAGCAAATTTTCCTGAGAAACACGGCTATCGGGAGTAATTGTATTGTTATCAACAATAAAGTCTGCAATCTTTGAATTATCATCGGAAGAACTTGCCGGAGTGTCCATAGAAATTGTTGATTGTACCGATTTAATAATAGTATTCAGTTTATTAACCGTTATGCCAAGACGATTTGCTATTTCCTGTTTTGACGGAGTATGTCCCAATTCTGTTGTCAAATCAAGAGTAGTTTTTCTGATTTTGCCCAAAGACTCAATCATGTGAATAGGTAATCTTATAATTCTTGCTTTATCCGCAATTGCTCTTGTTATGGACTGCTGAATCCACCAGGTTGCATATGTGGAAAACTTATAACCTTTTGTATAATCAAATCTTCCGGCGGCTTTCATCAAACCGAGGTTTCCTTCCTGAATTAAATCAAGAAAAGACAATCCTCTGCCTATATATTTTTTGGCAATACTTACAACCAGTCTTAAATTTGCATTAACCAATACATTTTTATAAAAGTCACTGTTTGTTTCATATATTTTTTTTGCAACATCAAGCTCTTGCTCGCTTGATAAAAGCGGTATTTTTCCTATTTGCTGTAAATAAATTTTAACACTGTCATCAGAGTTTACGGAGGATAAACTTTCCTGAACTTTGGGGTCTTCTACGGATTTTAAAACGTCTTCTTCGTCCTCTTCTTCAAGCTGAAGTTTTGCAAAATCCACTCCTTCATCTGAAATTTCACTGCTGATTAGTTCTTCTAATTCTTTTGCCATTAAACCTCTCTCCATGTATGTATTATTATATGCCAATCCGACAAAAATCTGAAATTTGTAAATTTTACTTAACTTTATTTTTAACTAATTTTTGTCTGACTGATTCAAAAATTATAACGGCCAGAGCATTGGAAACATTTAAAGAATTAAAATCCTTCAGCATCGGGATTTTTACAATAAAATCCGAGGCTTTCAACAGAGATTTTGAAACTCCTGCATGCTCCGCTCCCATTATTATTGCAGAATTCATTCCGTCATAATTTATATCATAATAATTATCATCTGCACTTGCATCCGTTGCAATTATCCACCAGTCGGAATTTTTTAATTTTTCTACGGCATTGGAAAGACTGTTCACTTTTATAACAGGAATATGGTTAATTGCTCCCGCACTGGTTTTTTCAACCGTGGAGTTTATCTGAACGCTCCTCCTTGAAGGAATAATTATTCCGCTTACCCCTGCACAGACAGCAGTTCTTATTATTGCACCAAGATTATGAGAATCCTCTATTCCGTCAAGAATTATTAAGGATTCATTATTATGAGGCTTTTCCAAAAATTCATCCAAATCCGTATAATTTATTGGCGAAACCTGTGCAATTATACCCTGATGATTATATTCCGCATACGGTATAAATTTTTCTTTTGCTACAAACTGAAAAATAATCCCGTTTTCTTTTGCCAGCTCTTTTATTTTATTTAATTTTACATCTGAATGAATGTTTTTTGAAATCAGTATTTTATTAATTTCCCGCCCGGAGATAAGTGCTTCTAATACGGAATTTTTACCAAAAATTATATCTTCCATTACCCTTTCGAAACCTCTAACATTCTGTCAATACATTTTAGTGCTTTTTGAGCAATATTTTTATCTACCGTAATTTCATGTTGTTCATAAACAAGAGCATTATAAATATCGTCAAGTGTATGCCATTTCATATTTGGACAAATAATATTGTCTTTTATGAGGACAAACTCCTTGTCTTTGTAATCTCTTTTAAGTCTGTCAACAACTCCTTTTTCGGTTGCAATAACAAACAGTTTATCGCTGCTTTCTGCGGCATATTTCATTATTTCCGCCGTACTGCCGACAAAATCCGCCAAATCCGTAACACTCCGGTGACATTCCGGATGGGCAAGAATCTTTGCCTTCGGATATTTTTCTCTTGCATCCAAGACATCTTCTGCCTTTATTCTCAAATGAGTCGGACAATACCCCGGATATGTCGTAACTTTGGTATTGTTTATTTGTTTTTCTACCCACTTGCCAAGATAAGTATCCGGTAAAAACAAAACTTCGGGAACATCTAAACTCTTTACAATTTTTACGGCATTAGAACTTGTACAACAAATATCACACTCTGATTTAACTTCTGCTGTCGAATTTATGTAACATACGGCCGGAATATCCGGATGTTTGGATTTAAATTCCATAAGCTGCTCATAATTAATCATATCTGCCATTAAACAGCCGGATTCTTTTCTCGGAAGCAAAACTTTTTTACTTGGATTAAGAATTTTAGCGGTTTGTGCCATAAAAAATACACCGGCAAAAACGATTATATCCGCATTCGTACTAACAGCCTTTTGACTTAAATAAAGGGAATCCCCGACAAAATCAGCAACTTCATCTATTTCAACATTCTGATAACAGTGTGCTAAAATAACCGCATTTTTTTCTCTCTTCAGTTTTTGTATTTTTTCAATAATGGTTTGCATTCTGAGGACTCTCCTCTATTTAGTGTAAATTTTTGTAAAATTTCAATCTCTGATAAAATATATTGTATAATAAAAATAGAATTAGTTACACAAGGTAAGAAGATTAGATATGAGTTTTTTAGATAGTTTTTCATCTGGTGCCAAGACCAGAGTACACGTTTCAGTAACTCCCGGTGTCGGGCTTGAAATGATTAAGTTGGATTTAGGAACAAATACTGTTGCTGCATACGCTTACAGAGAACTTGCATATAATGAAACAGCAAGAGATATTGTTGATTATGAAAAATTCAAAGAAACAATGATGGAATTATACACTGAATTGGACATCAGTCCAAAGAGTGAAGTCGTTGTTAATATGCCGGTTGTATCTTTCGGTACAATGCAGCTTGGGCTTATGCTTCCGGATGATCAAATTACCGGAGCAATACAGGGTGAGGTAGAACAATCATACACCTTCAGAAGAATGGAGCCGATAGTTTCCTGGGTAGGGTTACCGAGTGTTGGTTCCGGAACACCCGGAAATGAAAAAAGACAGATTGTTTATTCTGCTATTCAAAAAGCGGTTGTTGACAATTTAGCAAAAGCATTATCAGAAATCGGTTCTGTACTTGTAGGTGTTGAAGATTCTTTATCTTCTATTTTCAGAGCATTGGATTATATCGGTGTTACCTCGACACAAATGCAGCCTGATACAACATGGAATTTGTTATTGGTAAATTCTACCGGATACTCTTTGGTTTCATTATCCGGTAAAAACATAATAGATTACTACGAAGAACCTCTTCCTATAAAATCTTATGAAGGGGATCAGATATATACAGAAATTGCAAATAATGCTCAAATAGCTTTGAGCAGTTATCCTGCAAATTATCTGTATGTCATATCAGATACAGAACAAGTCAGTGCAGAACTCCTTGTTTCCAAACTGAATACAATGAGTACAATCGGTTTCTTGGAAAATAATTCTTTGAAGAAACAAGATTCTATAATGCCTGTAAGTTTGAATGTTCCTCCGAATTATGCGAGTGCAATTTCTCTTCAGGTAATTGGTTGTGCCCTGACGGAAGAATCAACGTTCCCTCTTAAATTTAGTTATATGTCATCTGGAGCTTCATCTGCTGTTGAGCCCTCATGTATAATAGCTATCGGTGAACACGAAGTAGTATTAACAAAATCTTCCGCATTAAAGGTTGCAGGTATTGCCGCAGCGGTAATCATTGGTTTTGTATTCTTGTTATCAAATGTTTTATTCCCGCAACTTCACAAAAATCAATTAAATAAAGTCAGTGAAGTACAAAATAAAATTACGGAAATAGATGCGGCAATAAGTGAGTTAAAACCATCAACAAAGCAGGAAGTATTTGATTTAAATACCACAGTAGAAAACGGAGTCAAAGGAAATCGTTCTAAGTTAATGAACTATGTTGCTGCCGGCGATACAATTCCTGCAAATGTCTGGCTCACATATTTTATGACTCAGGGTGACGGTTTGGTTGATATAAAAGGTGTTTCAACAGATGTAAGCGCCGTATACGTATTTTTCAAAAATATGAGAGATTCTCTAATCGGTACAAAATTGAAACTTCAGCAACTTGAGATGGATTCAAAATCTGTCGATGCAGCTGTTTCCGGAACCGAAGGAAATTACATCTTTGAAATTACAAATATGACAGAAGGTCAATTGGGTGAATTTTCCAATCCGGACGGCGAAAACGGTGAAAGCAGCGAAGAAAAGAAACCTCAGGCAGAATCATCCAATCAACAGGATTCCGAGTTGCTTGGTAAAGAGCCAATTGAAGAAGAAGAATAGAAATTTGGAATTAACGAAAAAGGAATAAATTAATGGCAGACGAAAATAATCAAAATATGCAAGAAGTATTGATGTTACCGGGAATTATTTTGGTACTGAGTGTTATAATAGCAATTACTCTGATTATAACAGGTTTAGTCCCTTCAATTCGTGGGTATATGGAGGCTCAGGGGCAATATAAAACCTTGTTAAGCGAACAGAGCACAAAAGAACAGACTTTGGAAACTTTGCGTGCCGCAAAAGAAGCAGAAGAAAGTCAACAAGAAGGTTCTTCTGTCGGAGCAAGCAAGGAATTTTTCAGACCGCTGGAAACAGGCTCAGATACAGAATCCGTTATTGCAACTGAGTTTAACGAAATATTATCTTTAATGACAGCAAATGCGATAAAAACACGTTCGGTAAAATATACCTACGATCCGGAAGATGACAGTTTTGTCCGCGGTGCGGGGGAAAGATTCAGCGTTTGCAAGTTGGATATGTCTATGATTGCTACATATAACGACTTCAAAAACTTTATGAAAGAGTTGTATAAACATGAACACTATCTTGACATTGCAAAGGTAGAAATTGTTCCGTATCAGAAGAACAAAACAATCCTTTTGATTGAATTACAGCTTAAACTGTATGCTGAAAAAGGTTAAGAATTAAAATTTGAAAAATCTATGCCAAACACCTGTCTTTTGTTTTGAAGGCAGGTGTTGCAGTATGGAGTTTCCAAATTTATTCTTTTGGAAAAATCCTTTAAATCCGAGCCGCACCTGCCTCTGTGGTCATTTGCCAGAAACGGACAAGAATAAATCCCTTTTGTAGTAAGTATTCTTCCGTTCCCGCAATCTAAAGACTGCCGGCCTATTTCTCCGGAAATTTCTTCCGGGCACGCCTTTTTGTCATAATATTTATTTATGCAAAGGTTTCTTTCTTTGATGCAAAAACCTACACTATTAAACAGAACCATAAAACTTTTCATTATATCTGAATCGTTTTCATTATAGTAATTTGTAACTTCTATAATAGGATTAAAATCATATTTTAGCAGATGTTTTACGGAATGAATAACCTGCCGGAAACTTCCTCTGCCTCGGATTTCATCGTTCTTCATTTCATCATAATGAACCATGCTTAATTTAAAAATTATCTCGTAGCTGCTTTCATCCTGTACTCTTTTTAAAAATCGTGCTTTTTTCTCATTAATAAAACTTCCGTTTGTGCAAATACATACATTTGATTTTTTCAGACATAACCTTAAAATTGTATTAAAGTCGGGATGGGTCATTGGTTCCGCTCCGGTAAGATAAATACAATCTGTATCTTCATTTTTTATGTCCTCCAGTGTTTTTTTTATAATATCAACCGATATAAAATCTTTTACTTTTCTGGAAATCGGAAAATCAATGTAACAATGCTTGCAGCGCAAATTACAGTTTTTTGCTGTCATTTCAATAAACAAATTTTTTAAAGATTTAAGTTCACATACCGGGGCTTTTAATATTGCGGTTTTCATATTTATCCTCTCCTTATTCTGATAAATATATTTTAAAAACAAGAATAAATATTTAAAATTAACCAACAGGGTATAATCAATTTGTATAACGATATTTTGTCTATTTTGTTTGTTTATATTACAATGCAGGTATAAAAAGAACAAATTTGGTTATAAAATAAAAGGAGAAATTAATGTTGACAAAAAATTCATCAGTAAAAACAAGTTTTTCAGGTGTTGATTTTTCAAAATATTCATCTAAGACATCTGATTTTGTGAGAGAATTTTCCTCTCGTGCTAATAAACCCGGATATTTTTTGAACTGGGTAAACCTGCCGTCAGAACAACTCAAAAGAGTTGATGAATTGTATTCTATGGCAGAAAGCTTCAAATCTCAAACCGGTGTTTCTAAATTGAGTGTAATGGGTATCGGCGGTTCAAAACATACTGTTGAGCATATGTTATCCATCAATGGTTTAAATATTTGCCAGGATTCCGTGTATTTTTATTCTGACGTTGATTCAACCAGCTGGAACAGATTTTTGACAAGATTAGGAGATGTAACATCTTCCAATTATATGATTGCATCAAAATCAGGTTCAACTTTTGAAACAAAAGACGGCTTTTTAAGAATACAGGAAATGCTTATCAATTCATATATGTCAAAAGGTCAGTCAAGAGAAGATGCCGAAAAATCAGCAGCAAAACACTTTATTGCAGTAACTGACGGAAACAGCGAGAAGAGTGAGCTTCGCCGTACATCAATTTCTCAGGGCTGGATTGGCGATTTGTATATTCATGATGATGTTGGCGGAAGATTTTCAGCTTTCGATGACCATGCTTTATTTGCACTTGTTTGGGCTGGTATGTCAAAAGAAGATATGATTTCTATGCTAAAATCGGCACAGGAAATGTCTGAACAGTCTTTATCTTCCGATTTGGAAATAAATGATGCCCTAAAAGAAGGTATTTTCTGGGCAGATGCAAAATTGAGCGGTATTGATGCATCAGTTCATCAGTATATGGGTTCTATGTTTGAAAATACTGTTTATTGGCATGCTCAAATGCAAAATGAATCAGTAAAAGATACTCTTAAACAGGTTGCAAANNGTTCCTGATGCAATGCACCACTCGGCAGAGGCTCATTTCAATCCTGCAAATAAATTGGTTTTTGCACTTACGGTTCCCGTTGATAACGGTGTTTGCAGAGAAAATGCCGAAAGTTATATTGAAGCATTAACAAAATCCTATACGATTACAGGTGCATTCTTTAAAGAAGAAGTTGCAACTTCCGGATTAGGTTTAACTCCTGAAGCTGCCGGTGCAATGACAATGCTTAGGGCATATGCAACCGTATATCAGGAAATCGTATATTCAATTATGACAGGAAAATCCCTGCCGGATATCCTTGACAGTGTACTTCAACCGCATGTTGAGTTTTACAAAAAGAATTTAAAGGGCGGTGTAGTTGTTCCGGGAAGAATTTCAAAATAATTTTTGCAATTACAAAATGACGGGTCAGTTTATCTGTACCCGTCATTTTTTGTTTTATTAACAAATATTAACTTTTTACCAAAAACATTAAACTTTTTATCTGCTACTGCCGTAATACTGATTAGAGGTATACTTATGAGCATAATTATTGATACAGATTTAACACTTGTAATGCAGCGTTTACACATCTCTCCGGAAAAGATGAAAGAACGCTATGCCTCCAAAAGCGTTGAAGAAATTGTTGAACAGGAAGCGGAAGAAGGAAATCAGGCTGCCGTAGCCTTTGCAAAAGAAATTTTTCACAACCCTCTTATGCTGGTTAAAATATTCCAACTTGCAGACAATGAAAATAAAATACAGTTTCTTAAAGAGATGAGTGCTCAGGAATTAAAAGAATTTTTACCGCTTATGGAAGAAGAAGATTTAAACGAAGGTTTATTTTTCTTTGATATGAACCAGCTGATGAACATGTTAAAAGAAGTCCCGCCGGAACAGCTTGTAAAAACAGTTTTTGAAATGTTTTCAAAAGAACAAATTATGATGTACCTCCCCGAAGAACAGCTTGATAAATTTTTGGAAGACCCCGCAATAGATAAGGGTCAAATAATGAAGCAGTTACAATTAATACCTCAAACTTATCTTGCTCAAATGTATGAAGCTGTAAGCGGACAAAATTCAGATAAAACAAGCTCAAAAGAATTGCTGGAAAAAATAGGTGATTTAAACCCTATGCAGTTTACTGATGCCATCAGGTCAATGCAGTCTGTTGCAAAGCAAAAACTGACAATGGATATAGCCGACACTCATCCGGAATATTATCAAAAATTTGATGCAGATGCTTATACAAATATGATTAAAACACATAAATTTCAGCCGGAAGCCGCTGAAGCAATGCAGGTTATTGAACCGGAAGAAAAGATTAAAATGCTCGGAAAATTACCTGAGGACCTGCTTTCCATTGTAATAACACAAATTGATGCAAAAGTTTTTGCAGAACAACTAATAAAAGAACATCCTCAATTACTGGCAAAAGCTATAATGACATAATTTTACGGGTAAATTCTATTGCGGCCTGAGTAAACAAGAATTTCATTAATTTTCTGGGAATATACTTTGGAAAATTAAATTTTTTAACGCGGATACTATTTTGAAAATACACGGAAACATAAACCAGTCCGACGGGTTTTTCTTTTGTACCGCCCGTTGGTCCCGCAATTCCGGTTGTACAAATTCCCAAATCACACCCTGTTTTTCCATGCAAGCCTTTAACCATAGCATATGCACATTCTTCACTCACAGCACCATATTTTTCAAGAATTTCCTGCGAAACACCAAGAATTTGTGTTTTTGCTTCATTTGCGTATGTTACGAAGTTTTGTTTAACAAACCCCGAACTACCCGAGATGTCTGTGAATCTTGAACTCAACAGGCCGCCGGTGCAGGATTCTGCCGTTGCAACGGTGTAGTTGTTATCAATCAAAAATTTTGCGATTTTTTTCAGATTTCTGTCAACCATAACTTGATAATATAAGTTAAAAATTCCAAAAAGACAATAATTAATTCTTTACTAAATTTTTGAAATATAGTAAAATAGGTCCGGAAATTGGAAAAGAAACATATTAGTTATACGAAACGAAAGGAGTTCACTTATATGGCTAGAAAAGTTACTTTTGGAGATACAAATTTTGCATGGTCAGTAGAGCCGAGAACAAAATCCACAACACTTGAATATACAGGAGAAGGTGCAGCAACCGTTCAAATTAACGTTCCGGACTTAATCGGAAGCGGATATAATATTGGAGGATATCGTAATTTCGCGGTAAGAAAGGGTAATAATCTTGTAATTACAACAGTTTTTATAAATGAAACAAACTATAAAACAAAAGTTGTAACAACGACAATTAAAGATTATTTTAAAGAAGGTGTTCCTGAAATAACTGTAAACTATACATCCGGTGAAGATATTTGGCTTGGTGTTGATACTGATTATACAATTACTCCGTCAACAACTATCGGAACAAACGGTTTGTACGGTGAAGGTGACGAAAAATATATAACAACACCTTCAGGTAATTCAATGAATGTAACCGTGTCAGAAAAAATTATTTATAATGAAAAAGGTAATTATACATACAATGCCACAGTTGAAACAATACCTCCGAGCAATAATACCGTATTTGATTTGGCAGGTAATGATAAATATAATATCAAAAATCACGGGCTTAATGTTTTAGAATTTAAAGGAAATGACAATTATAATTTAGCAGGAACTGCAGCTCTGATAGTTAATGATATTAAAGGTAATGATAAATACAGTGCGACCGGTGCCTCTCATGCCTACATAGAAGATTGGGCAGGTAAAGATACTTACAATTTCAATAATCATACAGGTTCAATTACAATAGGTGATAGTACGGGAAGTGATAAATATTACCTTAACAAAGTTGAATCAGCTTTTTATTTTTATAATGCCAACATAACGGATATTGAGGGTAAAGATTTATATGAGATTACACAGTCCAGAGGTATAGAGATATCTGATTTTTCCGGAAATGATAAATATGTTGTAAAAAATTGTTCAAATTTATTCGAAGATGAAATCATGGGTGATGACCGCACGATAAGGCTTGCCGATTATTTGGGGAATGATAAATATACCTTTGAAAATGTTAGCGGATATAGTGATTGGGTCAAATTAGTAACGGATAATGCCGGTAAAGATACTTATACCTTTAATAATGTAAGTAAGGCTTGGGTATTTGATGAAGGTACGGGTAATGATAAATTTACATTAACAGGTTGTACAGATTTTGAAGTTGCTAATTTTAACAGTGCAGATAAAGATTCTTATATAATAAAAGATAGTGACAAAATCCTTATATTGGATAATGGCGGCACTGATAAATATAATATAAAAACAAGCGATAAAATTGAAATTCAAGATGAAGGTGCATCAGATAAAGACAGTTATAAAATAGATAAACTTTATAGCGGAACAGAACTTGTAATACACGATGACGGCGGTATAAAGGATTCATTGACTGTTTCAAGTTTAAATAAAAATAATCTCGGTATTGTTTTTGACCTTACAAAAGACGATAACGGTGCTGTGTACCTTGTTGATATTTCAACCGGCGGATATATAAAAATAGATAATTACTTTAGCCAGAATGATGAAAATTTTGAGTTAGAAGGTCTTGGTGACGGATGTATTGAAACAGTAAAAGCCGGCCTAAAAATTACATCAAACAATGTTGCTAACTATATTGATAATATTAACAGTCTGCAAGCAGAGATGGTAAGTTGGATAGGCGGGACTTCTTATGGCAGCATAGAAGAAGTTCTTCAGGCCGGTGCTATAAATGAAATGCTTCAACAACATCTTGTTGTTACACAAGAATGGTTCTAACGGCACAATTACGATTAACGATAAAAAAGGGGTTTTAATTTTAAAACCTCTTTTTTTATTTTATGTAAAGTTCCGGGATTCTTCACCTGCGTTCAGAATGACGGTATTTTGCACAAAATAATCTACCTAAATGATGATTTTTTTATTTACGTCATTATAATGTGGGTATGAGGAAGTTATTAGCAATATTATTATTAACAGTATTTATACAAAATTGTTGTTATGCCGGATTTTTTAAAAAAGGCAACAACAGCGTCATTGATTCTTCAAAAGGTTATGTGGGAACATTACCGGATTTGACTCAGGAATATTCTTCCGGAGAAGGCGCTGTTTCTACACCAATTTTTGATAAAATTCAGGACTTTCATTCGGAAAATAAAATAAAACCCACTCTAAAAGATGACCCTGTTTTTGTAAATATTATTCTGAAAAAAGATAAAACTTCACCTTATGTTAATGATATTCAGGAATTTATCGAAATGTTTGAGCAAATAAGTGACTCTATTGAATCGGAAGAAGATGTTCAGTTATTTGCATCACGGGTGTATTATCTGAATATTAATACGGATTCTTTTTCGGAAAAATACGCAGGAAAACCTGAGAGTAATTATTCTTCATACAAAGAAATTATTAATGTCAGTAATATGGCAAAGAATATCGCAGAATTACGAAGAAATGCCGAGAAATATAAAAAATACCTTGCTTACACTGATGTCGGCTCGGAATACAGTCCAAACAGTATAAATACAAAATTATTTGACTTAAAACTTTCGATTGAAAAAGTCATCGTTACTTTGAAAAATACCGAATAAGCTTTTTGTTGTTCTTTGTAATATAACTCTATTCAAAATATTGCTTTTATCTGTATATTACTTCTTTTTTATTATTTTCTAATTTTTCAACAAACTGTTTTTCAAAATTTTCATTCCAGCCCATTAATTTTTTTTGCTCTGCTGATAAGTTTTTGTACAGATTTTCAAATTCGTATATCTCATTGTTTTGAAGTCTTACCGGAGTGTTTTCGGTTGCCTTTTTTTCTGCTTTTGGATTAAAATATTTGTTTATTTTAAGCAGCATTTCATAATCGCAATAATGACCTTTTATTACGGTATTACCTTCTTGCATCATTTGGATAAATTTGACAAACTTATCTGTAAACTCTTTACATTGCTTGTCATAATCTGCTCCTCTCTCTTCTTTTATTTTCTTGTTGGGTTTAACCCTTTGAACTTTCCCTTCTTTATTTACAGTATTGTAATATTTATTTATATAGTGGTCTTTGCTTATAAAAGGAGGTTTCATAAAATCTAATTTTGTTTGAGATATTCCTATATGCAGGGATTCAATTTTGTCATCCGGGTCATATTCTACAGGATACATTAAGTTAACATAATGTTCGATGCCGGCTTTTTTTAAACTAAAATAATTCTTATCTAAATAATGAAACAAATTATGTACTTCACCGGAAGTATAATAAGTGTTGTTACCAAGATCAACATACAAATCCGTACTTGGTTCATGCCCTTTCATACTTGGTGCTTTCGGTTTACTTACTGACATACTGCCGTACAATAATCCTACATTATTTAAAATCTTCATATATATTACTCCTTTTTTTATTTACATATTATGCTAAAAATGCGGAAAAAATTTTTTTGCTGTCTTAAAACTACTTACTTAATAAATTTTAATAAAGAGTGGGTATTTATTGTTTTTTGTCTGTTAATTTTCACTTTTTATTACCATTTCACAGTTTTTACAGTCAAAATCAAGTTTATATTTTTTGCCGTTGTCTTCAATCAGAAAGAGTTTTTTTGGTGATTTGCACATATCAAAATAGTGTTTAAGACAATATTTTGTTCTCATAAGTTCTTTATCTTTAAAGTTTTTTGTGCTTTCCAAAGATTTTTCTTTTACGGTAACTCCGCAATTTTTATAAAAATCTTCCGCTTCTTTGTTGTGAATATTTTCGTGATAATCTGCCTCTGATAAGGGATATTTTGCGTATTTTAAACTTTTTTGTTTTTCATTTTTATAATTGGCTAATATTTCTTTTTGCAGCTGATTAAAAAGATTCCTTCTGATTTCATTGATTTGTGAAACAGGCAAAAACGGCAGCTCTCCGTTTATATTGATATTATTTATATAAAAAATACTTTCTCCTGTTTTGGAAAACTGTTTTATAAAAGTTTCTTTCATTTTGTCGGGATTTTTGGCTTTTTCTGTTGTTTGTATTTTATATCGGATATTATTATTTCTTTCATCTTTTATTGTTATAAAATTGTTTTCAAAATTTATATTTATACCTAACTTTCTTTTGGTTTTGGTATCAGAAAGCTTTTTATCATATTCGTAATCATAATTTCGGAATATTTCAGTTCCGAGTTTTATTTTTATTTTTTTGTTTAAAAATATTTTACTGTTTTCCTGTTTGTTTACCAAACATCCCTCCAGGTTTTCTTTTGAAAAATAACAAATTCCGTCTTGGGGGTTTAAATTGATTTTTTTATCCGGCTCAAACCAGCCGTCACCTGATATTTTTACCTTACAAACAAATTCTCCCTGGACTTTTGGAGAATATATATTTGAACATTTTTCCCGTTTTTCAAGAAAATATACTGTAAAACCTCTGTTAAAACTCTTTCTTACATCTGCTTCAAAGTCACAAAAGATTTCTCCTGAAGAGGTTTTATCAGAATATTTATCTATTCTCTTTCTGTAATATGACACAACATTTTTTACATAGTTTTTATCTTTTAATCTGCCTTCTATTTTGAAAGATTTTACACCTGCATTTATTAATTCTTCTATATAATCAGATGCATTAAAATCTTTCATAGATAATAAATATTTGTCTTTTGCAATTATGTTACCGTTTTCATCAATGAGAGAATATTTTTTTCTGCAAGGTTGTGCGCATTCTCCCCTGTTTGCGGAACGCCCGCCGTTATAAAAACTCAGATAACATTGTCCGCTGTAACTTACACATAATGCACCATGTATAAATGTTTCTATTTCTGTATTTGTGGTTTTGCAAATTTCTTTTATTTTTTCTGATGAGAGTTCTCTTGCAAGAATTACTCTTGAAACTCCTATGTCCTCAAAGAATTTTACTTTTTCTTTTGTTCTGTTGTTACATTGTGTGCTGGCATGGATTGGTATTGGCGGAAGTTCACCTTTTATGGCAAGATTCACCAATCCCATATCCTGAACAATTATTGCATCAACTCCTGTTTCATATAGCTTCCATATTAAACCTTTTGCTTCTGTTAATTCTTTATCAGTTAAAATTGTGTTTACTGTAACGTGTATTTTTACATCAAAAAGGTGGGCATATTCAACGAGTTTTTTAATATCATCCAAATTGTTTCCGGCCATATGCCTTGCACCAAAAGAAGATGCACCTATATATACTGCATCGGCACCGCAATCAATTGCGGCAATTCCTGTTTCCAAATCCTTTGCCGGTGCAAGCAGCTCAACAGTATTTACATTTTTTTTCATACAATTATTATAATAAAAAATATCATACATTTATAGGATTAAAAAATTTTATTCACACAATATAATGATAGTGGGTAAGGTACAAGTATAGAGGGGAAGAAAATGGCAGAAAATATTAATGTCAGAGAACTTTATATTTCTGAAAATTCCGAACTTTCATCTTCAATTACCCAGAGTTGGACAGAACAGGCTCTTGAGTGTTATTCAATAGGCTGCAACTGCAAAAAATGCTCACTTAGTAACGGTAGTTATTCTTTCAAATGTCAAATGCCAAAAGTAATAGATACTCTAATTAATATAATCGGCAAACCACAAGTAAACACGGTATACTAAACTCCTTTTTCCAATGTAGAAAACTTTAAGTTTAACTGTAGAAAAATATTATTTTTTCTACAGTTTTGTTTATTCTTATATTTTTCTATTTTTTTTATTTGTTTTTCTTTTAATTTTCTACAGAAAATAAAATTTTTAAATACAACAATAATAAGCATTTCACGGATTTTCTACAAATTTTTTGTGCTTATTATGATGATTATTTAATTATATTATTTTATAAATAATATAATTAATAAAT
>DBXD01000006.1:0-21630 GCA_002309425.1 Cyanobacteria bacterium UBA1221
CGATTACATGAATGTCCGGATTAAATTCTTGCAAAATGCCGACTATTAGCGAGTTTTCAATGGTTTTAGCCTATGATTAGAATCGGACATTTCAATTACATATTTTTCTACTTCCGACTTTAACCCGGAAGTGGTCCAAATCTTCTAAAATAGATGACCTTCCCCATTTTAGTGGGAAGTATCTTCCCTCTCAATTTCAATTACATATTTTAAAATTTCAATACTAACTGTAAAATACAACGTATTGTATTAAAACCCTTTAGTAGGAAGCATTTATGACACATTTTTAGTGATTTTTCAAAATATCTTAAAAATTTAATAAAAAAATAAAAAATGTAATCGAAAATCTCAAAAATATGTAATTGAAATTTGTAATAATTGAACATATATAGACACAAAAAATTACATTTCCCCCTAAAGGACTTCCAATTTGAGAGCATTAAGTCTAACGACAAATAGCCACAGGTCTTTGCGGAAAAACATATTAAATAAAAATGGGGTTAAATGGCATTTAAATCTTTAACTTCTTTTTCGTGATCTATAAAGAATGCATTTAACACATCTGCATCATTTCGCAGGTGCTTAATTACCGGCGCAAGATTATAACATTCTTCAATCTCCGGCTGATTAGCAACAAAATAATCAATAACAACAGCTGTATTATAAATGTTTTCTGACCATTTGCTTAATTGCTTAAACTCTTTTGTAGTAATATTCAATCCGACTTTTTCCATACGACCTCCTTCAGCGTGTCGTATTCATCACTCCAAGTCAGAATGAAATCAAGTGTTAATTCATTGTTGTTCTTCTACGGGAATTAAAATTCCTTTATTTGGGTCATGTTGATATATAAATCTAACTTTTGCCATTACTTCTTCTTCGCCAATAATCGAGTCAATATTATTCATTAGCCTTTCTTGTGCTTCTTCATCATGATAATAAATATTTATCCGTGAATGTTGATTGGCAAGTAAAATATGCTTTAAAATTCTTTGATCAGTAGAATCAAGAGAGTGACCAATAATGTGAAAAGTTATTTGTCTATTATGTTCTTTTATAAGTTCTAACAATGTTTGATATGCTTCAATCGTCCCAAACTTATGTCTTTGATTATGTTTTTTAAATATATTAAAATCTTTAGAAATTATACCGTTATAACGTTCAAATCCGTGCGTGCCAAGAACAAGATTACATTCTTCACCTGAACTAACTTTCCCATGTACATAAACGGGTTTAATGTTTAAATCACAGTATCCGCTGAATTTTGATCTATAGAATCTTTCACAAGTATCTGTATAATTAAAGTTTAAAACGTGTACGTCTTTACTCCCTTCATTAACTCCAATAGACTTTAATGATAATTTTAAATTCGGCTCTGACTGTATGGGTTCTAAAACCTCTTTTAGCAAATAATCATTGAATAGCTTGGTAAATTCTCTTAATTGTTCATATAAAAAGTCAACAAAACCTCTTGGAGTTGAAAAATACATCTTAAATTGTAGTTCATTATTTGGTTCGATTCTTGCATAACCGTTTTCAGGTAAAATTCTTCCAAAAGGTTCGGTTAAATATCTTTCAATATTATAAAAGTTAAAAACATTATCGTTATAATGCATAGCAAATTCTCTATGGCAATCCAATGTGGTTATAATAGGAAGTTTAGAAACATGTATTATTACCTTGTATATTTCTTCTTCTAAATCTATCCATTTTTCACCCATCTTTTGTTGAACGCTTATAAAATGACGAATCCATAAATTGTTATAAAACTTGTCAGTGGGTTTATATACAACTATTCTTCCAAATTGTTTCACACAATATTCTAAAAAATCACTATATTTGGTTTTTAACCCGTGTGCTAAATCAAATCCGTTCCCTAAAATCAAAATATTCATAAATTGTTTTACCTTATGTATGGTGTTTTGAAACCGAGATTTTTTAGACGGATGTTCATAGCTGGTGGGTTTACATCAAAATGTTTTGCACATTCTTTGATAAATTTTTCGTCTAAAAATTCTTTGTCTGTTTTATTTTCATCTTGCATATATTTAAGAACATATTCTTCCGGCATAAGAATTTCTGCGGCTAAATTATCTGCTTCATATTCCATCAACTTTGAACCAGATTCTTCTGATTTTCTGCCTAGAGTTCCATTTTTTAATTCTTTTTTGTGTTTTAAAATATGACCGATTTCGTGAGCAATAGTAAAATTGTCTCTCGGATCTTTTACTGCAATTTCGTATAAATATTTTTCTTTGTTATATGACACTGCTCCTTTTTTCTGTTCATTATCTTTGTATACTAAGATGCCATTTTCTCTCGCAAATTGATCAATATCCATCTTGCCATGGGTTTGCCAAAACTCTAAAGATTTTTCAATAATTTTATCTTCAGATAAATCATCCTCATCAGAATCTAGAACTGTAACTTGGCCATTCATAAGCATTGGTAAAAGAAAATCTCTAATTTCTATAAGTTTTTGGTTTTCACATTCCATAATATACTTCTGTTGAAAAATTTTCGACATTTTTTCTTTAAATAGCTGTAGTATATTGTTATCCGGAATAACCAATGGCATATCCTCTAGTGTTTTAATTCTTATACCTGCAAAAACACTTCCCGATGAACTATTTTCTGCTTTTTTTACAAATGTTTCACTCATTAAAAACATATACAGATATTCAGAAGGAATAGTACTTTGGGGTCTAATGGAAAAAACCGACTCATTTATGTCCCAAGTTTTTGGTTCTTCTTGAATTAAATAACACCTTCCAAGTGGTGCTATACTTGCAAATAAAATATCTCCTTTACTAATATCAGACCTTTTGTGAACTATTTTTTGAGCAACTTCGTCTATGGTATCACAGTTAGAAAAATCAATACTACCACGAGTTGTTAGATTTTTTACTGTGATGTATTTAATATTTCCATTATTTAAAATAAAATTGTCTCTTGGATTTAAACCTGTATTTATATGTGTAATGCATGATTTAACACTATCAACAGCCCAATTATACGGAATGTTTCTTTTTAATTTCTCGTTATATATCATCTTTCCGCCGCTTGATTTATACGGTCGTTCATTTTCATCAGGGAAATCAAATTGTACGAACCAATAATTATATAATGTTTTTGCAAGTTTTTCTAATTCTTCGTTGATTTTGTTATTTAATTCTATCTTTTTATCAATGGTTGATAATACATTAGAAATATTTTTTTGTACATTTATATCACGATATACTAACACCTTTAACGGATGAACAAAATTTCTATTTAAAGTTGGAACACCTGTGCTACTTGCAACTTTATCTAATTTTAAAGTTTTTAATAAATAATATAAATAATTACAATCATTCCCTTTATAATCATCAATGTATAAACAAGTATTGTGTACCCAACAATTATTTTTATATATATGAGGAATGCCTACTGTACCACTGCGTCCAATAGTTAGACACGGTTCTTTTACATTGTATTTATCATGAAAGCCAATTATACCATTTGACCCAACAACAGGTATATCGCCATTATTCATTTCATCTTTTGTTAAATCATATCCTCTTTTAAAATTTAAGATTTCACCAAGAGTTGTTTTTTGAGGTTTCTTATTCATACTTCAACAACTCCAACTGCTTTTGTATTTCATCTTCTAATTCGTGAGATTGTTCGAAATATTCATTAAGATTTGACTTGTATTCATTCATTTTTGCTTCAAACTCTTCAGCAGTAATATCAACATATTCAATCTTTACATCAAAATATTGACCTGCAGAAAAAGAATAATTTTTATTTTTAATCTTTTCATAAGATACAAGAATTGAAAAATCTTCTTTAACTTCCTGATTTTTGAATGTATTAATAATTTGGTTTTTTTCCTCGGCAGATAAAACAGTTTTTTGATTTTTTCCTTCTTTTATTGTTTCACCAAGTTTTGAGGCATCAACCAAAAGAACATCTTTTCCTTGGTGTTCTTTATCAATAAATAATACGGAAACATTTGTTCCTGTTGTTGCAAAGATATTTGAAGGCATCGAAATAACACCTCTAAGCCATTCTTTATCAATAAGTCTTTGCCGTATTTTCTTTTCAATTCCGTTCTGAGCAGTTAAAAAACCTGTTGGGACAACAACTGCAGCTTTGCCTGTGGGTTTTAATGAATATAAAATATGTTGTAAGAAACATAAATATATTGCCATTTTAGGTTTTTCTGGATCTATTTTGGGAGGAATTTTAGGAATACCCGCAAAAAATCTTTCTTCATTAGCTTTTGTTTCTAAATCGTTTCTATATTCAGGAAAATCTAACTTAAAAGGTGGATTAGAAACAATATAATCAAAAGTTTTTAAGTTGTTTCCATCTTTATGTCTTGGGGTTAAAAGTGTGTTGCCTTTAACTATATTAGCAATAGAATGTGCTAAATTATTTAAGATTAAGTTCAATCTCAACATAGTTGATGATTTTTGCGAAATATCTTGAGAATAAATTGTACATTTATCTTCACCTATTGCATGGGCTAAGCTCATCAATAAAGATCCGGTTCCTGCTGATGGATCGTAACAAGTTACATCTCTAACATCATCATCACCGACAAGAATTTTAGCCATTATTTCTGCAACACTATGTGGGGTATAGTATTCTGCGTATTTACCTCCACCATCTTTATTATAATCTTTGATTAAATATTCAAAGATTGTTGCAAAGAAATCGAATTTTTGTGTAAACATTTTTTCAAAACTAAAGTCTACAACCGCATTTATTAGTGATCTTGCAAAATTATCACGTTCTGAAACATCTGAAATATAGTTACTTATCGTTTCAAACAATTGAATCTTTTCGCCGGACGCCGTCATTACAGCAAAAATATCATTATTTTTAACTGCAATATCGATCAAAGTATCATCAAGAAGTTTTGCAAATTCAGGTTCATTTTGACTGTTAAATAAGTGAGAAATATAGTGTTCTCGTTGTAAATGAGCAGATCCTGGGTTTACTCTGAATAATAATTTTTTGTATTCTTCATCAGAATATTTTTGGATTTCATCTTCCCATTTTGCAGCATTTTTTAGTTTCGGATCAAGTTCCTTAATCTCATACGCAAATTTATCATTCAAAAATTTATACAAAAATATTTGTACAATAATCTTGTATTCGTTACCATCATTTCCTAAACCGGCACTGCCGCATATTGATTTTAATTTATCAACAAGGGCTTTGGTTTGTTCTATAAAATATTGCGTATCAGCCATTATGCTACTTCTCCGTTATATTCTTTCATGTATTCATCTACAATCAGGTTATTTATAGATTCTGTTGTAGTTGTATCGATAGATATTTTTTTTTCGTCAAAAATTAAGGATATAATTTGTTTCATTAATCTTTTAAAGAAACCGTCATTTTTAACAACTTCGTGACTATTTAAAATTTTTTCATCTGCTCGTTGTTTTATATCTTGTAATGCTTCAGAAATTTTCATTTCCTCCTTTGGAGTAGAAGGACTTCTTTTTTGCATTATACGTTTATGCACTCTTGCATATTTTTGATCGTTATCATATTTTGCAAGTAATAAGTTATTTCTTCTGTTTAAATCAACAACTTTATGATAAATAACTTCGATTAAACTTATATTTTGCTGCATTTCTTCCTGAGAAACTTCGTATATATCACGTTTAGCAAAGATTCTTTCAAGTTCTTCTTTAAGCGAGTACCACTCAGGATCTTTCTTATCAAAATTGCTGTTAATAGCTTCTCTTGTTCTTGCAAGAGTATTTCTTAGATTATCTGCAATTTTAAGTTCAGCTTCGCCTATCTTTGAAAATTTGAAAACAATATCTTCCATAGCAACATTTAAAAGCTCTGAAATATCAACATTATTTTCAATCTTTTCCATATAGTTAATATCAGCTATACGAAGTTCTACCATTTTTAACAGATCTGCATATTTTCTGAAATCAAGTCTTTGTAGTAATTCTTCGTTTCCTTGACAGCGAATAATATTTTGTAATTCTTTTGCTAAAATTAATGCTTTTCTTAAACCTAAAAGAATTTTCTTATCTTCAATTTCATTAATTTGTTGATTAAAGATTTCTAAATTTCTTGTTTCATAAGGATATAAAACTGTTTTTATCTCATCAATATCATTCTTTATATCTTCTTCTGATTTAAATATTTGAGAGAATTTTGCAACTTCATCGCCTAATTCTTGTTGCAATTCATCCCAATATGCTTTATTTACTTTATCAAATTCATCTCTAATATCTGTAAAATCAACAACATAGCCATATCTAAATTCATTATATGGTCTATTAACTCTTGTCAGAGTTTGTAATAAATTATGTTCTTTGATTTCTCTATCCATATACAATTTTTTGAGACGTGGAGCATCAAAGCCTGTTAAGAGCATATTGTATACAAATAAAATATCGATTTTACCATTTTTAAAATCGTCTACATAACCTTTTCTGATTTCTTTGTCGTCAATGTCGCACAAAATTAATGCAGCTGTTTTAATAGAGTTTTTATCGGTTGCTTTATCTTTATACTGTTCCTCAAAGACTTTGAAAAACATTTTTGCCTGTTCAGAACTGCTACAAACTACCATACCACCAATAGTGCTATCGTTATATGCAATTCTGGATTTTCTCATATCCTCTGCAATATATTCAAGCATTGGAGTAACGAATCTCTCGTCAGCATAAACTTTCTTTTCAACAACATCACCGTGTTTAACGAGAATAGTATCTAAGACTTCTTTTAACTTTGCCTTATATTGAGTTTCAATATCTTCACGAATTAATTTTAATGTGTATCCATCAGCAATAGATGAATTGTAATAATACTGATGAATATAATCGCCCCATAATTCTTTTGAAGCAGCTCTATTCTTTCCTGCAAGCAACGGTGTCCCCGTCAGAGATATAAATATAGCATTTTTATCAAGGCTCATAAGATTTGCAAAATAAGATCCTGTTGGCTTGTAGCTTCTATGAGCTTCATCGATAAAGTAAATTCTTTGAATATTAATACTATAATCACTTGGTTTGATAGTTGTATCCGGTGGAATCTTTTGAATGTTAATAACAGTTATTTCATCTTTTCCGGTATCATTCTCAATAGCGCCCTTTTTATTTTCAAATTCTTTTGCTAAGTCACTTTTTGAGTTAACAGTATGAACAGTTAAACCACGGCTTCTAAACTCTTTTTCTGCTTGTGCTTTTAAATCAAGTCTGTCTACAATGAAGTAGAACTTAGGAATAACACCTTTTTTGCTAAAATAATCTTTTAAAAGTTTAACATTGTAATATGCAAGTGCTGTTTTTCCTGAACCTTGCGTGTGCCAAACTATACCACGCTTAATATCTGAATTAAGTTTGTTTTGAATTGCTTTTGATGCGAAGTATTGAGGATAACGCATTATGTGTTTTTCTATATGAATATTATCGTCATCATCTTTTCTTTCAACATAAACCAAAGAATATTGTAAAAAGTCTTTTAAGCGTTCTTTTGAAAACAAAGATAAAAGCATTCTATTCGTCGGTGTTGTGATTTGTTTATTTGTTTTAAATTCAGCAGAGTGCTTAATTACAGTATTATTTGTATCTTTTAAAATAAAGTTTTCATCATCTTCATTCAATGGTTTTAATTTTAAAGACAGTCTTTCAAGTTCTTCAGGTTCATCTCTAAAACAGTTAAAGAAAGCTTTTGAAGTAGATGTTGTTCCATAAAATGCACCATGTACCGGAGTAATAGATTCGTTATCATAGTCCATATTATTGGAAAACATCATTATTTGAGTTATGTTTATAAATTTCTTAAATTTTTTATTTGCAAAACGCATATTCATTCTGTTACGTTCTGCCATAATACCTTCTCTATTGTGGGGTTTCTTTACTTCAATAAAACATAAAGGCATACCATTGATTAATAATGTTATGTCCGGTCTAAATTCTTCTTCATCTTTCTTACACTCTAATTCTGTTACAACATTAAAGGTGTTTTTATCAAAGTTATCAAAATCTATTAACTTGATTCCTGATTGAGGGAGTAACATTTTTTCATAAAAACTTCTGCCTAAATCATCATTATCTAATTTTAGGTTTATGTCCTGTAATAATCGCTTTATATCATCATCTGATAAATTTTTGTCATTGTTGATTCGCTTTATGCTATCTGAAAAAATATCCGTAAAGATATTCATTTCAGTATTGATATTAGCTTTTTTCAAAGATACATAGTCATAACCTAATCTTGTTAATGTCAAAATTGCAGGTATTTTTACTCTTGTGTCTTCATTAAAAGCCATTCTTTAATCACTCCTAGTCTACTAAGTTATCATATCATAAAAATGCTTAATAATTTTTTGTGTAACAATCCTGATATAATTTGATTAAATGCGCCATTACTCATATAATAAAATAACTTGGTGTAGTAGTATTGATTTCCTATTAGGTTAGAATATACCAAATTTATGTTATAATTTATGTGGAGTTATACCATGGCAACAGCAGAACAAATAAAAACATTAATAAAAGCGTATTTTGAAAACAACAATGAGCGTTTTGTTGTTACAGCACTTCAAGTTGCAGCAAATGAAGCAAAACTTGGACATACTACTTTTGCGAATGAAATAAGAAAAATAGTTGATAATTCTAAAAATAATAAGAGTAAAGTAATAAAGTTTACTCCAGATCTTTCTGATTTAATTTTATCTTCGAAAAATAATAATATTTTGGGGGATTTGGTTTCATCCGATGAAATAAAAAATAAAATTAAGAGGATTTTAAAAGAGTATTATCAAAAAGATAAATTGCTAAAACATGGCTTATCAAATAGACGAAAAATATTGTTATCGGGTGCACCTGGCACAGGAAAAACAATGACTGCTTCTATAATTGCAAATGAACTTAAATTACCATTTTATGAAATTCAAATGGATAAAATAGTAAATAAATATATGGGCGAAACAAGTGCAAAATTAAGACAGATTTTTGATAATATTCAAGAAAGGAAAGGAGTCTTTCTTTTTGATGAGTTTGATGCAATAGGTGCAGAAAGAGGATCAGACAATGAAGTTGGAGAAATGAGGAGAGTATTAAACTCTTTTTTACAATTTTTAGAACAAGACGATTCGGAAAGTATAATAATTGCAGCAACTAATAATATTAAATTATTAGATAACGCCTTATTTAGAAGATTTAATGATATTTTTATATATGAGAATCCTATTACATCGGAAAGAGAACAATTATTTCGTAAATATTTAGCATTATATCCAAATACGGATAAATGGGTTGATATATGCGTTAAAGAAAGTGAAGGTTTAAGTCATTCTGAAATTACACAGGCATGTATTGATGCTATTAAAGAAACTATACTATCGGACAAAAACTACATTAATAAAAAAATATTGCTTAAATCAATAAAGGATAGAAAGACTTTTATTGCGGAGATTAAGTAATAATGGCAATGAACAATCTCCCTCATATTATTTTTTCAGAAGAACAAGAAAGATTTGACTATACAACTCCACGAAAAGGTAGGGGACGATCAAATTTTCCGAGCCGTAATAAATTTGACCATGGAGCATTTATTAGCAGAAAATTAGCTGAAGTTAGGCAAAAATATGACGAAAATTCTGCTATAGGAATATCTCATTTGGATACAATAGTATTGGAATTTAATAGTTCTCCAGATTTTGATTTAAAAACACAAAGTCTTGAAGATATGAGATATGGGATTCGTTTATTAAATATAAGAGAAGAAAAAAATACAGAAGACAAAACAATTATAAGAGCTACTGTTTCTATTCCTAAAGATAAAATTAATAAATTTGTAAATAAAATTGATGAATATAATCAAACAGTAAGTTCGGAAACCAAAACAAAAAACGAGGAATTGGTAAATAGTATTGAAGACATAAAACTTGCAATTCTACAATCTTTTTGGAGTGATAATATATCATTGATTCCTGAAGAAGGGGCTTCAGATTGGTGTGAGATATGGCTATTGGATCAAAATACTGAACCATCAATAGAAAATCAATTTTTTCAATTTTGCGCAAGAAATAATATTGAATATCGAGAAGATGAGATACTTTCTTTTCCGGAAAGAAAAATTGTATTAGTAAAAGCTGATCGTGCAATTTTAACGAATATAATCAATTCATTTACGGGTATCGCTGAGATCCGCTTATCTAAAACTCCTACAAGATTTTGGTTAGATTTAGATAATAGAAACCAGATTGAATGGGGACTGGATTTATTATCAAGGTTAAATATAAATAATGATTCGCCAATATCAGTAGCTGTTATTGATACAGGAGTTAATAATGGTCACCAACTTTTAGCTCCAGTAATTACGGACGAAGAATGCTTTGCGGTAAAAGAAACTCTTAATAAAAATGATAGAGATGGACATGGGACTTTAATGTGCGGCTTGGTTTCATATGGTGATTTACAGAAATGTTTAGAAAGTACGAATTCTATAGATATAGTACACCATATTGAATCGGTAAAAATTATTAATTCTTCTGGAACAGAAAATGAAAAACATTTGTATGGTTATTATACAGAGCAAGCTTCACTTATACCTGAAATAAAATTTTCTGAAAGAAAGCGAATACTATGTTTGGCTATTACATCTGATGAAGAAAATCTGACTGGACAACCATCTTCATGGTCTGCGGCTATCGATAAGATATCTAGTGCAGCAGATGAAGAAGTTTCTGAACATAGACTATTCGTTATTTCAGCAGGCAATATTGACAATAATGAAATATACAAATTGTACCCAACGGGAAATTTGCACATGCCCATACAAGATCCTGCACAAGCTTGGAATGCTTTAACTGTAGGTGCATATACAGAAAAAACAACTATTACTGAAGAAATATTTGAAGGGTATAAAGCTTTAGCTCCTAGTGGCGGCTTATCTCCATATAGTAGAACTTCTTTTGACTGGGATAAAAAATGGCCAATCAAACCAGATGTGGTTTTTGAGGGTGGAAATTTGGCAAAAAAGGAATCCAAGATTGATTCACCTTGCGATTTATCAATTTTATCAACATCAAAAGATATACAAACTAAAACTTTTGATGTTATAAATGCAACAAGTTGTGCTACAGCTAAAGCGTCCTGGTTTTGTGCTCAACTGTTTGCTCAATATCCTAATTTCTCGCCCGAAACTATTCGTGGATTAGTCGTTCATTCCGCAGAATGGAATGATGTAATGCGTAGCCAATTTTGGGATGAATCAAAACCTAATAAAGAAAATTATAGAACTCTTTTAAAGGTATTTGGTTATGGAGTTCCCAATTTAAGCTCAGCGTTATATTCAGCTAAAAACAGTTTGACATTAATCGCAGAAGAAGAGATGTCTCCTTATTTCAGAGAAAGTTCTAGTAAACCAAAGACAAAAGATATGCATATTTTAGAGCTTCCATGGCCTGAAGAAACTTTATTATCACTTCCCCCAGAAACAACCCTGAAACTTAAAGTTACATTATCCTATTTTATTGAACCCGCACCTGGTCAGCTTGCTTGGAAAGAACGGTACAGGTATCAATCTCATGCTCTTAGGTTTGCATTAAATCTACCTGGTGACGATAAGGAAACATTTAAGAAAAAGTTAAATGCAGCCTCTCGAGCAGAAGATGAGAGTATCCCATCTTCATCTGATGATAGGTGGGAATATGGTGTCAATAATCGCAATGTTGGGTCTATTCATTCAGACGTTATTAAAAATATTTCTGCTGCGGAGTTGGCTACAACACGTTACATTGGTGTATACCCTGTAACCGGTTGGTGGAAAGAACGACAAAATTTAGGTAAATATAATAATACTGCTAGATATTCCTTAATCGTATCAGTTGAAACCCCTAGTGAAGAGATTGATTTATACACACCAATAAAAGTTGCATTGCGACAACCAATTACAATTTCTTAAATTTCTATAGCACAACAAATAAAATTTATATAACTCTCATCAATGATATCTTGTTTGGTGGCGGAGTATGTATTAATTATCAAAAAGTTTTGCAAATACTATCTTTTTAATTTGATTAATCTCGATATAAAACAAAAATTAGCCATAGCAAATCAACAGTGATTTCGGAATTTTAATGACATTAAAAAATTATCAGAGAGTTTTGAACAAATTGACAGTTAGTATTGAACAAATTGACAGGGAGTTTTAAACAAATTGGCAGAAAGTTTTGGAATTTCCGAAAATTGAATTTTTTGCCAAATTTTGCTCGAAATTGGTTCGTTTTTACATCAAAATTTTACAAAATGTTCAATTTTTGCTGATTCTCTATAAAACTATAAAAAAAAGTTTTATAAAATTTATAGGTAGTTTATTGGAGTTGATATGTCGGTAAATAATGTTGGTAATCCCCAAAATAGAGATGTTTTAATGCGTATTATCCCTCAGCAGGGCAGAACAGAAACAGGGACAGTTCACGTGAATGCGGATAATTGTACATCAAATATTTCCCCTGATGTGTACAGGCAGTATCTGTCAAATCATTATACGAGAACGGATACTCAAATTCCGACTTTCGTAAGTTCATTGGTAAACGGTTCTGAAGAAGATATGCAAGCCGTTTACGAAATTGACAGAGAAGCTTTTTCCGGACTTGACCCGTATGATAGTTATGATGATTTTAAAAGTTTTGTAGAAAACGAACATTTATCTACATTTGCGGTAAAAGATGAAAACGGGAATATAATAGGCTACTATCAGCTGGAACCTGTAAAAGGTACGGATTTATATATTGATTCAATCGGATTAAAATCAGATTACCGTAACAGTATGAAAGGGTATATTGCAATAGGACAGTGCTGGGATGAAATTCAGCAGTATGCAAGGGATAACGGCGCACAAACTTTGTCTTTGCATGCAGATGCCACAAACAGATCGCTTATAAGATTTTATACAAGATTGGGCTTTAACGTTAGTCAGACATTACCAAATTATTATGATAACGGTGCTGATGCATATTTTATGACAAAAACACTTGCAATGCCTGCAGAAACAGTTCAGGAGACAGAGACGGAAGTTATTCCTAATGTTGAGTTGGAAGAGACTCTTTCTGTTGAACCTCCTCAGACCTTGGAACAGGAGCCAGTTCCGGAAGAAGCTGAATCCGTAGAAGAAAGGCTTATTCGTCAATATCAGGAAGCCTTTGACAGGAGAGTTAAAGAAGGAATTGCTGAAATAAAGGAGATTGCTCCCGAAGCAAACCCTTATTGTGTTGGTGAGCTTGTTCGCGTGTGCGGGTACAAGGAAAATAATCGTATGTTTTTTAGTGAAGATATGTTCAGTATTCTGAAGGTTGTTGCTGAGTGTTCAAAAATTTCTTCTTGTGCCACTGATTATGATAAAATTCATATTATATCATCCGACAAGTTTAAGAATACCTTTACTGAAATTAATGAGGATGGTAACCGTGTTGTAAGAACGGATTTGACCCCATACATCAGAAAGTTTGTTTCAAACGGGATACATACCACTGATCTTGATGCCTATTTTAGAATGGGGTTGATGCTTTGTCCTGACGGTAAAGAAAGAATTTCTAAAGAAGCTCTGGATGCATGTATTGAGGTCGCAGAAAATATAAAATTATTCTCTAATAACAGTTATTACCGCAATGACGGGTACAGTTGTTTTAGATTTAAGAATAAGGACGGAAGTGAATATGTAAATAAAGCGGCGTTAAGTGCGTTTCAGGATGCCCTGATTAATAAATATGATCCGGATAATGCCTTAATGATGGTTACACAGGCCAAATTTTCTGACCTTGAAGGTAATGAATATTTTGATAAGGATTATTTTCAAAGGATATCAAAACTCTTTGGCGAAAACTGGTTATCGGAGCAAGACAGAGATAATATTTTTGGAAAATATACTCATCTGAGCATTTTTAGTGTAAGTCGAATGGTAAAAGATGACGGAACTTCAGTAAAAGAGTGTCTAAATGCGTACAGAAAGGTTAATAGTGACAGTGATATCGTTGCAATTTGCGATAAATTTGACAAAGCCTCAGATGTCGGCCTTTCTTCCTACAGTTCAAGCGGTAATGGTAAATTAACAGAATCAGATATAAAACGTAAAAATATTAACGCAGTTATAAAAGCCGTAAACTCAGAAGTGATTCGGGAAAAAGAAATCGGTTTTATGGAATACAAACTTGTAAAAGAACCCCAATTTGATGCGGCGGCGTTTAACTGTATCAAAGAACAGTGTGCGGATCCCGAAAACTTTAAGTTTGACAGTATCTGTTTTCTGGCAAATATAGTTGATGCCTGCAAAGCACAGAAAGATGCGTACTCAGGTTATGTCTTTTCTCAGGAGCTTTTCGACAAGGCTTTGCAGTTAAAATCTGCCGGGGTACAAGATTCTGAAATCCCGGAGATAATCGAGGCATGTAAACTTGGCGTAAGGGCCGAAAGATATAATTTTAGAAGTAAAGATATAGAAAAGTATACTTATAAAGAGTTTAATGATGACATATATAATACGGTATATGAATATATAAAATCTCCGAACAGTGTTCGCACTCATCTTGTAGATGCGGTATTAGGCAGCATTGAAGTTGTCAGCGGTGAAGAAAAATTTAATCATCAGGTCTTTGATATATTAAAAAACCGGCATTATTGTCCCAGAAATAGCTCTTCCACTAAAATCGGATGGGATGCATTTTTTATTAAAGGGCAAAATGGTGACAGAAAAATGGATGTTCGCTTACTGAAAAAGTTTATAGACTCCGGTGCCGCTCTTGAGACTATTTCGGATAAATTTGATGGTGAATATAATGCCAATTATAAACCTAATGAAGATAAAATTGATGCTTACAATAAGTTAAAATCGAGGGGTGAAATTCCTTATACCAAACGGATTGACGATGGATGGAGCTCATCCTCTCCCATTGATGTGTTAATGGATGTTGTAACCGAGGATCTGGGTTATCCTGTTACAAGATTTAGTCCTACAATGTTTGAAAGGTTAATAGATCTTTTAGATAAAGACTATGACGGCAGAGATGCCTGGGATATTTTGTCAAATTCTAAAGAATATCACAAATTCAATGAGCATAATGTTCTGTTATTCAACCAGTCGCGTTATGATTTAATAATGAAACTGCTCGATGAGGGCATAGATATTGTGAATGCCGGAGATATTACCCGTAATTGCGTAACCGGAAGCAGGGTTGATCAGAAAAAACTTTCATTATGTAAAGAGTTGTATTCTCTCGGGGATAAGCGTCCTTGTATCTCTTATGCGTGTTGTTGCGATGGAAAAAATCATGACCTTGGTTTAAATGAAGCAGCTTATACTAGATGGAAAGAATCAATGTCACTGGGATTTACAAATAAATTAATTGAAAACTGTAAAGACAGATATGAGTTTAGAGATGATATATATCAAAAGGCAATGACGCTATATGAAAGAGGTTTCGCGCCCGCAAATATTGAAAATTTAATGGAACTTTGTCACACAGTATGTGTAAATCCGGAGGATGGAACAAATGGCAAAATAAGTATTTTTGATAAAGACATATACTGTCATATTGAAGATTTGGAAAACATTGGAATAAATCAGGAAAATGTTTTTGATATCTTGGAGGCCTGCTCTTACAATTATCATCAGAATTTTAGTGAGGAAGCTTTCTCAAAAGTCTCAGATTTGAAAAAAAGAGGTTTTGACGACAAAGGTATAGCCACATTTATAAGAAGAACCAAAACTGAAGAATTAAAAGGTATTGATGCTGAAAAATATGAAAATCTTATCTGGTTAACCGCAAGGCATAATGATTTAAAAGATTCCGGGCACAATGATACTTATGTGATTGAAAAGATTTCCAATAATATGCAAGCGATAATGACAGCATATGAAGTGTTCGGTAGTGACGTAATGAATTATGCAATTTCTTCAAAAATTGACAACTATGTGTTATTTGCGAACCATTGCGCTAAAATAAAATCGGGATGCTCGGAATCATTCGTTACAAATTTGCAAAAAAGGTTAAGCGAATTACCATCTCCCGAATTAAAGGTAAAGCGTTTAAGAATTATCGGCAGTTTATCGGGCAATGTTGATGAAAACGCACTAAATACACTTAAAAATATGATTAAGTCTCCTAAAATGACTCAGGAACAAGTGAATTTGGCAAATGAAATATTTACGACCGATGAACCCTATGAAGCTCAGGTTGAAAAATTTATCAGAGAAATTCATACGCCTCAGAATACACAAAATATTGTAAGAGAATACTTGATGAAAGAGCGTTTGGATAAAAAAATCAATGTACCGAAATCTATAGAGGAGCAGTTGGCGCTTAAAGAAAAGTTTGCACAACTTACTTTTACAAATCCGGCAATTACTGTTGATAAAAAAATAGAATATATTGATACTTATAGAGCTCAAATAGCGGATATGAAGGCTAATCCCGAGAAATATACAAAACCGAGATTGTTTGATAAACCTATGGCAAATCTTGCTAAAGTTGTAGAAGCATACATAAATATCCCGAATGATGATATGAAATTTGAACAATCAATCCAGGAATCCATGTATCAAAAATACGGTATTGAAACCAATGCGGATTTGCTTGGGGCAATTCATTATGATGCAAGGTACTTTGATAAATTATTTGCAATGCCGGCGGATGTTGCAGAGAATTTCAAAAGGCTGATAGGGTTGAAAAAAACAAATCCGTACATGCATCTGACAGATTTAAGAATGACATTGCCGGAAGAAGGCAGTGCAGAGTATAATGAACTAAATTCAAAAGGTCTGATAGCACAGATTAAGGCTAATCTTGATACAAAACGTAAAATGGTTGAAAACGGGCTGGATTTTGATAAATGGAATAAGTATGACAAAGATTTGTTTGGTGAAACATTTACGGTAGAGGCTGATCCCGAAACCGAATATAAGAACCTGATATTTAATGTGTTTAATGTTTTTCAGGATGATTTATGGGGAAAGATGAACAAAGCCGAAACCGATAAACTTATTGAATATTTAAAGCGTTCCGGATTTACTTTCTTTAATAACCGTGTATACAAATCAGGAAAAGAATTGGATAATAAAGAAATAGAAAGTTTCGTGGATGCAGTTATATCATATACCTCCTCAAATAAGTATTTCTCTGAGCGTTTGGATGAAAACGGTCAAGCTGTTTCTGAAACAGAGATTGAAGGTATAAACGGCTTCAGCGACCACATAAAAAGTTATAAAAACCGCATTCAGGAAATTAAAGGCGCTCGTACGGTAAAAGATATACATTTCAGACTGTCGGATGAAGATGATATTGGCAGAAATATTTTCTTTGGTAACCATGTAGGTTGCTGTAATTCCATAGAATCATCCTATGCCGGATATTCTGCCCCCATGCATCTTCTTAATGCGTACAACCGTGGAATTGAACTTGTGGATAATTACGGAAACTCTTTCGGAAATTCAAGGTGTTTCTTTGCTCTAGTTGACGGTAAATTAACTTTTATAATTGACAGCTTTGAAGCTAACGGTAAACTCGCTTCTAATCCCATTGTTACCGAAAATCTTTTGAAGTTTGCAAAAGATGTATGTGCTTATATGGGCAGACCTGATGCTCAGGTTGTTGTTGGTCCAAAATATAATAATATGAGTATGGAAGGGCTAACCGAAAGTCCCGGTCATACCATAAAAATTCTCGGTACAATTTGTGCAAAGACATACTGCGATTCACTTGGCGGCCATGTGTTTGAGCATTTTAGTGATGAACACTATGACAGAACGTTCAATTTTCAGGTTTAACTTATGAAAAATTTTGTGTGGTAAACTTCTGTAATGTGAAAATTTTGCAACCACTTATTATTTGTTAAAAAACCATGCTGCCAATAATGCCGAAAAATCACTCAAAGTATGTTGCCGCAATTCTCCCGATTGCTGATTGGCTTTAATGTGGTTATTACCGCCCGGGTTGCTGTTATTTTTTATTGGGTCTGGTACAGATGGCGGGACACTCTGTTCATCAGCAATGCTTACTTTAGGCTGATGCGGTGAAGTTGCTTTCGGTGTTTGCTCAAATGTAGTTTCTGCCGGAATCGGGTTCTCTGACTTAATAGTTTCAGGCGGATTTGTTCTTCCCGGTACTTCAAGGGTTCTTGCGTGCGAGTATTTTGCCGCCTTCCCTGTCGGTATATCACCGTATTGAATTTTATCGGGTGATAATTTATATCTTGTAACTCTGAATAAATTTCGTAAGCGTTGTTTTACTGTCCCTAGCGGTCTTTTCCTTATATACCCTAATTTTTCTTTTTCCTGACGTATTTCTTTCATGTAAGATGTTTCAAATACAGGGTCGCACAAATGTTCTTTCAGAGCCTTTATTCTGTCGTTGCCTTTTGTGGTCGCTACTATGTCTCGTAAGTTATCAAAAAAGATAATTGCCTTTTTGGGAGGAACTGTTTCTAAAATTTTCGTGAGTTCTCCTATTGTATTGAAATTTAATTGTTCACTAATTGCCATGTCAATAAATTTTTCTAAATGTTTGTTCTCGTCAGTTCTTTCGAAAAGATTTTTTAAAGCCGTTAAAGCATCGTGGTCTTTACAAAATTCGGGAGAGTAGTTTGATAAGTAATTTAATCTGTTTATTAACCTCTTTCTTATACTTATGTTGTCTGCATTTGTCGTACGGTATATATCAAGGAGGTTTTCTTCTATGGCTTTTAGATTATCATGGTTATCATACGGTAAATTATCAAAGGGTATTAGCCTTAGAATTTGATTTCCCTCTTTGCTGTAATACTTGTGAAGGTTCTCTGAATTAAACAATTCGGTTTTCCCTGTTGGGATATGAGTCAGTGTTTCGGCTATGTCGAGTTCTTGGTCAAAGAATTTTTTGCTAAATCTATTTGTTTTTAGAAGTTCATCTAATTCTTTTATTGCGTTTTTGTTATTTGAGTTTAGAGTTAAGTAGGAATAGTAATCATCAATATTTCTTGTGTAACTGTCCCTGTAGGGTGATTGCAGCATTTCTTTGATTACTCTGACAGAATCGTTGTTTCCTTTATATAATTCGTTTTGTATATAATTTGCCAGGTCCAGAGCGTTATAATCCCTTCCGGTCAGGGTGAATATATCCTGAATGTCCCGAAAAGATGTTTTGTTATGTTCTGCAAAAAGTATGTGTTCATCGGTGGGTCTTTTAACGCTTTTGAATATATCCAGAACAATCTGCGGATTATCCTGTTTTGTTGCATCTTTGTAAAAATTTAATGAATTAAATGCCTGTGATAATTTCTCTAAAAAGTTTAACTGCCTCCCACTCGCATTAGCGGCTGCTTTTGCAATGTCTGCTTCATCTATACTCAGATAAGATGCAATCCGTTCGAATTTGCCGGAAAATGCCTCGGACTTTCCGAGTTGTTTTGGCAAAAGAAATTTGGGTATTCTTCCTTTGTTTCCGAAATAAATATTATTTTTGTAATTGTGGTTATATCCGTAATTATAAAATTGAGCAGATGTGTGTTCGATTCTCATTTTGTGCCTCCATAAATACAGAAATCCCCTAAAAAATTTTTTTTGTTATTCTTGCGAAAGTTTTTACAATATTTAATATTTGAGCAGCTGTCAAACTGGTAGTGCCGCATGGTTTCAAATTTGTAGAAATAATCTTACGCATTTGTTTGCAATAAAAAAGAGGCTTTGTGCCTCAAATCTTATATATGGTACCCCCAAGCGAATTCGAATCGCTGTCTACACCGTGAAAGGGTGTTGTCCTAGGCCTCTAGACGATGGGGGCTTATTGCTATCCTATTTCGTCTACGTTTTTCATTCTATTTAAAACAAAAATTATTGTCAATAACTTTGTTTAATTTTTTAATTCTCAATCATGTTAATTTACTTTACAGGCTTGAATTGTTTTTGCTTTTCCTGTAAAATGTAAACATAAGTTGAGATAGGAGCGAATAATGTTTGAACGTTTTACTGAAAAAGCTATAAAAGTCATTATGCTTGCACAGGAAGAGGCTCGCAGACTCGGACATAACTTCGTCGGAACAGAGCAGGTGCTGCTCGGGTTAATAGGCGAGGGTACCGGTGTTGCAGCAAAAACTCTAAAATCTATGGGGGTAAACCTTAAAGATGCCAGAGCTGAAGTCGAAAAAATCATCGGAAGAGGTTCCGGATTTGTAGCGGTTGAAATACCTTTTACTCCCAGAGCAAAAAGAGTATTGGAACTTTCTTGGGATGAAGCAAGACAACTCGGACACAATTATATAGGGACGGAACACCTGCTTCTCGGTTTAATAAGAGAGGGTGAAGGCGTTGCGGCAAGAGTATTGGAAAATCTCGGGGTAGATTTGAATAAAGTAAGAAGCAATGTTGTTAAGATGTTGGGAGAATCAAAACCCACTTCATCATCATCTTCTTCCTCTTCTTCAAGTTCTTCAGGTTCTTCGAGTTCAAGTTCTTCTTCGAGCGGAAAAACTAAGACTCCGAGTCTTGATGAGTTCGGAAGAGATTTAACTTTAGCTGCGCAGGAACTGAGATTAGATCCCGTTGTGGGGAGAGATAAAGAAATTGAACGTGTAATACAGATTCTTGCAAGACGTACAAAAAATAATCCTGTTCTTATCGGGGAACCCGGTGTCGGTAAAACTGCTGTCGCCGAAGGTCTTGCCATAAGGATTGTAAATGCGGAAGTTCCCGATATTTTGGACGGTAAAAAAGTAATTCAGCTGGATATGGGTTTGCTTGTTGCAGGTACAAAGTATCGTGGTGAATTTGAAGAACGTCTTAAAAAGATTATGGATGAAATCCGTCAGGCAGGAAATATAATCCTTGTTATTGACGAAATGCATACCTTAATCGGTGCGGGGGCTGCAGAGGGTGCTATTGATGCGGCAAATATTTTAAAACCGGCGTTATCCCGTGGTGAAATTCAGGTAATCGGTGCAACTACGTCCGAAGAGTACAGAAAGTATGTTGAAAAGGATTCTGCGCTGGAAAGACGTTTCCAATCGGTTATTATTGATGAACCGACAGAAGAAGAGTCGATTGAAATTCTTAAAGGACTGCGGCAGAAGTATGAAGAACACCACAGCCTTATAATTTCTGATGAAGCAATAGATGCTTCGGTAAAATTGTCTGCTAAATATATTACAGACAGATTTTTACCTGATAAAGCAATAGACGTAATTGACGAGGCTTCCTCTAAAGTTCGTTTAAAAGCCTCTTCTCTGTCACCTGAGGGGAAGGAACTTGAATTGGAACTTCGTTCTCTTATAAAGGAAAAAGAAGATGCAATAAGAAATCAGGAATTTGAAAAAGCTTCTCAGTTAAGAGATGACGAGGCTGATTTAAAAGAAAGAATCAGGGAAGTCGCTCAGAAATATAAAGAAGAACATGATGCTAATAAGCCTACTGTTACGGCGGAGGATATAGCGGAAGTTATCGGCTCTATGACCGGAATCCCTGTTACAAAGCTGACAGAGGGTGAAAGTGAAAGACTAATGAAACTTGAAGAAACCTTGCATGCCCGTGTAATCGGACAGAATGATGCAGTGGTTGCTATATCAAAAGCAATAAGACGTGCAAGGGTAGGACTGAAAAGTCCGAACAGACCTATCGGAAGTTTTATTTTCT
>DBXD01000006.1:21713-41626 GCA_002309425.1 Cyanobacteria bacterium UBA1221
GCAAAACTTATCGGTTCTCCTCCGGGTTATGTCGGTTATGATGAGGGTGGTCATCTGACAGAACTTATCAGAAAGAAACCATATTCTGTTGTTCTGTTCGATGAGATTGAAAAGGCTCATCCTGATGTGTTCAATATCATGTTACAGATTCTTGATGACGGTCGCTTGACTGATTCTAAGGGACGTCATATTAATTTTAAAAATACTATAATTATTATGACTTCTAATGTCGGTGCAAGTATGATTACGACAACTTCAAGACTGGGCTTCTCTACAGCGGAAGATGAATCTAAGGATAAATACGAAAAACTTAAAGATACCGTTATGGAAGAAATGAAGAAGGCTTTCAGACCGGAATTCTTGAATCGTATTGATGAAACAATCGTATTCTCTCATCTTTCAAAAGAAGAAATCAGACAGATTGTTGATTTGATGCTTCGTGATTTGTTCAAACGTCTTGATGAAAAAGAATTAAAGGTGGATGTAACAGATGAAGTTAAAGACCATCTGGCAGAAGCAGGATATTCGGAAGCATATGGTGCCAGACCTTTAAGACGGCTAATTCAGCGCAAGATTGAGGATATGCTTGCAGAAGAAATTCTGTCCGGCAAATATTCTGCAGGTGATACTATAAGATTAGTTATGAATGATGACAAAATTACCTGTGAAAAGGCAACAAAACGTCGTTCTTCCAAAGCAAAAGAAGAAGTTTCCGTTGCGGAATAATTAAAAATATTTATAGTAAAAGCGGTATCAGACAAATGATACCGCTTTTTATTTATTATAATCAATTATTTCAAACATTTCATTTATCATATTGCAGTACGGGGTCGGAATTTTATGTTTCATGCCCAGTTTAGTGACAGTGCCTGCAAAAATCTCGTTTTCTGTTTTTCTTCCCGCTTCGACATCTTGCAGCATGGATGTTTTTCCGTCAGCGGACATTTTCTTTAAGTAATCCAATGAACTTTTGAGGAGGTGTTCAGTATTTTTAATTCCTTCGGCTTTTGCTATTTCAATGACTTCTGCCATTATTTTTTGTGCAAAATCCATGAACGGGGGGGTATTTTGCATTTCTCCGAATGTTAGTCTGAACAGTGCGGTTGTAGGGTTTGAGGAAATATTTAGTATAAATTTTTGCCACAAGGCATATTTTATATCATCCGGAATCTCATAATCAATTTTGGCAGTATCAAAAATTTCTTTTACTTGGTATATTTTCGGGTCATTTTTATTCTCTGAACCAAAAACGATTTTGCCTATTCCGTCGTGGGTTATGTAATTGTTTTCCCTGATTGCGCTATGTCCGATAAAAAAGGAATAGAGCACTTTGTCCCAGCCGTACTTTTCGGCGGCTGCACTCTCGCTTGTGACCCCATTTAAAAGAGGGAAGATAACAGTATCTTCTCCTACAAAATTTTTGATTTCTTCCAATGCTTCATTGTATCCCGAATATTTTGTTGAGATGATAATTAAGTCAGCTTTTATTGCAGGGTAGTCAGGCGTTATGTATTTAGGATTCAGGGGGCTGCTGTTAAATAATACCGGATTTTTTTTGTATTTCTCTATTCTGGATTTGTCTGCAAGTACATAAAAATCAACTTGCGGAGTATTGCAGAATTTATCTGCATAAATTCCCCCGATAGCTCCAAGTCCGCATAGGATAACCTTTTTAAAATCATTTTTCATACAAGAATTTTACCATAATAAGTTGCTGTTTATATAATAAATTGTAAAATTTTATTAAAAACTGTCAATTTTTTGTTCAAAAAATACTTTATATATACGTGTAGTGTTATATCGTGCCGTGAGGTAAAATGAATTTTAATGTAGGTAAAATTCCGTATATAAATACGTTTTTGGGCGTTTCGGCCCCAAATCCCCGTCCTGCTGATGTCCGACAGGTCGGTTGCACACCTGCAGTTCCTGCAGATACTTTTCATAGCAGCAATCCTGAGCGATATGCTTCTGAATTTATGATTTCTAAACTCGTCAGAGATAATAGTAATATTGAAAATATACTAAGAACAAACGGTTTGCAGTGTGTTGTGAATACAAAAGATTTAAACTACATTATGAATGAGCATGGTAACGCTACAAGGACTATTGCACAGGGAATATATGAGAATCTGCCGTATTCGCTGAGTTCAACGGTAGATATTAACTCTCTTAAAGAAGCCGCATACTTACATGATATTGGTAAGGTGCTGATTCCTGATGATATTCTGAATAAAAAAGATACACTTAATTTGGGCGAAACAAAGGTAATGCAGTTACATCCCGTTTTGAGCAGGGAATTGTTGAGAAACACTAATATTAATCCGCGAACACTTTACCTGATTGAGAATCACCATCAGGATATACTGAGAAGCGGTTACCCGAAAGCCGGCAAGGACTTTAAAGCAGATACGGATTTGCAGATACTTGCGTTGGCAGACAAGTATTCTGCTCTGACAGAGGCAAGGGCTTATAAAGCACCTTTATCCAGAGAAAGCGCCCTGACTATTCTTAACACAGAAGTAAAAATGGGCAAGTTTAATCCGCAGATTTATAATGCTTTGGTTAAATATACGGCATCTTTACCCGAAAGTAATCCGTTATTAGCTAATTCAAATATAACAATGTAACAAATAATAATTTTTGTTAAAAATTTGCCAAAATTCCATGACAAATATTTAAGATTGTCATATTATAATCTTATCAGTTGGAGGTTACTTTGTTAGAAGATATTGTAGATAAAAAATCGGGATTTGACTTAACTTCTAAAAGTTCGTTCTCAAACAGTGAGGACAGTTTTACCTCGCGGTCATATGCTGCAATGCTGGCGAAGAATGATGTTCCGTATTCTCACAAAAGAGTTGCGGACAATTATATTGTTATAAAAAGAATTTATAAGTTTCAGGCGGTTCAGAGCAGAATTACTCCGACAGAAAAAGAATTGCTTGCAAAATATGACTTTAATACGCTTGAATATACTACGGCAAAACAGATGAATGAAGAATTATCATTGCTTCAAAAATGGTCTGCTTCTATAGATGCCGAGTTAAAAGCAGATGCCGACAAGATAATGGAAATAAGGGCAAAAGAGTTAAAATTTATAGATGCTAATTGTTATGCTACAATATCTAATGAGATTTATAAAGGTTATGTTGCATTGTCTCATTATTTTGAAGAGATTAGCAAGTTTAAGTAAAATAGTTTTTTTATATAATAATGTCATATATAAAAAACGGACTATCCAAATAAAAGATAGTCCGTTTCATTATATTATTTATGCTGTATTACAGCCTCTTTTTTAACGTTGGGAAGGCAATGACATCTCTTATGGACTGAGAATCCGTCAGCAGCATAACCAATCTGTCAATTCCTAATCCTAATCCGCCCATTGGAGGAACCCCATGCTCTAATGCGCAAATATAATCTTCGTCAATAGGCATAGCCTCATCATCACCGTTTGCTTTTGCCTGCATCTGAGCTTCAAATCTCATCCTTTGGTCTATTGGATCTGTGAGCTCAGAAAAGGCGTTCGCTATTTCCCAGCCGTTTACACGCGTTTCAAAACGTTCGGTTAGTCTGTCATTATTTCTGTGAACTTTTGCCAACGGTGAAATATCCCTCGGATAATCAATGATGTGTATCGGCTGAATAAGTGTAGGTTCGACTTTTTCTTCAAATATTAAATCTATAACCTTGCCCCAGTTATCGCATTCTTCAGGGTCAATCCCCAAAGATTTTGCTTTTGCTTTAGCATCTTCCAGGGAGTAGCATGTTCCGAAATCAATTCCTGTTTTTTCGTATATGGCACCAATCATGGTCTTTCTGTCCCATGGCGGGGTCAAATCTATTTCGTTGTCCCCGTACTTGATTTTCATTGTGCCGAGAACTTCTTTTGCTACAGTTGATACAAGATTTTCGGTTAATGTCATCATCTCATTGTAGTCAACAAAAGCCTGATATAATTCCATCATTGTAAACTCAGGATTGTGACGGATATCAATACCTTCGTTCCTGAAACTTCTGTTTATCTCAAAAATCTTTTCGGAAACACCGCCAACCATAAGCCTTTTTAGGTAAAGCTCAGGTGCTATTCTTAAGAACATGTCCATATCCAGAGTGTTGTGATGCGTAACAAACGGCCGAGCATTTGCCCCGCCTGCCTGCGGATGGAGCATGGGAGTTTCAACCTCCAAAAAGCCTCTGTCTGTCAGATATTCTCTGATTTTTTGTATAATTAAACTTCTTGTTCTGAATGTTTTTCTGACATCTTCGTTTACAATCATATCAACGTAGCGTTGTCTGTATCTTGTTTCAACATCAGTTAAGCCGTGGAATTTTTCAGGCAGAGGAAGCAGTGACTTTGAAAGGATCGTAAGAGATGTTGCTTTTATCGACAATTCTCCTCTCGGCGTTCTTCTTATCGTTCCGGTAAATCCTGCAATATCTCCGATATCAAGCAGTTTCAATACAGCTAATTGATCTTCGGATAAATTTTGTTTGTGCGAAAATATTTGAATTTTTCCGGAATAGTCCATTAAATCAATAAACATGCCGCTGTTCCGGATTGCCATGATTCTGCCGGCAACAGAGTATTCATCTTCGGTTTCAACACCTGCTTCCAAATCTTTGTACTTTTCCTGTAATTCGGAGGCATCCGCATTTTTGTTAAATACATACGGGTATGGATTAATACCTTTGTCTGCCAAATCCGCAAGTTTCTGTACTCTGATTTGTCTTATTTGTTCTCCCGCTGATGCAGGAGTCATAGTTTGTTCCTGACTCATTTTTTCTTCCTTATATTAAAACTAATATCCTATGTGTTGAATGTTAACACAGACAAACCCTGCTGTAAAGGAAATATTGAGAGTATTTTACCTGTATTTAATGAAATTTATTGTTACAATCTGTTATATTTGTAGTAAATAACTTGAAAAATTTTTTTAGATTAAGTATGATAAGTACACTTATTGTACTAAGTTTTGTAAAAAATTTTTAAAATTTTCCCCAAAAAAGGCAATAAGTAACGGATATGTTTTTTTATAAATATATATGTGTAGTTAGTTATGTAAAAAGTGAAGAAGGTAAATGGCAATACAGTCAATAAATATCTCGGATGTAGATTCGGCAAATAAGACAAGGAAAGATATACGACAGAAGGCTGCCTGTATGTCCGTTCAACCGTCTTTTCAGGGTTTGGAAACAATACCTGTTGTTGTTGCAGATGCTCTTTATAATGGCGGATTTATAACATCATTTATTGCTCAGGACTTTTTCGGTATGGCCGGACCAAGGGTTTTGGAAGGTATAAACAGACGTCCTGTAAATCCCGAAACCGGTAAAAAAGAAGGACCTTACAACTGGGCTTTTGCAAGACGTGAAGGAATAAGGGAAATATTAAGCGGACCAAGTGCCTTTATTATTCCTGCCTGCATTCTTCATTTTGTTAAAAAGCATGGCGGAACGGCAAATAATGTTCCCGTAGATATGATTCAGGGATTGGGTAATACCTTTGTCGATTATGCAGGCAAAAATTCCTCAACGCTTAGTGATGTTGCAAAAACTAAACGGGGATTTTATGAAGCAGTATATGATAACCTGATGCATACTACTTTTGCGGAAGGTATGCCGCCTGAAGAAGAATTACAGAAATTAAGATTTACAAGAGAGGATTTCGCAAACAGGGCTATCGAAATTGAGCAGGCCGGCGGTAAGAAAAAATCTCTGTTCCAGATACTTGCAAATAAAAAAGTCGAGGGGTCTCCAGAAGATTTAACCGAAAGCTTTATGAACAATTATATGGAGTTGAGGAAAAAGCATCTGAGTCCGATGGCAGATTGTTCTTCCGCTGAAATTGTTGTAAATCCCGAAAAAATCGGCAAGTATGCAGAAACACTTCAGCCTGCTGACAAGACAGGTGTTTCCTTTAAGAAATTACTTAAATCAATGAGAGATTTTTCAAATGACGTTGTTGGTTCTACAAGTGAAGCTTTGACAAAATATAAAGATAAGTTTGAACCTGAAAAATTCCTGAAAGATTTTATAAAGAAACGTTCCGGATCAAGAATCCTTACCAATATGGGCATGTGGTTCGCTGTTGTCGGTTTCTACCTGTTTATACCGAAGTTGTATTCTTTAGGCTTAAAAGGTAAAAATCCGGCATTTATGCATGAACAAAGAGCTGAAGAAGAAAAAGCAAAAGCAAAAGCGCAGCAGGCTCAGAAAGCTCAGCAAGCGCCGCAGACATTTACATCAAAAGCCTCAGATAAAGTAGGACAAGGAAAAGATGTTTCTTTCACCGGAAAGTTGAATTTGAGTACGAAAACTGCAGAGAAGGTTTTAAATTCCGGCAAGTTGAGAAATTTCCTCAGAAACTTTGAATTTAATGATGCATCGATGTCAGTTGAGGCGATGCTTATGCTCTTGTTTGGTTTTTGTTTGCCTCCGAGGTTGTGGAATGCCCCTGATAAATATGACCTGAAAGAAACAATATTGAGAGATATTACAAGTTTCTTGTCAATTTTGTTTGCTGCACAGGCGTTATCAAGAGGTTTCTCTGAAACTTTCTCAAAGTTATCCGGCTTGGCACTTAATGTTAAACCGGCAAATCATGATTCCGGTTTATGGGCAAAATTCAAGAATTACTTCTCTCCGTCAAAAGGTATAAAAATTCTTGACAATGTTGAACTTGATGCAAAATATGTAAATGTTCATAATTACAAGGGCGGCATAAGCGGTTTCTTTGACTTTGTGTCAGGTAATGGCGGGAACTTGAAGAAATTGTTAATGTATGACAATGTTGTTGCAGAAAAAGCAAAAGTAATTCTCGGCAAAGATGTGAAAGATGTTGTAAATGACAAAGAAATCAGAGATGCATTTAAAAATGTTACCGGCGAAGAAAAGCAAAATGCACTAAAGGCAATTGAAGATGTATTTAAGAACTCTAAGAATAAATACGTAAAAGGTGCAAAACTCTATAACAGTATGTTCACATTCTTATCTACGATAGTCTTTGTCCCTGCGTTTATGATATGGCTGGCAAGAAAGTGTGACAAGATGACAAGAGAAGCCCGTGCAAAAGATTTGGCTTTAGCTGCAGCTCAAAATGGAAACCAAAACAATCCTGCTGTAAACGCTTCCGGGCAAATTCAAAAATCCGTAAATTATTCTGTTGATAAGTTGGCAAACATAAATATGCAGGGTTTCTTACATAAATAAATTTGACAAATTTTCACAATTTGATACGATAACTATATACAGTATTAGTTCGTTGGAGGCTTTGTTTTGTCTGTAAGTTTGAGAGATGCGTTTCGCAGAGTTTTTAAAGATGAGTGTTTTTTACCTAATTATACGGCGTTGGTAGTTATGTCTTTTTGTTCAGGCTTATTGTATTTTGCTATGCGAGCAAAGAATATTCCGTACATATTACCATCTGTTGTCCTTGCGATTGCTGCGTTGATTCTTTCGGAGGGGTATCATTTAAAATATTTTAAGGCCATTACATCAGAGGTTCAACCGGCTATGCCAGATTGGAAAAAAATTAGCTTTTATGGCTTAACGGGGCTGAAATTTTTTGCGGCATCAATTATTTTAGGAATGGTTTTTACCTCTGTTATAATGTTTTTGATAGCAATTTTGTTGGTTTTTGGGTTATTTTTGAAATCGGCTATGCCTGTACTGCTTTTGGCTTTTGCTGCAATTGTCGGGATAGGTGAAATGTTGATTTGCCTTTGTATGCCGGCATTTGTATATGTGTTTACAGACATGGATGAGAGTGTTACATCTTTTCTGTTTTTAAACAAAGTATTTAAAAATTTTAGTTGCAGTTATTTTGTTGCGTTATTTCTAATTGCGATTTTATCTTCTCTGAATGCCATTTTAGCCGTGCTGACAACGATAAATATTAAGTATGTATTGCTTTATATTATTCCGCTTATGATAACTCCATTTCTCCGTTTAGTCTCGGATAATATAATGGCTCAGGCCTATATTGCAAATAAAAACGGTCAAAAAGACTCTGCAGGGAAAATGATTATATATATGATTCTTGCAGTTGCTGTTATTGCGGGTCTGTTCTTTTTTGTGTATATCGCAGAAGCTGCAAAATATTAGTCTTTTGTTATTCCGATTGCTAATATTGATAGAAGTATTGAGCCACCGACAGCGCTTAAAAAATTCTCTATGCTCAGTCCGTCAACTACATATGCAACGAACATGAAAAGCAGTGCGTTTATTACTATTGTAAAAAGGCCGAGAGTTGCAATATTTAGCGGCAGTGTTAAAAGTTTCAATACAGGTTTTATGAATATATTTACAAAAACTATAACAATTGCTGCAATCATGGCGGAGGGAAAATCCGAAACAGTTATTCCGGGAATAAGCCATGCAACAAACATGACAACCAGTGCAAACGCAATCCATTTAATAATCAGTTTTAGCATATAAAACTCCTTTTTTGTATTATTTTATAATCAAAATTTTTAATTTCAATAACTTGTTATCGGAATTATATTGTTACTTGTTTTTAGGTTATTTTTTTTATATTATTACGGTATGGATATTAAGCGAATAAATTTAAGAAATTTTGAAATCGGCGGTGATAAATTAACCATAATGGCAGGTCCTTGCGCTATTGAAAGTCTTGAAATTCTGGATGTAACCGCAAAAACATTAAAAGAAATTACTTCAAAATTAGGTATAAATTTTATTTTTAAATCTTCTTTTGACAAGGCAAACCGTTCGTCATTGACATCATATCGCGGACCCGGAATTGAAAAAGGTCTTGAGATGCTTGATGAAATCAAGCACAGGTATAATTTACCGATAGTTACCGATATTCATATACCTGAACAGGCGGAAGCTGCGGCACAGGTTGCGGATGTTATTCAGATACCTGCATTTCTTTGCAGGCAAACCGATTTGTTGGTGGCGGCGGCAAAAACAGGCAAGATTGTAAATATTAAGAAAGGTCAATTCCTGGCGCCAGAGCAGATGAAACCTCTTGTAAAAAAAGTTGAGGATAGCGGTAACTGTAACATAATGCTTACCGACAGAGGTACAAGTTTTGGGTATAATAACCTTGTTGTTGATTTCAGAGGTATTCCGATAATGCAATCGTTCGGATATCCTGTTGTATTTGATGCCACTCACAGTGTACAGTTGCCAGGTGCTCAGGGAGTTTGCTCGGGAGGGGACAGAACTTTTGTTCCGGTTCTTGCAAAAGCTGCTATGGCTGCGGGTGCTAATGTTTTATTTTTTGAGGTTCATCCGAATCCAGATAAGGCTTTATGTGACGGCCCTAACATGATTGCGCTTGATGATGCTCAGGATTTGTTTAAGAAATGTCGTGATATTTTTGAATTAGTGAGAAATTAGATTATGAAAATGCGCACTTACATATCGGGTCCGATTGATGCTAATAACTATCTGATTTGGGATGAAAACTCAAAAGAAGCAGTCTTGATTGACTGTTCCGATTATAGAGAAGATATATTGTCTGATGTAAGGGGATACGGACTAAAAGTTAAGTATATATTGCTTACTCATGGGCATTTTGACCACGTTTTGGGTGTGAATGAAATGGCAAAAGCCCTCGGGGCTCAGGTCGGATTGCACACGGGAGATAATGTTTTAGTTGAAAATATAAATGAATACGGAAATATTTTTTTAGGGTTGCCGCATATGGAAATCCCGAAAGTTGATTTTTTTGTAAGCGATGGGGATGAGTTAAATTTCGGAAATGAAACAATCAAAGTTATTTATACTCCGGGTCATACTGAAGGCGGTGTATGCTACAAAATAGGTGATAAGTTGTTCTCAGGCGATACTTTATTTAAGGGTAGTTACGGAAGAACAGATTTGTTCGGCGGGGATTATTCAAAAATTATCAGCAGCCTGAAAAATGTAATACTGAAGCTTGATGATAAAATCGAAGTATTTCCGGGGCATGGTGAGGCAACGACAATTGCCGAAGAAAAAATATTAATGAAATAAATTTATAAGAGGTAATTCATATGAAAGAACAGTTAGAGAGAATATATACAAATGCGGTTGCTGACATTGAAAAGGTTGATTCAATATCTTTGTTGGAAGATGTTAAAGGAAAATATTTAAGCCGCAAGGGTGAATTTAATGAGATAAAAAAGAATTTAAAAAACTTGTCGGATGAAGATAAGAGAATTGTCGGCTCTCTGGCAAATGACATAACTTCAAAACTAGAAAAACTTGTTCAGGAAAAGTATGACAGCCTTTATAAGACTGAGTTAAATAAGAAATTGCAAAAAGAACGCATTGATGTTACCTTACCCGGAAAATTTGTACCCAAAGGAAAAGTTCATCCGCTTACTTCAACTACACATGAAATTGTATCAATATTGCAGGGATTAGGCTTTTCTGTTGTCGAATCAAAAGATTCTCCGGAAGTTGAAACCGAGTATTTCAATTTTGATATGCTTAATATCCCAAAAGATCATCCGGCAAGAGATGTTCAGGATACATTCTTTACAACTTTGGCTCCAAACGTTGTTTTAAGAAGTCAGACATCGGGTGCACAAATTCACGTAATGGAAAATAAAAAACCTCCTATCAGGGTAATTTCTCCGGGCAGAGTTTATCGTAACGAGAATATCAATGCCCGTAAATATAACTTCTTTCATCAGATAGAGGGTCTTTATGTTGATAAAAATATTACTTTTGGCGACTTAAAAGGTGTGTTAAATGAATTTATCAGAATTTATTTTGGCGCAAGCCGTCCGACAAGATTCAGAAGTAGTTTCTTCCCGTTTACCGAGCCTTCTGCTGAGGTTGATGTGCAATGTATAATGTGCGGGGGCAAGGGCTGCAGAACATGCTCCGGTACAGGCTGGCTGGAAATTCTTGGTGCGGGAATGGTTGACCCGAACGTGTTGAGAGGGGTAGGCATTGATCCCGAGATATATTCTGGTTTTGCTTTTGGTATGGGGGTTGAAAGACTTGCTATGCTGAAATACGCTATTGATGATATAAGATTATTCTTTAATGATGATGTAAGATTTTTGAACCAGTTTTAATTAGATTTTAACGTTAAAAAGAGTGTGCTTTTGGCACACTCTTTTTTATGTAAACTTTTGTAAATTTTTAATGAAATTATGTTATAAAAATATAAATGTGGGTATAAATATATTAGAGATATAAAAAAGATATCTAAGCAAAATTCGGTTGTAAATAATTGTAAAATATCCCCAAAAAAGAGTAAAGTTTATCCCAAATTGTACCGATATACATGTCGGTGCAGTAGTATGACACATTTATACCCTTAGTCTGTCGAGGGAATAAAGCATAGTGATGAACCCCAACGAAAATAGTTGAATGAGGTGAAAAATGAAAAATAGGTTTACAGGGAACGGAAGAAGCAAAAAAGCGTTGAGTTTAAGGAATTTATCCATAGCGGCAATGGCGAGCTTGGCATTTATCGGAGTAAATTCTCAGCAGTCAGCGGTGGCGGCAGACAATACTCATGTCATTGCGAGCGATAGCGAAGCAATTCAGCGTACGAATAATTCTTTTTTAAATACGGCTGATATTGACGTTTCTGACAAAATTGCCAACCTGAATATGGGCAGAAAGGGAACTGTTACTGGTTTTGCCTCTGCATCTGTTCCGACTCTGGATGAGTTGCATGAACAAGACCCCGAAGCGCATCCTGAAGAGAGTGCTTATACTCTCACCAAAACGGAACAAAACGAAGGGGATAATATCCTGAATATTCCGGAATACAGCACCGAAACTCAAACTGTAACCGATAAATACTACGAAATAAATATAAAAGACGGCGTGGAATCACAAACAAGACTATCAAATACCACCGATCATTCAGCTACCAACTATATTGGACATTATATCGGGCAAAGTGTTTCTGGCAATGCTGAAATATATGGTGGGGCAATTTATAATTGCGACGGAACTAATATGGGAACTGGTGCAAGACTTGGTAATATTATTGGCGATTTTATTGCTAATAATGCAAGTGCAATTGGTAATATTTCAGGTGGTGCAATATATAATAAGGGTTATTTAGGTAATATAACCGGTGATTTTATTGCGAATAGTGCAAATTCAACAGGTACAACTTCGCAAGGTAGTGCAAAGGGAGGAGCCATTTTTAGCTATCAGGGCAAAATTGGTGATATAAACGGTAATTTTATTGCAAACAGTGCAAATCGTGCTACCAATACCAACGGTACTCATTGGAGTGGTTCTGCATATGGCGGTGCAATTTATAGTTCATCTAGTACAATTGGTGATATAACTGGTGATTTTATTGCGAATAGTGCAATTACTACAACGGATTATTCCAATGTAGGTTATGGTGGTGCAATTTATTCTGTATCTGGTACAATTGGTGATATAACTGGTAATTTTATAAATAACAATGCAACAGGTACAACTTCAAATGGTGGTGCAATATATAACTCATCAAGTACAATTGGTAATATAACTGGTAATTTTATTGGTAATAGTTCTCTTACTCAAAGTTCTTCTTCAAACTGCGTTGCGTATGGAGGGGCGATTTATAACAATGCCGGTACAATCGGTGATATAACAGGAGATTTTGTAGGTAATACTGCAGGTCATGAATATAAATATTCGGGAGCTTCAGCAGCAGTCTACGGTGGTGCTATATATAATTCGGGTACAATTGGAAATATTACAGGTAATTTTATAAATAATATAGCCAAGCTTGGAACCTACCATAAGGGTAACGGATACGGTGCCGCAATATATAATACTGGCGAGATAGGGGAAATTTCCGGAGATTTTATTGGTAATTTTGCGAAATCTGTTGGCGGTGCTATCTTTACAACAACCGATATGACCCTTGTTGCAGATGCAGTAGAACATGTTATTAAAGGGAATTATACAAACCTTAACAATAACAAAAGGTATGAAGCTATATATGTTTCAAGTTCAAATGCAACTTTTACAGTAAAAGCTCTAAACGGCGGCAGTTGGACAATTGATGATTATATATCAGGATATTCTGGTTATGGATTAACTTTTACTGGTGATGGTACAGGTGTTATTAACTACAATAATACGATTAGCAGTACGCCTAATGTTACTATTGATAACGTGACCTTTGACCAGACAGACGGTGTAATAAGGACATACACCTTAAATACTCTTACAAGTAACGACGGCAAATTAGCGGTAGATATTAATCAGGACACAAAAACGGCTGACAAATTTACAACCTCTGGTGCTGCAAACGGTACTATATATTTATCGGAATTGAATATAACGGGAGAAGGTAATAATACTTATCAAATATTGAACAAAAAAAGTGGGGATGCAGAACTTGCTTTTGCAGACGGTATAAAAGCATATATTGACGGTGAAGAAGTCGAATTTAAACTTGGTCAGGCATTTGACACTCAAACCGTTGATAATACCGTAAATTATGGCAATACCTATGAGGGGGTAGAGGGGTTTGCTCTCGGGACTACCAAAACCGCAAACGACTCTGTAGTTGTTGTTACCAACCCTGTTTATGACCAAATTTTGACATACTTGAACCAAAAAGTAACAGAGGAAGAAAGAACCTTCAACTTTTTAACATCATCTGATGTTTATACAGTTACAGAGGCTCTTGGTGACACCACAGCAGGTACCTTGAACATCAACGGTGTTGCGGGTGAAGACGGTGAACTCTCTACAATTGATTTCAATGGAAATAATGGTTTTAAACTGAATAGTGCAACCACACTAAATACTGAAAACACCCTCCTTACAAACGCAAACACCAGTGCAATAAGTGTGACAAACGCTAATGCCGAAGTTGAATTAACAAATGTAGATTTTAAAAATAATAAGGCAAGTTACGGTGGGGCAATTTATAACCTTTCCGGCACAATTGGTGAGTTTTTCGGTGATTTTACCGGTAATTCAGCAAGTTTAGGCGGTGCGATTTATAACGATAGCACAATGAACAGTATTACGGGTAACTTTGCAAATAATAAGGCAAGTAATTCCGGCGGTGCAATTTATAACCAAAGCACAATGGGTAATATTACAGGTAACTTTACAAATAATACGGCACGTAAAGGCGGTGCGATTTATAACAATGGCACAATTGGAGATATCTCAGGTACATTTGAAAATAATAACTCTACATCAAGTGATTGGGGTGATTTTGGCGGTGCGATTTATAACGCAGGTACAATTGGAAATATTTCGGGTGATTTTACAAATAATACAACTGCTAGTTATAACGGCGGAGCGATTTATAACTATAATGGCACAATTGGTGTTATTTCCGGTGATTTTATAAACAACAGTGCAAGATCAAACGGCGGTGCTATATATACAACAAGAAATATGACACTTACTGCTGACGGAGTAAATAATCTAATTAGCGGCAACTGGGTTGGTACAGGGGATAACAAAAGAGCTGAAGCTATATATGTTTCTAATAGTTCTGCAAGGCTTACTATAAAAGCTGAAAACAACGGAAGTTGGACAATTGATGATTATATCAATGGTAATTTCGGGTATGGATTAACATTTACAGGTGACGATGCAGGTATAATTAATTATAACAACACTATTTTAAATACTCCTAATATGGCAATTAATAGTGTAACTTTCGATCAAACAGATGGTACAATCCGAAACTATGAACTGCGAAATTTTACAAGTAGTAATGGCAAACTGGCAATTGATATTAATTATGATACACAAGAGGCGGATAGCTTTACGGTAAATGGATACAGTAACGGAACATTATATATTAACAAACTTAATTTTTTGGGAGAAAAATCTGACGGTACATACCAAATTCTTAACCTTATAAATGGTGAGGGTATTCAGCTTGCCTTTGCTGATAATATAAAATTTATTGAAAATGGTGAAGAAGTTGAACCGGGATTAGGTTACGCATTTATGGTACAGGATGTTGATGATACTGTAACCTTCGGCGATATTTATACAAGTCGTGCCGGATTGGTAATAGGTACAACGAAAACAACTCATGATTCAATGACAGTTATAGGCGATGCTATCCATGACCAAATTTTGACTTATATTAATCAAAAATTTACCGACAACGAACGCAACTTCAACTTTACTAATTCTGCAGAAGTCTATAAAGTAACCGAGCCGATTGGAATAACCGCAGACGGAACACTCAATATTAACGGTGTTGCAGGCGAAAACGGTGAACTTTCAACAATTGATTTTAACGGCGAACAAGGATTTTATCTTGGATATAATCCTGTAAAACTGAACATTGAAAATACAAAAATCACTAACGCTAACACTGCAATAGGGGCGGAGCGGCCTTCTCAGATAACGTTAAACAACGTAGTTTTTGAAAACAACGATACAGAAGGCCTCGGCGGTGCGCTTAACGGCGGCTTATACAAAGCAATTTCCGGCAAATTTATTAACAATGATGTTACTGAAATTCGTTCTGAATCAGACAAAACATTTGCCCAAGGCGGTGCAATTTATAATCGTTTATCAATAGGTAATTTAGAGGCGGATTTTGAGGGTAATACCGCAATATCCCCGAACGGTGAAGCATACGGCGGTGCTATATACAATGCAGGCACAATCGGTATTCCGCAGCCTGTAAGTGAGGCAAACTATATCAAACTCGTCATTACGGATGATAGCGGTAACGTTACCAATACTCTATATCTTTCTTATTTGGGTGATGAGCCTTTTGCTGATGCGCCGATGAGTTTAGATGAAGTTACAAGTGGTGAATATAATTTTACTCAAAATGAAGCGAATTCTATCCAAATGACGGAATCAGAGTTTATTGAGGAATTCTATAATGGAGAAAAACCGGAGGAAGGTCAAACAAAATTCGATTTAGCACTTAACAATGCTGGCAAGGATGGTTTTACGCAAGTTAATCCTGAGGATTACAATGCACCTGAGCCGACTCCGGGATATATTATGGGTAATTTTATTGGTAACCACGTAGAAGGTGACCATGCTGACGGTGGTGCAATATATAATATCGGAACAATAACCGAAATAATCGGGGACTTTATCAGCAACTACGGTCACAGTACCGGTACTATGTTCACTCATGCTATAACTTCCGCATCCATTCCTTCAAATCCCGGCGGCGGACCAAAAGATAACCAGTCAAAATGCGGTGGGGCAATATATAATGCAGGTATTAATGCAACAATCGGAAATATCACAGGTAACTTTACCGATAACCGCTATTTGGCAGATCATGTACAGGCATTTGGCGGCGGTATCTTCAACATTAGCGGTGCAACTATCGGAAATATAAACGGTGATTTTACCGAAAACTATACAATAGGTCAAAATAATATTGCGGCAGGCGGTGCAATATATAATGCAGGCTATGCATATGATAGCGGAACAACAGGTCAAGGCGGCAGAAAAAATGCTGACTCGGATGTAAAATATGGTGCTTCAACGATAGGTGATTTGACCGGAGACTACAAAGGTAACTATGCAAAAGGTGTTGCTGCAATGGGCGGCGCTATCTATAATGGCGGCGGAAGTGTTGTTAATGAGGCATATGCTTTAACGCCTGTAGAAGAAGGCGGCAGAAAAGACGGCTCAGCCGACAATCAAGTGACTTTATTGCCTGAAATAGGAAATATTACCGGCAATTTCACGGGCAACTATGCTGAAAGTTTGGTGCTCCCTGAAAATACAGGGAATAATGACCCTAATAATTATGATGACGACGACAATGATACAATTACTCTTGATCCTGTTGCTATGGGTGGTGCAATATATAATGAGAATGCAAAAATCGGTGACATAAAAGGTGATTTTAAAGAAAATTATGCCGTTTCCTCCGAGTCTGATGCAATGGGTGGAGCAATTGCGAATGTGTTTAACGGTAAATTAAACAGTATTGAACCCGAACTAGGGAATGGTGGAGAAAAAGATAAAGACCTAAAACCTTTGTTTGGTGATGAAACAATAAATTCAAATATAATCTTTGGCAAAATAGGTACGATAGAGGGTTCATTTGAAGATAATCATGCAAATGCAGGTATAGGTGGTGCCGCTTTTGGCGGTGCAATAGCAAATAACAGCTATATTAAAAAAATTCAAAATTCTCAGTTCAAAAATAATTATGTACTTGCAGCAAATGGCGAGGCATATGGCGGTGCGATTGCGAACAAAGCTAATATCGGACTTGATATGCCTTTAAATCAAGCCAGATTTGAAGTAATATATATTATGGATGATAATGAAAATACGATAGCAACGTTGTATAAAGCATCATTCTATGACAGCGAAACAGGCAAATATGTTTCGCTAAGTGAAGATGATATCACAAGCGGTCAATATAACTTCCCGGATGATGTTCTGTTTTCAGCAATTACTTTGGAGAATTTTACAAACTCTGTTCTTAATGGTGAAACCAATGATGATGACAACCCCCAGTTTGCTGTAGTTCACACCCCGGGAGCAGGTAAAAACAATATGGCTAAAAACGGTGATAATAATCAGACCGATGACGACGTGAAAGAGACTCCTGAAGAAAGACTAAATGCTGCTATTGCTGCTGCTGCAGAAAGCGGTGTTTACTACTCAACGGTTAACCCTGCTGATTACAGTGCAGATCTTGTATCTACGGGTGCTGACAGTATTATTAATTCATCGTTTACAAATAATTACGTTAAAGCCACAGGCGGTAACGGCTACGGCGGTGCGATTTATACGACCAAAGACTTAATGCTGACATCAAAAGACGAATATGAATTCCTGTTTGACGGCAACTATGTCGAAGATAAAGACGGCACCCGCCCCGAAGCAATTTATGTTGATGCACAAGGAAATACATTCCAGGAAGGAGTCCCTGTTCTTTTCCAAGATAACGCATTTGACCGTGAAACAGGTTCCGGTCAATATTATGAATACTTATATCAAGATAATTTTATTGATATGGCAGTCCCCACCTTAACAATTAATGCTCAAACAAACGGTACATTTATAATCAATGATCAGATTGTAGGGTCGCCGACACAAAATGAAACTACAATTACATATTCTCAATTACCATATACAGTTACAGGAACCACATATGTATATACAGACCATGTATATGATTATAGAACGGGTGAATATGTAAATCCTAATGATTTGGATTATTTCTTGGAAGATACACAGGAATGGACATGGTTGGCTGCTGTTTATAATGAATCGACAGGAGAATGGAAACCTTCAGTTATATACTGGAAAGATAATTCGGATGAGTTCACTTTCTACAACGAAGCAACTTCTGAATGGATTAACGCAGAAGCAAGATATGATAAGGAAACTGGTGATTATATAGGCCTTTATAACAAAGATACAGATGAAATCATAACAAATATTGCAGATGCTAAGTTTGGTCCTGATGCTACAGTAGATTACTATGTTGTTGGTGAAGATGAACCGGTATTAACTGTTGAAGGTGAGGCTAAAATTGAAAAACAATATATAAGCTATGATGATGATTCTGGATACTATGTATATGTAGATGACCCTGAAATGCAGACCATTGAACTTGGCAGCAGAAAAGCTAATCTTGCCATCAAGGGTGACGAAACCGGCGAAGTATTTATCAACAACAACATTAAGAATCTGAACATTACTCACGAGGATGTTACAACTACCGTTAGCGATTATATGTTCCTGAACAAAACGGCAGATGGCAGCATTAACTCATTAACTATGAATTCCGGTGTTCTTAATCTCGGCTCTATGAGTTTAACTCCTCTGCAGTTTGAAATGTTTGGTATAAACGGCGGTACTATTAATATTTCCTCGGTTGATGTCGATTTGGCAAACAAAATAATGGGCAGAATTACGGCTGACGAGTATCCCGCATCAAACGGCGGTACAATAAAGGTACATGCATTTAACCTGTTGAGTGACGGTGTTGACTTAATTACGCCTGTTGCTTTTGCGGATGAGTCATTTAAGAATGTTGTCGTAAGTGATGTAACGGAAGCCTTTACCCCAATATACAGATACGAAGTTGAATACGATACAAATAAACAGTACGGACAGGAAACCGAAGAAGGTTATTTCGTATTTAAACGCTCTAACCGACCTCTTCCGCCTAATCCTTCCGGAGATTCCGATACGGATATCGATATTGACACTGATATTGATACCGATATAGACATGGACATTGATAATGACACTGATATTGACAATGACACTGATATTGATAACGATACAGATATTGACATTGATACAGATGTCGATAATGATACGGATTCTGATGATGATCCGACACCTACTCCAACTCCAAATCCCGGCGGTGGCGGCGGACATGCCATAAAAGATTTTAACCCTGCTGTATTGGCAAGCCCTGTAGCAATTCAGATTGCCGGACAGGCAACAATGAACCAGGCATTCCAATACGTATTTGAACATGCGGATGCTTTCACTCAGATGCCGGCAATGGACAGATTTGCAAGGATACATAATAACGAGTATGCTCTGAGTACGGATTTCAATAATAATTTGGGTACTTTAAATGCCCCAACAATGAATAAAGGTGTATGGGTAAGACCATATACAAGTTTTGACAAAACAGAATTGAAGAACGGACCTGAAGTAGAATCAGTAAACTATGGTACAATAGTCGGGGCTGACACAGATTTCAGAAAGCTCAGAAACGGCTGGACAAATGTCGGAACCGGATATATAGGATACTTTGGGTCTCAGGTTGATTTCAAAGGCGCAGATATCTCTATGAATGGCGGCTTGCTCGGTGTAACGGAGACGTTCTATAAGGGCAACTTCTTTACTGCATTAACAGCAAGTGCCGGCGGAGGTTTTGCTGAAAGTCATACGATGTACGGTAAAGATGAATTAACTACCCTGATGGCAGGCGTTGCAAGTAAGACAGGATATAACTTCGAATTTAAAGAAGGTAA
>DBXD01000006.1:41708-41874 GCA_002309425.1 Cyanobacteria bacterium UBA1221
ACAATCCAGATAAATCCGAGTGTAAGATTTATCGGAAACTTAAAAGGTGGCTGGCAGCCGTATGCTAGTGTCGGAATGGTATGGAATTTGATGAACGAAACGAGTGTAAAAGCAAACGGCGTAGAATTGCCGAGCATGCGTACAAAACCGTATGTAGAATACGGAG
>DBXD01000006.1:41972-42143 GCA_002309425.1 Cyanobacteria bacterium UBA1221
AAAGACGAAACAAAAGACGAAAACGAGAAGAACGTAAAAATAGAAGAACCTGTAAAAGTAATTAAGGGTGAGCGCTCACATAGCACGGGAGCAGCCGTAACAACAGAACCTGTTGAGGTAATTCCGGTTCAGGGTACTGCATCAGAACATCTGTTATATAAAGGCAGACCT
>DBXD01000012.1:0-218 GCA_002309425.1 Cyanobacteria bacterium UBA1221
CTTAGCGGCGGACAGAAGCAGCGTATTGCACTGGCACGACTCTTCCTTGCAAATCCAAAAATCATGATTCTGGATGATACAACCAGTGCCGTTGATATAGAAACCGAACAGAAAATAAGGCAGTCAATCAAAGAGCAGAGTAAAGGACATACAGCCTTTATTATAAGTCACCGCATTTCGTCCTTTGAAAACTGCGACCTTGTGCTTGTAATAAAGGA
>DBXD01000012.1:290-765 GCA_002309425.1 Cyanobacteria bacterium UBA1221
TCCTGAACTTGTTTCAGGATCTGTACTAAATGAGATTCCGAAACAAGTTCGGAATGACAATGCAAAGGAACAATATGGCAAGAAATAAATTTGATACAGATGAAGAAATAGAAAACAAGCTCAACCTGCGCATAATCCCGCGAATGATGAAGTGGGTAAAGCCGTATGCCTGGTGGATGGTTTTATCTTGTTTTATCATGCTTGTTGCTTCTGGAATCTCGCTTTTGAGTCCTTACCTTATACGTATGGCAATTGACCAGGCTATTCCTGCTGCAGATTATGGAATGCTCGTAAAGATTTCTGTATTTCTTGTAGTAACTACTTTGTTTGTACGTTTTCTGCTGGCTGCCAAGCTCAGACTCATGACACGCGTTGCCCAGAAAATAATTGTAACAATCCGTAAGGAAGTTTTTACAAAGCTTCAGGCACTGCCTTTTACTTATTTTGACAGCCGCCCGCACGGAAAGATTTTGAT
>DBXD01000012.1:770-1273 GCA_002309425.1 Cyanobacteria bacterium UBA1221
TCACTTTCTGATTTGCTCAGTAACGGCTTTATTCAGCTTATAAGCGACCTGTTTACACTTGTTGTAATTGTCTGCTTTATGCTTGCAATTGACGTAAGACTCACGCTTGTGTGTATGGCAGTTTTGCCGGTGCTTCTGATTGTGCTTGTGAGTATGAAGAAAAAACAGCACGAGGCCTGGAAGCAGGAAAGCTATAAAAGGTCAAATCTTACCGCCTATCTTTCTGAATCCCTCAACGGTATGAAAATTACCCAGAGCTTTGCGCGCGAAAAAGTAAATCAGAGTATTTTTAACGAGCTATGCGACAAGTGTAAAAAGGTCTGGATTCACGCCGTAAACATGAACAATATAATCTGGCCGGTTGTAGATAACCTCAGTACCATGGGAGTTGCCCTTGTTTATATGGCAGGTATTGCCTGGCTTGGAGACGGCATGGGCGGCACTGTAACTGTCGGAACCCTTGTTGCCTTTACAGGTTATATCTGGAGATTCTGGATGCCTAT
>DBXD01000012.1:1336-6268 GCA_002309425.1 Cyanobacteria bacterium UBA1221
GACGAACCCGAAGATATTACCGACCGTGATGGTGCAAAAGAACTTCCTCCAATCCGCGGACACGTTAGCTTTGATCATGTAAACTTTAGCTACGAGAGGGGTAACCCTGTTCTTAAGGATGTAAACTTTACAATTACACCGGGAACCAGCGTTGCAATTGTCGGACCTACGGGCGCCGGCAAAACCACAATCGTAAACCTTCTCACACGCTTTTATAACCCTGACGAGGGACAGATCTTAGTAGACGGTCTTGATATTCAGGATTTGCAGATAAAATCTATCCGTAAACAGGTTGGTGTAATGCTCCAGGATTCCTTCCTCTTTAGCGGCACTATTATGGAAAATATCCGCTATGGCCGCCTGGACGCAACCGACGAAGAATGTATGGCTGCTGCCAAAACCGTACAGGCCCATGATTTTATTATGGCATTCCCGGACGGCTACAATACAAAGGTAACCGCAAACGGTGGAGGACTTTCCCAGGGACAGAAGCAGCTTATTTCTTTTGCACGCGTATTGCTTTCGGACCCGCGCATTTTAATTCTGGACGAAGCAACCAGCTCTGTAGATACTCAGACAGAAAAGGCGCTGCAAAAAGGGTTGGACGAGCTTTTGAAGGGCCGCACCAGCTTTATCATCGCACACCGCCTTTCTACCATCCGCAACTCCGACATAATCTTCTTTGTAGACCACGGCGAAATTGTTGAGCGTGGTAACCACAACGAACTCATGGCGCTGGGTGGTAATTACGCAAGTCTAGTTAACGGTGTGTAAGGCCCTTCGACAAGCTCAGGGACCGCTGCGTCATTGCGAGGAGCCTTGCGACGTGGCAATCCACGTGCATGAAGGCATTTAAATATGTGGATTGCAATCTCTTGGCTCGCAATGACAGTTTTTTTATGTTATAATATAATCTATATCTTCCTCAAGTTTTTCTAATAAAAAAATACATATCGGAGTTACAAATTGAAAATAATACATTGTGCAGATATACATGCTGACTCAAAAATGGGCACTCATTATTCAAAAGAGCAAACAGAAGAACGAAGAAATGAGATTGTTGATTCTTTTTCCAGAATGGTTGAATACGCCAAAAAGAATTCTATAAGAGTTATTATCATTGCTGGTGATTTATTTGATTCAAAAGAAACACAACAAAAGAAAATTAAACAACGTATAGGATATATAATACTTCAAAATCCTGAAATTGATTTTTTATATTTGCGTGGAAATCATGATGAAGATGTTTGTTTTCTTACAGATAATGATGTTCCAAATTTAAAAAGATTTACAAAGAATAAATGGGATAAATATAGTTATGAAAATATTGATATTTATGGTCGTGAATTTGGTAATTCTATACCAGTAAGTACTTACAATGAATTAGCACTCGATTCTACTCATGTAAATATTCTTGTTATGCATGGTCAAATAGCAGAATACAGAGCAAAAGATGGTGCTCCTGTAATATCTCTTCCAAAATTTGCTAACAAAAACATTGATTATATTGCACTTGGTCATATTCATGATTTTAAAAAGGAAAAACTAGATCAAAGATGTTCTTGGTGTTATTCAGGATGTTTGGAAGGTCGTGGTTTTGATGAATGTGGTGAGAAAGGTTTTGTTGTTTTGGATATTACAGATAATAAAATCCAGACAGAATTTGTTTCTGTTGCAAAACGAACAATACATGAAATAAATGTTAATATCAGTGGGCTGATTACTTATGATGAAATAATGAAAGCAATTTCAGATAAAATAACTGATTGTCCATCGTCAGATATTATCGAGATTGTGCTTTGTGGTGAAATTTCAGAGGAAACTGAAGTTGAAACAGAGTCATATCAATCGGCTCTTTCATCTAGTTATTATTTATTAAGAGTAAAAGATAAGACAGAAACAAAAATTGATTATGCTAAATATGAGAATGATGTTTCATTAAAAGGGGAGTTTATTCGTTTAGTAAAAGAGCAACAAGATCTTTCTGAAGAGGAAAAATCAAAAATTATAATGACAGGTATAAAAGCATTGGCAGGGAGATTAAATTAATTATGGAATTATTAAGCGCACATATTATAAATTTTGGTAAATTACATGACAAGGTTTTTGATTTTAAAAAAGGTATTAATTCATTCCAGTATGAAAACGGATGGGGTAAAACAACTTTATCTGTTTTTATAAAATCTATGCTTTATGGTATGGAATATACCTCCTCGAAAGATGTTGATAAAAATGAAAAACTAAAATATTTACCTTGGCAGGGTGGAATATACGGAGGAAGTTTAAATTTCGTTTACAAAGACAAACAATATCAGATAAAAAGAACTTTTAGTCTAAAGAAAAATGAAGATACATTTGAACTAATAGACTTAAAAACAAACAAACAATCAAGTGACTTTTCGACTGATTTAGGAACAGAATTATTTGGAATAAATAGAGAAACTTATGGAAGGAGTGTTCATGTTTCTTTAGCAGAAAGTCCTGCTGGCTCTACAGATATTTCAGCAAAATTAAATAATCTCATAGAAGCTGGGGATATTTCAAATTTTGATGACGCAATAAATGTTTTGGAAAATAAAGCTACTGAAATTAAGGCTAAACGCGGAAAGAATGATAGAATATCTTTTCTTCAAAATAAAATTGACTCAGATCGTGAATATATTGATGAAATAAATGCTAAAATTAACCAGAATTCAGAATATGCTGAAAAAATTGATAGCATAAATTCCATTATAAAAGAACAAAATGAAAAAGATGCTTTGATAACACAAGAGCTGTCAAAAATTGCAAAATATGAAAACAAAATGCGTTATGAACAGCTTAAGGCAGATGTAACAAAATATGAAACAGCAAAAAAAGAAATAATAGATTTCTTTAATGGAGATATTCCTTCAAGTGAGACGGTAAGAAATATTGATAGTATTTCAAGCCGATTAACGACAATTGAATCTAATATTGCAAATCAGTCTGCTACTCAAAGTGAAATCGATAATTATGAATCATTGCGCTCTTATTTTGCTGGTGATATTCCTACATCTGAACAAATAAATAATTGTCTTAAGCTGGATACAGAATATAAAGATTTTAAACAAAAAGAGAATTCTCTCAAGCTTACACCAGATGAAGAAAGTGAGTTGAATTTATTAAAAGACAAATATAACGGTGAAGAAATAACTGAGAACTTGATAACAGAAAAAATAAACGAAGTTGAAATTATACAGAGCAAGCATAAAGAACTTAATGGATTACAAAACGATTTTACAACAAAAAATAACGAATTAACTCTTGCAAAAGCTATTAAACCAAAAAATACAAAAAGAATTATTTGTTTCATTATTTCATTAATTCTAATTATTGGTGGTGCTGTCTGTTTATTCTTGTTTAACCGAACTATTGGAATAATATCTTTTTCCCTGGCAGTTTTATCCTTGGCTTTAGGTTTTATTTTTAAAACTAGTGATAATGATACATCTGCTATTCAGAGCGAATTACAGGAATTAAAAGATCAAATGTCATCTTTACAAAATTATATTGATAATAAGGAAAATGAAATAAAACTATTTATTTCCAAATATTATTCAAACTATGATTCTGAAATAATTGCTTTGTCTAATATAAAAACGGAATATAATACTTTTGTTCGTTTAAATAAAAAGAATGATGATTATTCTACTTGGATTTCTCAACAAGACAAGAGTTCTGCTGAGTATGAATCAGAAATTAGGATGTTTGCTAAACGTTATTGTAAAACAGAAGATATTTCTTCTATAACAAATGAGATTCAAACATTAAATGATAAATTACAAAAATTAAATTCGTTAGAAAATAAAATTAATGCTGATTCAGATAACGGAAAGGCGCAGGCTGAAGAAAAAGAAAAACTCTCAAAAATATTGAATCAGTATAAAACTAATAAAACTTTAAATTTCAATGAACAGGTTCTTCAGATTCATGATAAAATTACAGAAATCAATAATATTGATAAACAGATAGCTGATTCTAAACAAGCGGTAAAGGAGTTTGAGGAAGATTCAAATAATGATATTGCTTCATTTGCAGAATTAGAAAAACCAGAAAAAACAGTGGATGAGTTAGAAAAAGAAAGGACTTGCATTTCGGATATTATAACTGAAAATAATAAAACAATTTCTGATTATCAAAAAATTATTGATGATAATCTAACAGATATTGATAAAAAGGAAGATGTGGAGACTGAAATTGAACGTTTGAAAGATGAGATGGAACAAGCAAAAGCGGAAAATAAAATATTAGTCAGAACATCCGAATTACTCAGATTGGCTAAGGAAAAACTTGATGCTAATTACAGTGACCCAATGAAGAATGGTTTTAATAAATATATAGAAATGTTAGGTGGAAAACTTAATTTACTTATTAATACAGATCTGGAAGTATCAGTTGATGAAAGTGGCCAAACTCATGAAAGTATTTATTTGAGTGATGGTTATAAAGATATGGTAAATTTCTGTTCAAGAATGGCTTTGGTTGATGCTTTATTTAAGGATGTGAAACCACCTATTATTCTTGATGACCCATTTGTTAATCTTGATGATGATAAAGTTCCTAAGGCTTTGAAACTTGTAAAAGATATATCAAATGAAAACCAGGTATTATATTTTGCTTGCCATCAAAGTCGAGCTATATAAAAAGAATAAAATGATCTAAGTCGTTTTCACCTGGTTTTATAAAGTGGATTGCCGCGTCGCTCGCTGCGCTCGTTCCTCGCAATGACATGGAAAAATTCTCTAAACTATGATATACTAAAAGTATGAATCTCAACGATTTAAGAAAAAATGCATATACATCATCGGCAGCAAATGGAAAAAAGGATGCCGATTCAGAAAAGAGGCCTTCTGACGGAGAAGGTTTTAAAAAGTTTGGTGCCGCAGCTGCTGCAGAAATAATAAAGGAGCA
>DBXD01000054.1:0-22192 GCA_002309425.1 Cyanobacteria bacterium UBA1221
CAGGATTTTACTCGGATGTAGGCGAAGAAATGAGCCATACAGACCGAGTATGCAAAACACAATGGCTCTTTTAATAATTTAATTAGAGCCATGTGTCCTTTGCAGAACCTGCGAAGCAGGATAAGTGTAGCAACAAAAAATCGGAATGACAGGATTTGAACCTGCGACCCCCGCGACCCGAACACGGTGCGCTACCAAGCTGCGCTACATTCCGATGATTTTATATTAACACAAAACTTGCGTTTTGTGTGGTGCGCTACCCCTCTCCGAAAAAAGATACTCAATCTTTTTTCGTCGGCAGAGTGCTACATTCCGATGGTTTTATATTAACACAAAACTTGCGTTTTGTGTGGTGCGCTACCCCTCTCATTCCCTCACCCGAATTTCTAAAACTCGATACCTCGTTTTGAAATTCTTCCCTCTCCCGCTCATAAAAGTTGCGGGCGAGGGGAATGATGCAAAGAGTGCTACATTCCGATGATTTTATATTAACACTTAAAAAAGAAATATCAAGATGCGGTTTTGTGGGGTAATATTATCAGAAAAGGCTAGACCTACGGGATAATGCGTATAGTCTTACCGTTGATGTCATACGTTGAATAAAATTTTATACTAAAAACGTACAAAATAAGGAGAACTTTGTTATGAAAAAGATGTTAATGTTTTTAGGCGTTTTAGGCGTATTGGCAATCCCTGCTAACGGAGCTTTTGCCTGGGATATCAGTTACCTGAATCCGCTGCCGTATATTGGTATCGGATGTAACCAGACTAAATTCAGTCTGAATCCGTTTACCGGATTTAAAAATTGTGAACCGTGTAAAAGACTTAATAAGTGTGAAAAAGCTGCTATGGCAGAACCCGTAAAGTGTACCTCATGCCAAAGAGCATATGTGGAAGTTATACCATCATGCGGATGTATGAACAGGCACTAAAAATTAGAGGACAGTTAATCTGTCCTTTTTTATTGCCCAAATTAATGAAGATATGTTAGTATAAAAAGAAAAGATTTAGATATTTTTATAGGGGGATTTTATGGCGGAAGATATTACAAATACATCAGGAATGGGAAAAGAGGCTTTTGTTTTGGATATAGTTGCAAAACGTTTTAACTGGGGAGCTTTTTTCTTCACCTGGATTTGGGGAATATTTAATAAGTCCTGGCTTACATTTATTTTTCTCGGGTTTCAAATCCTGCAATTTATGCTGGGGTTTTTAAATTCTTTAATTATTGAACCGAATTCCAGTGTCACCCCAATAAAAATAGTCTTAATAATTATGTTCTTTATTGGGTTAGGCTTAAAAATTTGGTTAGGAATAAATGGGAACAAGTGGGCATGGCAGAATAAAAGATGGGAAAGTGTAGAGAGATTCCATAAAATTCAAAAAGTTTGGGCAATAGTTGGTACAGTTTTATTTATATTGTCTGTTCTGGTGACACCAATCGTAATTTTTTTGATGTATTTCGTACTGTATAAGATGTACATGGGCTAGTATAAAAATACTTGACTGCCGGTAACATATATATAATACTGTTGTTATGACAAGGAAGAAAAATGTTATAGCACTTGTTGATTGTGATTCTTTTTTTGTTTGTTGCGAGCAGAAAGTTAATCCTGATTTAAAAGGCAAACCTGTTTCTGTTATCTCAAACAAAGACGGTTGTGTTATTTCCCGTTCCAGAGAAGCAAAGAAAATGGGTGTTCGTATGGGGGAACCTCTTTTTATGGCGAAAAAAGAACATCCGAAAGGCATTTATATAGTTGCAAATCACGGATTGTACGGGCAAATTTCCCATGAGGTTATGGCGCTGTTGAAGGATTTTTCCCCGACGGTTGAAGTGTATTCTATAGATGAAGCGTTTGTTGATTTTACAGGATTGAAAAAATTGTATAAAATGGATTATCCGGAGATGGCTGCACATTTAAGAAAAAAAATAAAGGATGAGATGGATATTGATGTATCTATTGGTTTAAGTTCTTCAAAATCGCTTGCAAAATTGGCATCCGATAAAGCAAAAACTCAAAATAGCGGAATTTATATAATAAATCCAAAAACAGCAATAGAAGAAATGAAAAATACATCAATTGATGAAATTTGGGGAATCGGAAGGAATTTAACCAGACTTTTGCATTCGTGCGGAATAATTACCGCTTATGAATTAATCTCTCAGTCTGATGTTTGGCTGAATAAAAGAATAGGTATCCGGGGAATAGAAATGAGGCACGAACTTTTGGGAGAAATGGTTTCCCCTGTTACAAATGATGTTAAACCTCCTAAATCAATTCAAAATACAAAAGCCCTTGGGGTTTTTACTTCTGATATAAATTACCTGAAAAATTCACTTAATTATCATATCCATACAAGTTGTGCAAAACTCAGAAGATTAGGTGCAAAAACCTCTGTTATAAGTATTATGCTGAGAACAAAGGATTTTAAAGTTTATTTTGAAAAGAAAATTTTGGATAAACCGACATGCTATGAGTGGGAGGTTTCTGCGATAATATTTGAGCTTCTTAATAAAATCTACAATCCGAATATTCTATACAGAAGTACAGGGGTTATTTTTGAGAATATTACTTACGATAATGCGGAACAGTTATTTTTATTTGCTGATAACGAGGAAGATACAAAGAATAAAAAACTTGCAACCTGCATTGATAATATTGAAAATAAGTTTGGTAAAAATACTATAAGAACTGGATTTACCCCAAACTCTGATTAAATTTCTTTATAAGTTTTAAAATGAGTTTTGCAAACTTCAGGAAGTTTGTCTTTGCCAAAGTTTTTAACAAATAACCTTGCCGAGTCCTTGACCTGAGGCGCGCAGCCTTTCGGAAACTCAATTCCGTATAAGTTTTCCATTTCTTTCATTTTATGAACAAAAGCTGCCCTTGCAAGGACGGATGCTGCCGCAACCGCTACATCACTTTCTGCCCGAACCATTTGTTCCAGCCTTATAGAACGTCCTTTTTCCATTAAAGCTGATTTTATCAGACTGTCATCTCCAAATTTGTCGGACAGTGCGTACTCGCAATCCTTTTTTTCAAGTATATTTTCTATTACTCTGGCATGACCCCAGGCTAAAAGCTTGTTAAGGTTTTTTATTTTGTTATATAGTTCGTTGTATTTCGCATTTGAAATAACAACAACCGAAAATTCAGAATTGTTTTTTATAATCGGTTCAAGAGTTAATATTTTTTTATCCGTAATCTTTTTACTGTCTTTTATTCCTGCATTAATAAACATCTCAGCGGCTTTTTCGTCAGCCATTACTCCGGCGATTACCAGAGGTCCGAAGAAATCGCCCTTCCCGGATTCGTCAGTACCTATATGAGTAATGAAATTTCCCATATTAGTTACCTTCCGGAGTTGCCATTGGTATGGGTGCTGCAACGGGTGTCGGAGCAGCGGCAGGAGTTTGTTTTGGTGCCGGAGCCGGTGAGGTTTGTGCCGGTTTTGCACTTTGAACTTGTACAGGCTTTGTATTTTGGGGTTGTGTCTGAACCGGATGCGATGTCGTTTCCTTTTGTGGACTTGCTATCTTTGCCGTTTCAGACGGAATAGCCACAGGCATAGTTGTTGTAGCTTCGCTGTCTGTTTCCGAGTTTTGAGAATCTTCCGTGTCGGTATTTTCATTAGTTTCACCTATTTCCTGTTTGATAACGGAGGTCGGTTTTAATTCAATTTCGGGATAGTTAAAATCAGATTTTCCGAATTGTTCTATTGCAGTCATCATAACATCATGCCAAATCCTTGCGGGAACAGATCCTCCCTGAATAGATTTCGTAGTTGTATTATCGTCGTTTCCTACCCATACCCCTGTTACTACTGATGGCGTATAACCGACAAAACTTGCATCCTTGTAATTATCGGTTGTACCGGTTTTGCCGGCACAGGGAACTCCTATATCAGCTCCCCTTCCTGTTCCGTTTTTGATAACGGTCTTTAACATAGCTGTCATTTCCGCTGCGGTTTTTACGCTTAACTGTCTTGAAGCTCTGGCTTTTGGTGCTCTGTATACGATTTTGCCCCTGGACGTTTCAATTCTTTCTATCGCAAAAGGCTGAACTACATATCCTCCGTTTGCAAAAGCCCCGTATGCTCTTGTTAGTTCAAACAATTTACTTCCGTTCGAACCAAGGGCAATTGTATAGTCGTATTCAAGCGGTGTCGTTATACCAAGAGTCCTCGCTGTTTGTATGACGGCGCGAATACCGACTTCCTTAATAAGCCTGACGGCACACACATTTGAAGATATAGTAAGTGCCGAATAAACAGGTATCATACCTCTGTATGTCGAACCGTAATTCTTTGGTGACCAATCCCCGATTGTAATTGGTTTATCTTCAATCAGGTCATTCGGTGAAATCCCGTGTTCAAGAGCCGTTGCATAAACAAAAGGCTTAAAAGCGGAACCGGCCGGGCGTATTGCCTGAACTCTGTCATATTGTGATTCGGTATAATCTTTTCCGCCCGCGTATGCAATTATTCTTCCGTCAATCGGAGAAAAGGAAAATACTGCGGCTTGCTGATTTTTTCCGGTAAGCCCGTAATTCTTCATGTTGCGAAGGATTGCTTCGTTAAGTTTCAGTTGGGTCTTTGAATCAATTGTCGTAATTATCTTATATCCGCCCTGAGATATATCTGTTTCATCAAACCCCATTTTTTCCAGCTCTTTCATTACATAGTCAGTAAAGTACGGAGCCTTGTTTGTCGTATAAAAGGTCGGAACGCTCGAAAGTTTTACTTTTTCTTCTTTCGCTGTCAAATATTCCTGCTTGGTTATGTATTTCATCTTATACATTCTTAAAAGCACCTGATTACGTCTTTTTATGGCTAAATCAAGATTATTAAAGGGTGAATATACCGACGGAGCCTGAGGAAGTCCTGCGATTAATGCAATCTCGGACAGGGAGCATTTTTCCAGAGGTTTATTAAAATACGTTTCGGAAGCGCTCACAACCCCATAAGTGCCGGAGCCTAAATATACATTATTAAGGTACATTTCCAGTATTTTATCTTTCGGTATGGATTTTTCAATTCTTGCAGCTATTATAATTTCTTTTATCTTTCTGTCAAAAGTCTTTTCATTCGACAGGAAGAGTATTCTTGCAAGTTGTTGAGTGATTGTGCTTGCACCCTGTACAACGTGGCCCGCTATTACATTCTGAACAGTTGAACGGGCAAGTCCGTATAAATCGTAACCGTGGTGTGTATAAAAGTTCTTATCTTCAGTTGCTATTATTGCCTGTTTTAATGTATCGGGCACAGTATCAATATCTACTTTTTTCGAAGAATATGCCGTAAATGTTTTTATTACTTCCCCGTCATGCGAATAGAATTGAGTTACGATATTAGGCTTAAAACTTTCAAGATTTTTTATCGGAGTCAGAGAGGACAGATATAATTCAAAAGCAACAACAGCCGCCAGCATGCACGCAATAACAAATATTATTAGGGAACGCAAATTCCTCCAAAAAGGATGACCGCCCTTCTTTTTCTTTTTCCCTCCGGTACTGTTGTCGGAGTCGTTATTAAGAGCCTCATATAACTCTCTCTTACTCATTCTAGCCATAACATTATAATCCTCTAATCTTTAAGCAGTGTTATTATATTATAAATTCCGTATTATATCAACATTGTAACGCAATAAGTCGAATTTATGAAAATTATAATTCCCGTGTTATAATTCAGTTATGTTTGATTTTATAAAATCTGTTTGGTATGAGTTTTTATCGAATTTTGTTCCGGAAAAATTGTCCTATGAAATTACGGGAGAGTGTAAAAAATGCGGTAAATGCTGCAATTATATGTACAGTATTGATACATATACCGAAAAAGAATTTAGGATAATGCAATTTCTTTTTCCTGCGTACAAAAGGTTTTATATAAAAGGTAAGGATGAAGACGGGAATCTTATTTTTGCCTGCAAAATGGTGACAAAAGACGGATTGTGTTCGGACTATAAGCACAGGTTAAGAATGTGTAAAAATTACCCTGCAAAGAGAATTTCCTATCCGGGCAGACTTCATGACGGCTGCGGTTATAGGGTTGAAGAAAAGCATTTTGAGGACTATTTAAAAAAAGATTAATTCTATAAGCCTGTATGCTCATTAAGTTTCAGAACATCAATAACCTGTAATACGGATATCATTTCATCATATAGAATTTCAAATGTATTTGTATCGGAATCTTTAAAGTCATTACCCATTGAAAACATGTCTTTACCCGTATGGATAGCCAAAAACAGTTTGTTATCTTTAAAAGAGCCTCTTATATATTTTGCTTTAAAAGCAAAACTTAAGTTTTCTATTCGTTCTATAAAAGCGGTAGTTAGTAAGTACCTCGCTTCAATCTGGTCATCGGAAAATACCCTGTACTTATTTTCAAAAGATACTGATTCAAGTTTTACATTTTTGTATATCTTACGGTCAAAAGGAATTTTTAATGAGCGGAAAGATTTTTCGTGAAAAAAAGTGTGCCCTTTAAAATGTTTAGGCATATCAAATTCTAAGATTACCCCGCGGAATACCGAATACTGAAAGATTTTCCACGAAAAAACTACGACTGCGATGGCAGCAAGTATCGGAAATAATCCCATTGTCATAAAAGACAGCCAAACAATGAGAAATGGTATAAGTAATATCGTTCCGGCATTAAATATACGGGTATCCGTTTCGATTATATTGATTTTTGCACCGTTAAAATCTCCCGATATTACGTCGTCAAAAACTATCCAAGGGCACGGATTAAGAATTTTCTGCTCTCTTATGAGCTTTGAAATATTAGAGGCTTCTTTCTGTTCGTTCGGTCCATATCCGAAAGCTTTGTTCGAGAATGCTTTGCTCCACTTTGAATTTGTCAGAAAAATCTGAGAGAATTTAGACATCAATTCTTTTTTTAATTCTCCCTCGAATCCGTGTTTAATCTCGTTGGTATTGCTGTTACGCATCAAATAAAAAAGGATACCAAAACCTATAAATGGCACGGGTACCAGATATATGCAAGCTTTAGGACTCAACAAAGCTAAAACAAAAACCATCAGAAATGATAAAAATGTGAAATAGAAGGTAATAAGCCTCGGCAAACCTTCCCGCCGTATCTCATTATGCTCTGGCAATCTCTTTTTTACATCATTGTAAAAGAAATCTATAAATTCCTGTTTCATTTGAGAATAGGTTTTCTCTTCCATAAAAAGCTCCCTTTATTAATTAATACCTTAAATGTACAACACGTAAGAATTAATGGCAAGAATTAAATAAATTTTCAACTATAAATCAGAAATTAAACTTATTATATCTTTACAAAATATCAAAAAAATTTTTTCCCTCATTTATATATATTAGGTAAGAATAATGGAGAACGAATATGAGAATTTCTGCTATTGCAAACAGTTATAGCAACTACAATACAGTCAGCAACTACAAAAGCCGATATGTAAGTAAGCCTGATAATAATATTACACAAGCTTTTAAAGGCTGTTTAGACAGTGAGGAAGAGATAAACAGAGTATTGGAAATGTTGAAGAATAATGTTACACAAATCAAACGATGTAGCAATGAGGAAGAAATGACAAAAAGCTTGGTAGAAAGTATAAAAAATTTATGTGATACCTGGGGTTCAATGGGTTGTACAGAAGATTCTGCCGGTGTAATGCTTATTCCACCGAAAAATTTAGCCGAATTTTTGGGAGAAGATATTCTTGATTATCCGGATTATAATGAATTAATCGGAATATGTGTAGGAGTCGGAGACGCTTATGGTCCTGTTGAATTGTGGACAAAGGCCTATGAAGCACATTTGGTTCTGGTGCCAAGGCATATATTAAAAAAGTAAAAAGTGTATGACAAACGGGTCGGATTTTTAAATCCGACCCGTTTAAGCATTATTTTGTTTGAACCGTACTTTTTAGATGAAGTTCTCTTAACTGTTGCAGAGAAGCCTCTCCGGGAGCATCACTCATCAGACACTTAGCACCTGAGTTTTTCGGGAAAGCAATGACATCCCTGATTGATTCCGTTCTGCATAACAGCGCAACGAGTCTGTCTAACCCGATAGCCAAACCGGCGTGCGGAGGGGTACCGTACTGAAGTGCATTAACCATGAATCCGAATTTTTCCTCGGCTTCTTCCTGAGTTAATCCCAGAGCTTTGAAGATTTCGGACTGAACTTCGGATGAGTGAATTCTGACTGAACCTCCGCCTAATTCGGTACCGTTATAAACTATATCATATGCAATGGATTTTACATTGCCTAAATCTCCGGCTTTTAACTTATCCATATCTTCAAGACAAGGTGAGGTGAACGGATGGTGCATTGCCATAAATCTGTTTTCTTCATCACTCCATTCAAACATCGGGAAATCTACAACCCACAATAAATTGTGTTTGCTTTCATCAATAAGGTTCAGTGATTTACCGAAGTGTAATCTTAATCTTCCCATAATGTCATAAACAAGTTTCGGTTTGTCCGCAACGAAGAAGATTATATCGCCTGCCTGAGCCTGAGCTCTGTCCTGAATAGCTTTTGCCTGTTCTTCCGTTACAAATTTAAGAACAGGGGATTTTGCAGTGCCGTCTTCAAGATAAATTATATTAGCAAGAGCCTTTGCGCCAAAGGATACCGCTAATTTGGTAATATCATCAATATCTTTTCTTGAATAACTTGCTCCGCCCGGAATTCTTATACCGCGAACGATTCCTCCGTTCAGTAAAGTGTTCTTAACTATGTCGAAATTCGATTCCAATATAATATCGCCAATATCAAACAGCTCCAGACCGAAACGTGTATCGGGTTTATCTGAGCCGTATCTGTCCATAGCTTCCTGCCAAGGCATTTGTATAAACGGAGGTTTAACCTCGACTCCTGCAGCTTTAAATGTTTCAACTATTAAGCCTTCAACTGTCCTTATAACGTCCTGCTGTTTAACGAAAGACATTTCAAGGTCAATCTGAGTAAATTCCGGTTGTCTGTCCGCACGTAAATCTTCATCACGGAAACATTTTGCAATCTGATAATATCTCTCAATTCCGCCAACCATCAGCAGTTGCTTAAATATTTGCGGTGATTGGGGAAGCGCATAGAATTTGCCTTCCTGTACTCTTGACGGTACCAGATAATCTCTTGCTCCCTCAGGCGTAGTTTTAATCAAAATCGGGGTTTCAACTTCAAGAAACTCCTCGCTGTTTAAATAGCTTCTTGCAGCTTGACATATCTTGTGACGGAGTTTTAAATTATTAAGCATTTTTTCCCGTCTTATATCAAGATATCTGTATTTTAATCTTACGTCTTCCGAAACATTTTCATCATCAAGAACAAACGGCAAAACTTTTGAAGTTGAAAGGATTTCCATGCTTTCGGGGTACATTTCAACCTGTCCTGTCGGATATTTTTCGTTATAAGTTTCTTCCGGCCTGCGTGTAATTTTGCCTTTAACCGTAATAACGTATTCGGAACGAACCTTTTCCATAGTTTTATGAACTTCGGGATTTATTTGGGGATTTGTAACAATCTGGAAAAATCCGCTTCTGTCCCTTAATTCTACAAATAAAATACCGCCCAAATCACGGATTGTTGAAGCCCACCCTGAAAGTGTCACTTCCTGTCCTACGTTTTGCAGATTTAACTCTCCGCAATTATGTGATTTCATTTCTGTTCTGATCATTTTTCTCTTCCTCTATGTATAATCTATGTTCAAATCCTACCAAAAACAAAAGAAATAGTAAACCATTATTATCAATAACAGTTTACTATTTCTTAAACAATTAATTATTCTTATATTTATGGTTTCTCAATAGTATCTATTAATTTCCCATCCTTATTATAGATAAATTTTCTTATCATTGAACCGTAGTCCCGAACCATTTCTCTGCGAACACCTTTTTTATATGTTCTTTTTGTTTTTACAACTGTTGGATTGCCGCTTACTGGATCATTATAGAATTTCATGGCAGTTTTCTCAATTTTAGGTCCAAACAGCCAGAATTTCTTCTTTTCACGTGCAGCAATAAAATCTTTATACTTATTTAAATCTTCTCTGAAAGCGGGATCTAAGACATCTTCGCCTTTATAGCTAAAATATCCGCGGACTTTTCCGCCGGGGATTCGAGCGATTTCTGTTCTATATTTCACAGCCCCGTCAGCTTTGTCAAACAGAATGTATTCCTCTATATTGAGATTTTCCTTTCTTCCCTTTCTGCCAAAAAGCTTTCTAAAGGTACTATTCATTTCTTCCGAACCTTCACCGATAAGTTTAATTACATTGTTATTACCATGCTTAACAGTATATTCTTTAATTTTACCGCTCTGATACTCCGCTCTTAAAACCGCTGTACCATCAGCCGCAGTAATTATTTTTGCAGAGGTTACGGTATCTTTTGTCCTGCCTGCAACCTGTGCAAATTTTTCTTCTACACCATCCAAATAATCTGCCATTTTTGTTTCTATTCTTGAATAAACTTCCTGCAGATTAAGAGTTTTAGGTCCTCCGCCAAGCCAGCCTTTTATTTTTTTGCCAAACAACCCTTTTCTTCCGGCAAAAACAACAGCTCCTGTTATTGCAAGATATTTAAGAAACGAACCCAGAAAACTAGGGTTTCTTCTGTTACCTTTACCACCCTCTGCCGGAACAAATTCATCCTGCTGTCCGTAGGCTCTTGGATAAAGCTCGATAACCGGAGTGGGGTTTTTAAAATTTACATCGCCGTGATATAACACATTTGTACTTGCCGGAGTAATGTCAGACATAAAAACTAACCTTTCTGCATTTTAATGCATCTTATATATGCAAAAAAACAAAATTCAGAAATATTGCTAGTTTTAGTAAAAATATCCTTTAAATTTTACAAATCTTAATCTTTAGAATGTTGCAGTCGGGATAAACTGCTGGTTCATCAAATCATTCGGATTATAAAATTTCGGAAAGTTGTCATAATTCATCGGTGAATTTTTAACATCCTGCGGATCAAACTGTTGTGGATTTGCAGATGGCTGGACTCTTTTTATAACTTTTTTTACTGGTTTAATATCATCTTCATCCAGAGTAATTTCATCCAGACTGTCCGCAGAAGTGTCTTTATTTTTCTTTTTGCGTAAATGAAAGTCGCCCGGCTCGGGAAGTCCGTATTGAAATCTGGACATATCAGGTCTTGTATAATATTTTACTGATGCAACCCCCGGTGTAACCGTGGCTTCATCTGCCGCAAGAACCGGTACTGATAATGATACCAACGCTAATAAAAACAAAAACTTTTTCATAATAATACCCCTATAACTTATGATGAGATATTATCATGAGAAAAAAGTCCTGTCAAAGATTTTTGATTATCCTACAAATGAATGTTTACACATAAAAAATACTACATTAAAGTGAATATGTAGTGTAAATATTTGAAAGCGAGGATTACATGGGTAAAATATTTATTCCGATTGGTCAGTTCCAGTTATCACTGTGGATGATAGTTTTGCTGGTACTTTTAATCATGGCATGGCTGGTATATGTCGGATTAATCAAAAAGAGAAACAACGTTAAGGAAGCTTTTGCAAGTATAGATGTGCAATTAAAGAAAAGGTATGACTTAATTCCGAATGTGCTGTTCATAGCAAACAAGTTCATGGAGCACGAAAGAGAATTGCTTACGGGAATTACTGAATTAAGGGCACAGGCTGTGAAGATGCCGGCAGAATTGGCGCAGGCTAAGCAAAAAATAGATTTGGATAACCAAATTAGTGGTATGATGGGCAAATTGATGGTTGCTGTTGAAAATTATCCGCAATTAAAATCCGACCAAACAATGATACAGGCAATGCAGACGTATAGTGAACAGGAAGAACATATTGCTGCCGCAAGAAGATTTTACAACTCAGCAGTTAAAGAGTTGAACAATGCGGTAGAAATTTTCCCGAGTTCATTGGTCGCCGTCATGGTAGGAGTAAAAGCTGCACCGTTCTTTGAAGCTTCCGAACAGGAACGCCAAAAAATTGATGCAAGTTCCTATTTTACAAAATAGTTAAGTATAAAAATTCAATAAACAGAAAAAGACATGTAAAGCATGTCTTTTTCTTTACTATAAAATTTTTTTGGTGTACTATAGAAATATAAAAACTTGACAATTAAATAAGTATAATATGTTGAGGTAGGACTCCGGTTTTGAACAGAGTTCAAAAATGGAGAAATAGGAATCGGTATATGTCGACGTGACGGAATCGGTATACGTGCACGTTTGAGGGGCGTGTGGGGAAACCCGTGCGGGTTCAAGTCCCGCCGTCGACAATTAAAAGAGGACAAGATTGTTTCTTGTCCTCTTTTAATGTTATGGGGAGGAGTTAAACCTGCCGAATGCGGGTTCAGCGGATTTTGACAATAGTGAAGTGAGCGGCGAGTTATACAATAAAAAGTTTGCGAGAATATCAAGCTGTTCGCAGGACATACGAGCAAACTTTTTTGTGTTAATTAGTTGACAAAATAAGCGAGCGGAACTATTATGGTGAAAAGTTTGATGGAGTGACTGTTTATGCCTTTGGCATAAACAAAACGGAATGCAAAAACTTTGAACCGTCAATAATCCAAGACAGACAGTCCCGCCGTCGACACCATTTTAAGGAGTATGTGTTATGAAAGTACAGTCTATCGGCAAGCAAAGTAAAAATATCAATTTTAGCGGGTTGTATAAAATACCTGCTGAGAATATTGGTGAAAGTATTGTTAATTTGGCCGACAAATATAATTGTTTGTGTGTTCCATCAGCACAATTAGCCAATAAGTACTGGTATGTTTTAACTCCTGAGACAAAGGAAACGGAAGAAGAATTTGAGAAGGCATTTTTAGAACATTTGGGAACGTACTGGAAAGCTCACTTTAGAGCTGGTTTTAACAGCCAAGTTTGTGAAAAAATTTTTGCGACGACAAAGTTAATAGATAATGGAGAAAATTGGGTGACAGCAGAAGATAAGCATGATTTGGATGTTCAATTTTAGTAATAAACGGGGTGGACTTCAGGTTTGGTGAAGCCCGACTTACGAACTACTAAGGGGGGATTTTATGTTCGAAGAATGGTTTGAAAGAAAAATACGCAGAAGATTTTCTTTAAGAGCAGTCGGAATAACGTTAGGCATTACGTTTATAATACTGTTATTTATGCCTGCGCAGGATATTGAATGCTCAAAAGCAAAAAATTCCTGTTCTATATATACAAGAACTATTCTTTCACTTAACCCAACATTAACAAAGCAATTCAGAATTTCTGATATTGATGGTTTCAGAATTGGTTCACACCGCCATCACCACAGGTATAATCGATACACTTCTTATATAGTGAATATTTACTTAAAATCCGGTGAAAAAGTAAGTCTGGCGAACCAAACCCGCAGTTATGAACGTGCGCAGGAAATATGTAATCATATCGCAAATGAGGATAATTATTCTTTAAAGGGCAGTTTTTGGAAATCGTTAACTGATAATTATTAAATTTTGTAACTTATTTATTGTTATGTAGCAAAAAATATTATTCAGAGCCATTATACTTTATGTTAAAAACATTGGAGGTTTTTTATGAAAGTTAACACTATACAAGGATATAATTGCGGTAATGCCCTTGCTTTCGGATACAAGCTGGCTAAACCTGAAAAAGGTTCCAAGGATGTTTGGAGAACTCATTTTGAAGAACAGGAAAAGGATATCTATGATGCGCGTAACAAGTGTGATGGCTTTAATTCTCGTTTAAGTGAAATAGATAGATATTCTGTATTTATTCAAGGTTTAAAAAATTTGAAAAATCAAAAATGTGATATTGCAGCAAAGGCTGATTCCTTTAGAGCTAAAGTAGATGAGTTAGATAATGAGGCTGCTAAAATAGAATTTGAGCAATTTGTTTCCACGCTTGTTAAAGGAGAAAAAGACCCACATTCGGTAGATATCAGAATATCTCAACCTTTTGCAACGTATAATCCTTATTCTAATAAAAATCGTTCGTGTTTCAAAATAGAAATCGGAAATAATAAAAAAGTTTATGAGCATACTTTTTTTGAGCATAGCCATCAAGTGGCAAGAAAAGACGATGAACCCAACTTAGTGCTTGGTCCGTTCGCAGGTCCGGAAGGTCCAGATAACTTAAAAACAGCGGTGGATCGTGCAGTTTATGATATGTTTAATAATGAATATGAAAAGCTTTTTGACAGAGTCCAAAAGTACGACGAAAAAATCTATGGTAACGATTATCATGCCGATTTCAGGAAGGCTCTTGACAGGTTATATTAATAAATAATTTTAATTAAGGCCTTCCCGCAAAACAATTTGTAGGTTGATTTAACCCTAAAAATTATCTATGTAAAAAAGGCTTATGATAAATATTGCACTTATCAGGTAAAAATGCTAACATTTTCTTGTTATCTGTGCGGAGAAATGTTATGAAGAGAGTATTATTGTATTTTTTACTGATTATCTCAACGGGAACTGTTGCTAATGCATATATTGAAGCAGAAAATGCAGAGTTTTATAAATGCTTAAAAACCTGTGCAGATTACAATTCCGAAACGACAATTACATACAACAACGGGAATAACAGGAGTCTTTTTTGGAGGTCGATAAAAAAGGACAACAACAAATGTGTAGTAACACTGGGTCAAAGTACAAGTTCTGTTAACCCGCCTGCCGACAGTTACGGAACAAGTACATACCAATTTCCTATGCATATTTTAAAGAAAATTAATATAAATAATTTTTACGAATACGCAAAAAAGTACTATGACGAAGAACTCAGTCACTAAAGAATGTCTTTTTACTATAATTTGGCTTTAGCGTAATCCTAGTACATACCGCTCATATATGACATAACCATGTTATATAATCTTTGTTCTTCCGGGGTTAGTCTTTCGCCGCAGGCTACTTTAAATTGTATCAGCTCAAACGGGTCCACATCTAATGAAGGACCATGCCCTCGTTGTGCACTCCTTGAGCCGTCCCATTGAGGCTTCCTGGGGTTATGCCCTTTTTCAGCGTTCTTTTCCGGGTCACCATACTTGGCATTTTTTCTGTAGGTCTTACCCGTAAAACTTGTAATTGCTTGAATGTGCATAAAATATATCCTTTTTTTTAATCTGGTACATAGCGATTTTACCTGCCTTATATTTTCTTGTCAAGTATTTTATAAAGTATTGTACATATCCGGTAAAAATGCTAATATGTTCAAATGGGTTGTCATAAAAAAGTAACCCCAAGGCAGTAAATTAAATTGAATTTTTACAGGAGGTATTGTAATGTCAGAGGAATCTTCAATTTTGGCATATTTGCTTGGTATACCTATTTTGTCAATAATATCCTTGATTGGAATAATTGTTATATTAGGAATACACTTCGCAAAAAAATTAAAGTTTAAAATACACGACTATATACTTATATTATTATTTCTTATAGGTATATATTTAAGTATCCCGTATTTATTGATGTTTAGTGCTAATGGAGACGCTAGCAATATTGATATACCTAAAATGCAAACGGCTGCAAAACTGGTTCTGACTCCGTATGAAAAAAATATGCATTACAGGTTTATCTCACTTGCGTATGAGAACAAACATGATGGAGAAAAAGCAATTGAGTATGCAGAGAAAGCTATAAATGGTAATTACAAAAAAAATGAGTATACGACATATTTTCTTGCTCGATTGTATTCAATTAAAGGAGATTATGATAAAGCTATCGAACTAGATAAAATTACGCCCAGGAATAGTTTATCCACTTGTGGATATGTCCATGTAGGCGACTATAAAAAAGCACTGGAAGTATTAGACAAGGAGAGGAACGTTCCTAGTATTAATTTTTTGAAGGCATTGTATTATAGAGAACTAGGGAATGATAAAGAGGCTGACAGATTATATAAACTTGCCGAAGAACAAATACGGCAGAATAGCGAGGCTGATTATTCCGATATAGAAAACTATAAATCTATCGAAGCTCATAAAAAGGAATGTGAGAAAGATTTAATATTTTATAAAAAATTATATCATTTTGAATAATAACAGAAAGAAATTATTATGGGACACAAATGGTACAGATGCGAATACTCTTTAAAATCGATTTGTATAACAATAGGCATTATATTTGTGGTGGCAATAATCCTGCCTTCGCAGGATATTGTATGCTCAAAAGCAAAAAATTCCTGTTCTCTATACTCAAAAAATGTATTCACCGTTAATCTCAAATTAACAAATCAATTCAGAATTTCTGATATTGCAGAATAAAGAATCAATTCTCATCGCCGCCATCACAGGACGAGTCATTACACTTCGTATGATATAAATATTTACTTAAAATCCGGTGAAAAATCCGTCTGGAGAACCAAACCCGCAGTTATGAACGTGCGCAGGAAATATGTAATCATATCGCAAATGATGACAATTTTTCTTTAAAGGGCAGTTTTTGGAAATCGTTCAGAGATGATTATTAGAATTGACGGGTACGGCAGTACCTGTCTAACCTAACCTAACCTACATTTTTATTTAAAATGTAAATATTTGTAAAAGTCTTTTTGAGAAACAGCAAAAAAAATCTTTTACGTGTTATATATCAGGTAAAAAGGGGGTATATATGAAAATTTCTGCAATCAGCAATTATGCTTATCAATCTAAGTCTAATTTAGGGTTTAAAGGTGTGCTGGTAGACAAAGGGGCTGCCACTCAGGAGTGGGATTACCATGGAGAGGTGTCTTCATCGAGTGGCCCTGATGGACATTATGTAGGTGCAAATGATTACCAGTATTACATTTATCATCCTTTTAAGGATGAGACGGAAGATGTTGTTCAAAAAACTATAAAAGAGGGTAATTATACTATGGATTATACTTCAATGGGTTATGGCGGAGGATATAATCAATGTACTGAACTGGGAAAGACCTTACCTTTTACAGAGAAGGAATGGAATGCTCTCCAAAAAGATACTCAACAAAAAATACTATCTATCTTGTGATTTAATTTTAATGTCACTCTATAATGAATGTATAAAGTCTTACCCGAAAACGGTAAGACTTTATATTTTAAAAATATCCGAAAATATTTTTAATTTATAATTTTATTATTCATATTTCGTTGTATCCAAGAGCTTTGCTGGTAATTTTTAGTCTACGGCAATTGAACACGCTGACTAAAATCACCGCACCTGCTGCTTATTAAGTTTTGCAGCTTTAGCTGAATCTATATTTATTTGTAAAATTTTCTTAATAAAACCTTATATTTACGCAAAAATTTTTATTCAGCGGAATTAACTAAGTAAAAAGATAAAGAAAGGAAAATTATGAAGGTTTCATTTACTCCGCAAATCAAGATGGCAATTTATGGTGCCGAAAAACAGTCTGCTGCTGATAAAAAAGTTAGTGAATATCAAAACAATACAGGTTATAACCCGATAGCGTACAGAGATTACAACATTTCTTTCGGTGAAAGATTATTCAGAACTCCTGAAAACTTCTATGAACAAGATTTCAACAAGAAAAATATGCCCCAAACCCTGTATGATTTTATTTATACCGGAGATGAAACCTTTTTTAAGAGGACAATCCCGCCGGCTCAAGCAATGGGAATCGTTTTTAAGGATATAGAAGATGCCAAGAATTTAGACGAAGTAAAAGCTATGTTCCCTGATGAACCTTTGTTTGAAGAGTTGTCATCCACACCAAAAGTAAAATCAAGAGAAGGTTTGTTGGGCGCAATAAACTTATTTAAAGATGACCCTGAATATATAGCTAATAACAGAACATTGTTTAAAAACGGTGAAAATGATTTAGGTATGTATATCCTAAAAAAAATATATCTTGAAGGTAAACCTCTAAAAGAGATTAATAAAGACTTTAAAAAAGATGTAAGTGTATATTACGAAGGCTTTGAAATTACACCAAAAGATTATATGGCTTTTGGTATAAGATTCCCAAAACACAGCTTCTGGCATTCTTACATTGCAACAAGAGAAGACTTTGAGTACGTCAGAGTTCCAAGGCACTTGACCGAAAGAGCAGGCTCTCCATCAGGAACATCATCAGGAACCCGCAGTACATCTTCCCCAAAACCTCGTAATCCGAGATACAGGCATGTGACGGATTGGGATATCGGTAAAATAACTGATACAGTTACTGGCAGCGGTGGCAGCAAAGCAAAAATAAGAAGTCAATTAGACAGGGATAAATCGGAAGCAAGCAGTTTTGTCGCTAAATATATGAGTGAAATAATGTATGTCACAATGGAAAGAATGCATATGTCACCCGAAATGAAAGCGTTTTTCAATAATTATGATAATATCAACGAAGACCAAAGGGCAAAATTAAAGAAGTATTGGGATTCTCCAAAACTCAGAGAAGATATGTCTTATGTCATGAAATCAACAATCAGAATGTTTATGGAAGCATACGATGAAGACGGAGAAAACGAATACTTTAAAGATTTGATTGATTATGCGCATAGTATAAAGCCGAAAAGAGAAGCCGCAGAGGCTGCTCATAATGAAAAACAACTTGACTACGAGCAGATATTTGCAGATCCTGAAAATGTAGCTAAACTTGATGAGATAATGGCAAAGCTGGAACCAACGCAATCACAAGAAGCTGAGCAAACTCAAGAACAGGCACCTGCGAAACCGTTAACAGAAGAAGACGTCAAGAGAATAGCACAAGAAAACGGTGCTAAAATATACAAATTAATGCTGCCTAACGAAGCCTCTCTTATTTTAACATATAAAAGAGAAGATTTATGTAATGATTTGGTTGAAGGTTCATTTGGCCCATTCCCCCAAGAATTAAAGTCCAGATTATACAATTATATACTTAACTCTAATGATGCAACAGATGAATATTTACTTGCAATACAAGTAAATAATTCAGGTCTAAGCAGATTTGTTCCCAGAGATATGATGGGGATTATACAGGATAAGGATCTTACGGATTATTTTGAACAAGAACTCCGTACAAAAATAATGCCTGAAGATGAAATAAATAAAATTGCAAGAGCAATCGGAATCGGATTTGAAGAAAAAAACAGAGTTCTCCTTGATACGTCAAGAGAAGTCATGCTGGAACTTATAAATAGTATGCCATTTGACCATGATTTTCAAACACAAGTCCTTATGCAGCAGGCAGAAAAATTAACAGACATGACAAGAGAAGAATCATTCAGGGAAGGTTTCAAGATACTTGATGAGGCAGAGTATGCCCGCAAAGTGCTTGATAATCCATTAATAAGCACATATACTATTTCGGAATTGGCAGATGTTATACGAAAAGCAGGTTTTCGAAAATTATCTCCTTCGCAGGAACTTTTTGTCAAAGAGAAAATGGATTTTTACAGACAACCATTATCAAATAAAGAATTAAAACAATTAAGTAATATAATTCCCGAACAATTACTGAATTTCAACATAAGAAGTTCCGATTTATTAAAGGAAAAAACTATTGCCTTTTCCTGGGATGCTGTAGTTAAGAACATAAAAGCACATCCGGAATTACGAAGAGCCTTTGTTGAAGAACTTAAAAACGAATTTATTCAACCGGAAAAATCATGGCTCCGAAGTTTCCTCAATCCTAATACAAATAGTAATGTTCAGGATTTGAATACACAGATGCTTATTGCTTATCTGTTTAAAAATAAAACAGATTTTCTGAAAAAAGTAATGGCATATGATTTGAATGGAGTAAGCGATTACATTAAGTATCACGAAGAAGGCCTATATGGACTGCTTGTAAAATTACACAGAGAATTACAACTAACTCGCGAATTTGACAAATATAAAAAATAATAAAATTAAAAAAGGGCCCTCTTAGATTATGAGGGCTCTTTTTATATTAAGTATGTTGAATTAAGCAAGCTGAGCTTTTTCTTCTTCACTTACACCTTTAATTGTAAGGTTAACTCTGCCCTTGTCGTCAATTTTAATGACTTTTACAATGACTTCATCACCAATATTCAGGTGCGGTTCAATAGTATCAATTCTCTCGTTGCAAACCTGAGAAATATGAACCATACCGTCTTTACCGGGAGCAAGTTCTACAAATGCACCAATCGGGATAATTCTTACGACTTTACCCTTAACAACCATTCCGGGTTCGGGTTTAAATGTAAGTTCCTTAATCATTCTTGTTGCAATTTGAGCGCCTTCCTGATCGTTTGATGTAATTGTTACTACACCGGTATCCTGAATATCAATTTCTGCACCTGATGCATCAATAATTGCACGGATTTGTTTTCCGCCGGGTCCGATAACCGTTCCTATATCTTCAACAGGAATTGTCATTGTTGTAATTGACGGAGCAAATGGTGAAAGCGGTCCGGGTTCCGTAATAACTTCTCTCATCTTAGATAAGATGTGAAGTCTGCCTTCTTTAGCTTGCGCTAATGCACGTCTTAATGTGTCATTTGCAATACCTTTAGCTTTCATATCCATTTGAAGAGCGGTAATTCCCGTATCATTACCTGTTACCTTGAAGTCCATATCGCCAAGGAAATCTTCAATACCCTGAATGTCGGTTAATACAACAGGCTCTCTGCCGGGTTCTGTAATCATACCCATTGCAACACCGCCTATCATACATTTAACGGGAACACCCGCATTCATCAATGCCATTGAACTTCCGCAGGTTGACCCCATTGATGTTGAACCGTTTGATTCAAGTACATCGGATGTTACACGGATTGTATAACCGAATTCTTCCTGAGAAGGAAGCGCCGGAACATTTGCACGTTCTGCCAAATTTCCGTGGCCGACTTCTCTTCTTCCGGGTCCTCTGAGCGGTTTAACTTCACCTACCGAGAATCCGGGGAAGATATATTTATGCATATAGGTTTTTTCTGTTTCCGGATCGACTCCGTCAAGCTCCTGCTTCATCCCGGGACCTGCAAGTGTTGCAACAGATAATATCTGAGTTTGACCTCTTGTGAATACCGCTGAACCGTGAGCACGGGGGATAACTCCGACTTCACACCAAATCGGGCGGACTTCGGTCGGCTTTCTTCCGTCTGCTCTGACTCCTTCGTCAAGAATCATTGCACGCATAATGTGTTTTTCAGCGTTCTTAAATTCTTCCGCAACGAAATCGATACCTGTTTCTTCAATAATTTGTTTTATGTAATGGTCATCAGGAAGGGCTTCTACTTTTTCTTTTACAAGTTTCTTAGCTTCTTCCAGTTTATTTTGTCTGTATTCTCTGTCGAAGTTGTGATATGCATCAAAAATCATATCGTGAGCAACTTCTTCAATTATATTTTTCAGTTCGGTTGTATCGTAAGGATTAACAAATTCTTCTTTCACAACTCCGCATTGTTTTGCAAACTCAACCTGAGCATCACACTGTTTTCTGATTTCAACCTGAGCAAACTCAACAGCATTCATAATATCATCTTCTGTTACAAATTTGCATCCTGCTTCAACCATAATAACCGAGTCATGCGTACCAGCAACGACTATATCCAAATCGGATTTATCCGCTTGCTGGTGTGTCGGATTAGCAATCATATTTCCGTTTTCATCTTTTGATACTCGAACTGCACCAATAGGACCTTCAAACGGAGCACCTGACAACATTAAGGCACAAGATGCACCAAGCATTGCCAATGTATCAGGCTGATTTTCCTGGTCGTAACTGAACAACTGAGCTACGATTTGAATATCGTTTCTGTAACCTTTCGGGAATAGTGGTCTTATCGGTCTGTCTATCAAACGTGAAATAAGGATTGCCTTGTCGCTAGCCTTCCCCTCAGAACGGTTGTACCCACCGGGGATACGTCCGATAGCTGACATTCTTTCTTCATAATCAATAAGTAACGGGAAAAAGTCTATACCAACTCTCGGTTCTTTTGATACAACACAGTGAACAAATAACATTGTATCGCCGCATCTTACCGTGACTGAACCGTTTGTGGAATTTGCATATTTTCCGGTTTCAACGGTAACAGTTTTACCGCCGATTTCAATTTCAAACTTTTTTGTTTCCGGTATTGTCATAATAACCTTTCTTCTTTCTGCGCCCTCTCTTGGCGCCTTAATCTATACACTTCCATTGTTCAGTTTAATTATACATCAAACATATAAAAAGAAATAATAATAAGTAATAAAGTAACAAATATTTTTGGCATGCTCTGTTGTGAATTACGAAGAGTGTTAAATGTCAAGAAAAAAATGCTAAAATTTTTACGTAATTTCATTAAATTTTCTTCATTAAGATTT
>DBXD01000054.1:22254-22706 GCA_002309425.1 Cyanobacteria bacterium UBA1221
TTTTTTTTACTTGTCAACTTATTAACTTAGTTTTACATTTATATGTGTTAAGAAGATTAGAGAAAAACGAAACCGATATGGCTATCGGACAGGGAGAATCTCGGGTAGTAGATTAAGGTAGTTTGTAGAAAAAGAGGTGATGGCTTAAAATCATAGGGATATGGTTGAGGAAAGGAAGTTAAGGTTAAGGAAAGCAGCATGACTCAATGGTTAGATTAAGGATAAGAGCATGCTGAGAGATTAGGGATAGTGTTTTTACTAAAATCAATTTATTATTTAATCTTTTAGGAGATTTGGGGTTTAAAATAGTTGAAAAATTCAGAAAAAAATAACGAACTTGAAACAAAAAGGATTATAGGGCTAATGTCAGGCACTTCATGCGATAGTATTGATGCGGCATTATGTGAAGTTACACCTGATTTAAAATGTAAACTTATAAAAGGGATAAATTA
>DBXD01000059.1:0-11740 GCA_002309425.1 Cyanobacteria bacterium UBA1221
AATGCCGCAGGCGTAGATATAAAATCAGATATGGCACATAATGTACAGTTAGTACCGACATTAAAGTTTATAGGAAACTTTGAGAACGGGTGGCAGCCGTATGCGAGTGTCGGAATGGTATGGAACATTCTGCACGAATCTAATGCAAGAGCAAACGGAATAAAACTGCCTGAGATGTACACAAAACCGTATGTACAATATGGATTGGGCTTGCAGAGAAGATGGGGTGACAAGTTCACCGCATACGGACAAGCCATGGTACGCAACGGCGGCAGAACGGGAGTAGCCTTGACAGCAGGTTTCAGATGGGCATTAGGTAAAGACGAAACCAAAGACGAAAACGAAAAGAACGTAAAACGCAACGAGAAGAATAAAAAAGTTTCAGACTCTAAACCTCAACCGACAGAAAAGGTTGAAACCCAACCCGTAAAGAAAACCGTAATAAAAACATTACACCCAAATAAAAATGTTGTAAGATACAAACAATTAATCGGTGAGAAGTAAGAGAAGCAGGGTGGCAATAACCCCTCACCCGAATTTCACAATTTCGCAATGCTCAATTGGAAATTCTACCCTCTCCCCGTGTGCGGGAGAGGATGTAATAAAAATAAAAAGAGATAAACTTCGGTAGACTAAAGTCTACCCTGCAATTCTATCATGTCATTGCGAGTCAGCCAGAGGACAGGCTGACGTGGCAATCCAGCCAATCAGAAAATCCAATGAGTGTGAACTATCAGCCGGATTACGTCGTCGCAAAACCTTTCGCTCCTCGTAATGACATGAACTACACGGAAATTCAGAAAAGCAGGATTGATTTAGTCTGCCAACACTACAAACAAGCCTCCTCATGTCATCCTGAGCAAAACCAAGACAGCGAAACATCTCATAAAACAAAGGGAGACTCTTCGGGTTACACCCTCAGAATGACACGGTTATAAGAGAATGTTTTTATCTTATCTGAACCGGCATAATCAGGCAGACAAAATCTTCCTCATTATTCGGTCTGAATACCGTTGCGGAAAGTCCTGTATTTAAACCGATTTTAACTTCGTCCGATTCCATATTTTTCAGAGCCTCAAGAACATATTTATAATTAAATGCTATTGTTAAATCTTCACCTGAGTAATTTATAACAAGCTGTTCTTCAGATTTTCCGGAATCAGGAGTATCTGCCATCAATTTCAGATTGTTTTCGGAAAACTCCATTTTTACAATACTCGTTTTTTCATTAACCATAATTGAAACACGTTCCAGCGCAGAGATTAAATCTGCAACATTTATAACCGCAGTTTTCGGTGTTTCGTTCGGAATTAACTGATTATATTTCGGGAATTGACCCTCAAGAAGTCTTGAAATTAATGTTGTTTTTGCAGATTTAAAGATAATTTTTGTACGTTCGGTATAAATCTTTATACTGTCCTCATCCATATAAGAACTTATTTTGTTAAATTCATTCATTGTTCTTGACGGTATAATCAGCTGACGAGCCTTGTCCTCACTGTTTTTTACAACTTCTCTTACACGGGCAAGTCTGTTTCCGTCTGTTGATGCTATCTCCAAAGTTTGCCCTTCTATGGAGCATACAATACCTGACAGCATATTACTTGTTTCATAACTTGCTGCAGCAAAACCTGCTTTCTTTGCCGCTTTTGTCAAAGGTTTGATTTCTATACCAAAACTTTCTTCTTCTTTCATTTCAACCTTATAAACTTCAGGCGGAAATTCATTTGCGGAAATACCAATAATATCAAATTTTGAATTTTGACAGGTAATATTCACAACTGAAGAATCCTGTGCTTTTTCAAAGGTAATTAATTTGTTGCCAAGTTTCGATACGATTTCATTCAAAGTTTTCGACGGTAATGTGATTTTGCCATCTTCCTCAACCTGAGCATCAACCTCAGTAATAATAGTTAAATCCAAATCAGTCGCAATTAGTCTTATTGCTGTTTTATCAACTGTTTCAATTAATACATTCATCAAAACAGGCTGCAAAGCTCTTGCACTGGTTGCGTTTTCAACAATCTTTATACCGTTATATAAATCTTCTTTCTTAATAACAAATTTCATACCCTACTCCTTAAATTTATAAATTCATATTATTATATAAATATTTTTTATAAAGTAAATTTAGAACAATCTTTACTTTTTTTTGCAAAAACCTAGTTCCAGGTAAATCCGTCTGCCTTAAAACGGTTTATAACTTCCTGTAACTGCTCATCAGAGGACACATAAGAAAGTCTGAAATATCCTTCCCCGTAGTCACCAAAGGCATTTCCCGGAACAAGAACAACTCCGGATTTTTCAAGAACTTCCTCGCAAAAATCAAAAGCTGATTTGTATCTTGGAGGAATCGGCAGCCACAAATAGAACGTTGTGTGCGGAACTTTTTCATCAGGCAAATCCCATCCGAGTTCCCTGAAACCTTTTACCATTATATCTTGTTTGCGCTTATAACCGATGTTACCCTGTCTTATATATTCATCTCCCTCAGGGTCATTAAGAATTTCTTCACAAGCCTTTTGAAGAACCTTAAAAATACCGTTATCGATTGTAGATTTACCCTTGCCGAGCCTCTGAACAATGGAAGCGTTACCGCAAACCCAGCCCAAACGCCAACCCGTTATTGCATACGGCTTTGAAAAACTGTGAAATTCAACGGCAATATCTTTTGCTCCCTCAATCTCAAATACAGAGAACGGTTTTTCATCTTCCGCAAAATACATATCACAATATGCCGCATCGGAAATCAAAAGCACCTGATGCTTTTTACAAAAGTCAACTATTGTTTTTACATATTCTTTTGTCGTTCCGACACCCATCGGATTGTTCGGGTAGTTAATTATAACTGCTTTTAACTTGTCCGGATTAAATCCTTCCGAAATCATCTTGTTATAATATTCTTCTATATTCGGTTTGTAATCGTTTTCCGGTGTTAAGGGCAGGTGATAACCATATGCACCCGAACACTTAATAAATTGCCAATAAGAAGCATAGCAAGGATCGGGAACCATAAATATATCTTTTTCAAATTTGTTGTCGTTTTGGGTTGTCAGAAATCTTACCAAATGCGCAATACCCTCTTTTGAACCGATAAGAGAAAAAATCTCATTTACCGGGTCTAAATCAACACCAAAACGCTTTTTCATCCTTTTTGAAATAGCTTCCCTAAAAGACAATTCCCCTTTTGGTGTTGCATACAGGTGAATATTCGGTTCGTCCATTAATTCTTTTACACGCTCAACAAGTTTTTTAGGAGGTGACATCGTGGGAGCACCCATTGAAAGAAATATCGGAGCACGATTTTTTGCCGTCAAACCTGCCCTCAAAGCCTCTGTTTTTTCTTTCAGTCTAAACATTATATAAGTTTCTAAAGACATAATGTCTTTATTAAATAATTTTTCTTCCAGTGTTACCATTTATATTGTTCCCTTCTATTACACAGATATAACCTTAAATATCCCGCTAACAAATTGTAACACAGTCATAAAAACTTATCAATAAAATCTTAACAAGTTAAAAAGCAAAATACTTAAAGGATTGGTGATTAATAACCTCCCGGTTCAGTAAAAAACTCTCCTCCGGGATATTCCGCTTCTTTTTTTCCGGTAATGGCATCGTATTGAGTTGTTAATGTTCTTTCGTTATTTTTGTCGTATTCATGAAGATACAATGTTACGGGATTTCCGTCTTTTTTGTACTGAATATCTTTTAGCCTGTTTCCGCTAATTTCATCATATTCATACTTCCAAAAAGTACTCGGCATTCCGTCTCCGTCATAAATATTTTCGCGTACAAGTTTTCCGTCTTTGTTATATTCATACTTATGGCAAATACTGATTTCTTCTCCGCCAAAACGAAAAATATCATATAATAATCTGCCATTATTATAAACCTTTTCGGCATAACCGTTTTCATCGTACAAAACTTTTGTATCACCAAACTCATATTCTTCATTAGCTTTATCAAGTCTTTGTGTCAATATCGTACTGTTAAACTTAATCCCCTCAGGAAGAAGCGCCTCTTCTTTTGGCGGAAGAAAACTCGGTGTGCTTTGGAAATTTGTACAATACGTAAGGAGGCCCTTTTCGTTATAGTAATTGCAGGCTATTTGATTTTCTTTATCATCATAAACATAATTGACAAAACTTTTAACTTTGCCGTTTGACTTATATTTTATCTCCTGAATTTTATTTCCTTTTTCATCATATTTGTAGTCCGTAAAGTATTCCACATTGCCCCCGGTATCAAATTTTGTATATCTTGTGCAGTTACCGTTTTCGTCATATGAATATTTTTCAAATGCATATTTGAAACTATTATCCGGGTTCAGGTGACCCAAATATGCGGGAACTTTGTTTAATATCAATTTTCCATCCTCACGGCAGCTGCATTTAAAACTTCCGTCCTCGTTATAGACAAGGTAAGAACTTCCTGAAAATACTTCCATTTTATCTGTTTCGGTTTCTTTCGACGCCGGTGCATTCAGAATTTTAACTTCATTTAAAGGTATCGCTTCAGGAATATTGTTGGATTTTTTGGGAACTTTTGCCTTTTTAGGGTGTAAATCGCTGCCGTTATCATCACCGTTTATCTCAAGCCCCATATTTACAAATGGTGAAGCATTTTCCTTAACTGTTTCGGATTGTACCAGAGATATAGCAGCCACTTTTTTGGTTTCATTTAATTCTTTTGGCAAAAACGCATTTACGGCAAAATTTGATATTGCATCAATTCTTCCATATCCCATAAACAAAACTCCTTTTGCGTTTATTTATAAATTCCCCTTTATAGATATATAAAGTATTTTTATTAGGAAGAATTGCGTATCTTTCTATATAAAATTTAATAATCTTTTACATTAAAAAGAGTTTGTATTATTTTGCTATTATCTTTTGTATATTTTGGAGCTGTATTTGTGTTCTTGACGAATTTGTAATTGGTTTTATTTGTCTGTTTGGTATGATTTGAAATTTTTGTTGTATTTGGGTTTGATTAGAAAATATTGGTTTTTTCTGTTTTATTGGTGTAACGGAAATTTGCCCTCTTTGGTTGTTTAAATTATTATAAATTCTCCTATTAAAATTTTCAAATTTATGAGGCGTAATAGTATATTTTTTACCTTGACAGGTGCAAACATTTGTTTTTTCTCCGTATTGTTCATATTCCTTTTGTAGGTCCTTTAATTTTTCTTTATCATTTGGGTCAACATAATAAACATCTGGTATTAAAACTAATTTTTCTGTTTTCGTATTATAAAAATAATGTTTTAATTTTGTTGAATCCGAATCATAATTTTTTTGGCAAAATATCCCCTTCATAAAGGTTGTTCTTAACTTGGTAAAGTCCGGGCATTGACCACTTTCCCCAAGAAAAATCTCCTGTTTGGGAGTTTGTTTCGACTCAACAACAGTCGAAGTGGAATTAACTTTCTTTTTAGTTGTAACAAAGATATTATTGTCGTTTAATTCAGCCGCTGCAACAACACTCTGCAAAGCAATCAATAATATTAAAAATTTTTTCATTACTAATCCTTCTATATTAAAAACTTACCGTTTTCATAGATAAGTTTATCATCGGCATATATCTTTCCGCCGTCCTTCATATTTTTTATTAAATCCCAGTGCAGACCGGATACGTTCTTGCCGCCTGTTTCGGGATATGATGCTCCGACAGCCATATGAATTGCTCCGCCAATTTTTTCATCAAACAAAATATTACCCGTAATATCCTGTATTTCTTCGTTTGTACCAATTGCAATTTCTCCGATACCTCTTGAACCTTCATCCATATCAAACATTGCGTTCAGGTAATCCTCTCCCTTATCGGCTTTTGCGGTAACAACTTTGCCGTTTTCTATCCACAGATGTACGCCGTGAGCCTCGTTTCCTCGGTAAATTTGCGGAAAATCAAAGTAAATTTCTCCGTTTATTCCGTCCTCAACAGGCGAGGTAAACACTTCACCGTCGGGATAATTGTTTTTGCCGGAGCAACTAATCCATTTTCTGCCTTCTACATTAAATGTTATATCGGTTCTGTCACCTGTTATGTGCAGTTTTTTAACACCATTTAAATAATCTGCCCATTTTGTTTGCTTAACGTCAAGTTCTTTTAGTTTTGCAACAGGGTCATCCAGGTCTAAGTAACAGGATTTAAACAAAAATTCGGAATATTCATCAAATGACATTTTTGCTTCCTGAGCAAGAGCATGTGTCGGAACATCAGCCACAACCCAGCTGGCAGTACCCTCTGCCGATCTTTTCATTAAACCCTCAGACAGGAATTTTGTTGCTTTTCCCCTGCGAGCAAGTTTCTTTATATCCGCTTTTGCAAGGTTTTTAGTATTCATCGGAGCCCCGATTGAAATAAATTTGTTTACTTTTTCATATTCAAGTTTTATAACATCATCAACAAAATCTAACTGCTCATCTGTTGCATATTTTAAGTAAATATCAGAAAAATCTTCAAAAGATGTACGCAAAATCGGGTTTGCACCGAGCTGCAAAACTCTTTTATAAACCGCTTTTACAAGGTCTTTTGCATAAATACTTGCGGCTCTTATCTGAACCAAATCACCTTTTTTAATTTCTGTCGAATAATCAACAAGAACTTTTGCATATTTGTCCCAAATTGTTTCCATAATTTCAATCTCCTCTTACATTAAATTATAATATATTATTTTTATTTAGTACAGATGAAATTTTTCCAAAAGAAAAAGCCGACCTAATACAGCCGGCTTAATTTTACAATTTTCAGTTATATATTTATGAAACCTGCATTTCTTTTTCAAATCCGAATAACGAACTTACGGATTCATCATCATGGATTCTTGCAATTGCCTGAGCCAACAATGGTGCGACCGAGAGCTGCTTAATATTTGACGGCATTTTTTCCATATCCAGAGGAATTGTATTTGTTACAATACACTCTGTAATCGGAGCAGAACCTAATCTTTCAACGGCCGGTCCTGAGAATACGGGGTGTGTTGCACCTACATATATTTCTTTTGCGCCTTTTGATTTAAGTAATTTTGCAGCTTCACAGATTGTTCCTGCTGTGTCAATAATATCATCAAACATCAGACAAACTTTACCTTCAACATCACCAATAACGTTTGTTGCAATAGCTTCGTTGTGTTTATCTCGGCGTTTGTCGATTATTGCAATCGGGCAGTCAAGACGTTTTGCAAAATATCTGGTTCTGTTAGCACCGCCCATATCGGGAGATACTGCAACCATTTCATCAGGATTTATATTCAAACTTTTAATATAATTTACCAATATAGGTGTTGCAAAAATATGGTCAACAAGGATATTAAAGAACCCCTGAATTTGACCTGTGTGCAAATCCATTGCAAGAACTCTGTCCGTACCTGCAGTTGTGAGTAAATCCGCAACAAGTTTTGCGGTAATGGCTTCACGACCCGAAGTTTTTCTGTCCTGTCTTGCGTACCCGTAATAAGGGATAACTGCGGTAATCGTTTTTGCACTGGCACGTTTAAACGCATCAATAATAATCAACAATTCCATTAAATTTTCATTAACAGGATTGCACAAAGGCTGAACGATAAAAACGTCATCTCCTCTGACACTTTCTTTAACCTGAACATAAATCTCGCCGTCAGAAAAATTCTTTACAACCATAGGTCCGACAGTAGTACCGAGAGAATCCGCTATTTCTTGTGCGAGTTTAGGATTGGAGCGCCCTGAAAAAAGTTTAATATCGTGAGTAGGGTTAATAGCACGTTCTAACTCCGGAAAAGTCATTTCTAAAGCCATGTTGTCAATCCTTTCTTTTTCATACAGTGCATTGCTATTATAAAACTTATGCAGATAAAACTCAATTTATCTTTAAGTAATATTACATATAAATTTAAAACATGAACAAAAATTTTTTTGCTAGTAAGCAAATTTTTGTGTTGAAAAAAAAGGGTTTTTATGTTACAATATGGCACATTCGAATAGGATTTATTTTCAAATAAGGAGCTAGGAATATGGTAAAAAAGATTACCCAGACAGGGGTTACTTCTTTTGACATCACGGAATCGTCAAAAGATATGACGTATGTGTTCAAAAATGAAACAATTGCAGGAAGTGCAAATTTGAATTTTAACCTTCCTGAAAATGCTGAAGTTGGTTTTGCAAGAGATGGTTATGACCTGTATATGACAGTAATATTGGGTGGCAAAGACCCGATGTCTATAATAATGGGAGTACCGCCAAAAACTGTTGTTCTGACTATAAAGGACTATTACAAATATGTTGCAGGAAACTTAGACCTTGTTACGGCAGGGGGAGAAAGTGTTATTTCTATGGAAGCTTTTGAGCACCCGCTTGATTGGGTTGCAGGTAAGTATACAGGAACTTCTGAAGGCGGCGAAATTTTAGGCGGCAGAAAAGCTAACACCTATGATCTATCTGCTTTGGCTGCCGGAAACGCTCAAATTATATCAGATTTGGGCGGTAACGATAAATATGTATATGAACAGACACCTTCACTGTTAGTTGAACCTCCTGTTTTCCCGACATTATCACCGACATTGTACCCAACATTGTCACCGACGCTTTCACCGTCTGCTGTACCGGAAATAGATATTAAAGATTTCGCCGGTAATGATACATATAATATCAAGGCTCAAATTTCTTCTGACCCATTAATTGTACCATCTATTGGGCCAACACCTGTACCGACACTATCACCGACATTGTACCCAACATTGTCGCCGACGCTCTCACCGTCTGTTGCACCGGAAGCTTCTATTGAAGATTATGCCGGTAATGATAAATATAATATTGAGGGCACGTATATAGAAGTGTATGATCATGCGGGTAAAGACAAATACAATATCCAAAGCAGTGATTTCTACATAAGAGATTTTAACGGCAACGACAAATATACCGTTTTTCAATCATATGGCCTTATATTTGATTTTAAAGGAAAAGACAAATACGATTTGAGCGGCGGACTATTCGGGCGGTCTGAAGTTGAAATAACTGATGCTAACGGTAACGATTCATATAAAGTAGAAGATATGATGCATGTAGAAATTACTGACGGCATTCCGGACTCGTCAAAAGCGCTTGCTATTGAGAGCGACAGCGGAAATGACAAGTATGATATTTCATATACCTATGATGCGGTAATAGAGGATCAATCAGGGAAAGACAAATACAAATTGACTGATATTAATACTTTTAGAGTATATGACTATGCGGGTAAAGATACCTATACTATTGAAAATCTGGGTATGCCGGATAAATATTCTATGAAAACTATGGTCGGCGGTTTTATCGAAGATTATGACGGAGATGATAAATATACCATAAAGAATTCCGCTAGGCTTACTATTAAAGAAGGTAACTATGAATATGGTGTTGGCGGTAATGACAAATATACCGTAAAAGATTCCGAAATGATTGATATTTATGACTATATTGGAAGCGATAAATATGATGTTTCATCATCTTCTTTCAGTTTCGATATTTATGATTATGACGGAGATGATACGTATTCAATCAATAAAGCAGGTGAATTTTATATTTACGATGGTGATGAAGAAGACCACGCATTTGGCGGCGATGACAAATACACTGTCAAAAAATCTCAATATTTTGGTATAAATGACAATATGGGTGATGACAGTTATACCCTGAAAGAGAGTTCTTTTGCCACCATAAATGACTTGCAGGGTAATGATAAATATGATGTATCAAAGACAAATGTCGTAGTCATTCATGATTCAGAGGGTGATGACAGCTACAAATTTGATAACCTGAAAGGACACTCAGCAACTATAAGTGATTTTGAGGGTAATGACAAGCTCGTTATCTCCGGCCTGAAAGCTTCTAATGTCGTATTCGGGCTTGACGTGAGTGCAGGCGGTGCTATATCTAATGATTTGTTCCTGTTTGACAAAAAACAAACAGGTTATATCAGCATTGAAGATTTCTATGGTAATGGTACTATTGAATCTATCTATGCAGGTAAAAAGGATATTTCCTCTGCGATGAATTTTGACAGTATGACTGAAATAGCAAGTCAAGTCGCAGGGTGGTTAACCGGATATAATAGCAGCCACGGAACTGACTTTGGGTATGCAAGCGCTTTTATGGCTTCTTCTGACGTTAGTGCAAGTGATAAGGCAATCTTAATTGCAATATACAATGGCAGCGGTTATTCAGCATAAAGTATGAATGTTCACTTATATAGTAGTATTCTTTATAAATCAACAGGTCGGGTAAAACCCGACCTGTTGTGTTTTTGTATTAATTATCTGGTGTTTTTTATTTTTGTTCTTTTTTCTGGAAATGTTTACGCACTTCCATTCCTCCGCTCATACCTCTAAACATATTTTGAATAGTGTATTTTAAACTATTTGTCAAATTATCCACTGATATATATTTCATTTCTTCAGGATATTTAAGTTCTGAACCTTCGTATAAGTTTTCGAAATCGGAGAATAGGTTAACTCCTATTGTTGTTTCTCTAGATCCATTAATTGCGTACTTTGTTTTATGCGGTGTTATCGTTAAACAAAGTTTATCCTCATCATCACCTATTCGGCTGGCTTGCCATTTCCAGTCCTCTTTATATTGTTCAACTAACGGGTTCAGTCTGGGTTCAGCATTAAAAATTTCTAATTGTGCTTTAAAATTTGTTGCCGGGTAATTTTGTTGGATTCTCATATTTTTTCTCCTGTTTTTATATAATATTGTCATTCGTTATAGAACCCGTAAAATTTTAATTTGCTGTATTTTTTGTAAATTATTACATTTATTAACATTAATATCGATTGGTCTTATTGCCTTATTTTCTTATAGCCCTATTGCCCTGTTGTCCTATTCACAAAACCTTATTTATGGTAAAATCGGATTATGAAGAAATTGGGCTATGTTGTATTATTATTGGTATTAATCGGGTTGTTTTTACATTCGTGCGTAAAGATTGACCGCCCTGCTTCAACAACGGATAATTCAACCAAACAGGTAACGGAAGAATTATTTTTCAGGGATTATCCGTCACAAATAACCGTAACTAAAAACGGGGTCGATTTTCTGGAATCTCAGGCTCCTGTCGGAAAATTCGGCGGAACACTTATCTCTTCCACAATCGGCGAGGGCCCGAAAACTTTCAATCCGTTTAATTCAAAAGACAACATATCTTCCACTATGTCGGAAATTATGTATGACGGGCTTTTAAGCACCCACCCGATTACGGGGCAGCCGATTCCGAAACTCGCAAAAGATTTCTCCGTAAACGGAAACGACTATATAATCCGTTTAAGACGGGGATTAAAATGGTCTGACGGGAAACCAATAACCGCTGATGATGTTGTTTTTACCTGGCAAAATATTATTTTTGACGGTTTTGGCAACACTTCAACAAGAGATTCTATGGAAATTGACGGGCAACTGCCGACTGTCACAAAAATTGATGATTATACGGTGAAATTTACAACTCCAAAACCGTTTGCACCGTTTATAAGAAATTTGTCCACTCCGATTGCCCCAAAACATATTTTTGAACCGGCAGTCAAAAAAGGTAAAGAATATTTTGACGGGTTTTTATCTACAAACACTCCGCCAGATAAATTCGTGGTATCAGGAGCCTTTAAGCTGAAAGAGTACGTTCCGGCTCAACGTGTTGTTTATGAAAGAAATCCAAATTATTACATAATAAATAAAGACGGCAATAAACTTCCCTATCTTGATAAACTGGTTTATCTTATTGTCGGTGACAT
>DBXD01000059.1:11794-15655 GCA_002309425.1 Cyanobacteria bacterium UBA1221
GTTGCAAGGTTCAAGGAAATGGAAAAACATTCCGATTTCAAGGTTTACAATCTCGGACCAAGTACAGGCACAATGTTTATCTCAATGAACCTAAACTCACGCAAAAATGATAAAGGAAAATTCAACGTAAACCCCACAAAACAAAAATGGTTTCAGGATAAAAATTTCAGAACCGCCGTTGATTTTGCGATTGACAGAAGAAATATGGTATTTAATATTGCAAACGGACTCGGAGCACCTTTATTTACAGCGGAAAGTTTAAACTCTATTTATCTGAATAAAAACCTCAAACCATACGAAAAAGATTTAACCAAGACTAACGAATTACTCGCTAAATCAGGGTTTTACCGTGATAAAAACGGCAAACTGTTTGATAAAGACGGAAACCCTGTTGAATTTGACCTTTACACAAATGCCGGAAATACTGAACGTGAGGCTATCGGTGTAATGGTTAAACAGGATTTGGAAGATTTGGGAATGAAGGTTAATTTCAAACCCGTTGAATTTAATACTCTTGTTAATAAACTCGTAAACACTTACGACTGGGATATGGTAATAATGGGGCTTACAGGAAGTCCGTTAGAGCCAAACGGCGGAAAAAATGTCTGGATGTCACAGGGTACATTACATATGTTTAACCAAAGACCCGCAGGGTACACAAAAGATGACAGATACTCCTGGGAAAAAGAGATGGATGATTTATTTATAAAAGGGGCTTTGGCAACAGATTTTGAAACACGCAAAAAATATTATGACAAGTATCAGGAAATTGCATATGAAGAAAAACCTTTTATTTACATCTATTCTCCGCTTGTAATTTCCGCAATAAGAACAAAGTTCAAAAACATATATCCGTCAATGCTTGGCGGTCTGACGCATAATATTGAGGAAATCTTCATAGAAAAGGAATAAAATGCAAATATTAAAATATATATTAAAAAGAATATTACAGGCAATTCCGCTTCTGATAATCGTATCGCTGATTAGTTTTTTCATAATACGGTTGAGTCCTGTTGACCCGCTTGCGGAATTAAGGTTAAATCCGTCTGTATCACAGGAAACTCTGCAAAAAGAAACTCAGCGCCTCGGGTTAGACAAACCGATAATCGTACAGTATGGCAAATGGGCAAAATCTTTTATCAAAGGGGATTTGGGTGTTACATCAAACGGTGAACAGGTCAGCACAAAGTTAAAGGAAAGAATACCAAATACGCTTTTACTAACAACTATCGTAATTCTTTTGACGTGGCTTGTCGGTATTCCGCTGGGTGTAATTGCCGCTTTACACTGGAAAACTCCTCTGGACAGGTTAATGACCGTTTTGACCAGTATCGGTATGGCTATACCGTCATTTTTCTTTGCGGTTTTACTTTTGATTTTTGCGGTTAAAACAGGGTGGTTTCCTGTTGGCGGACTTACGAGTTCCGATTTTTTGGAAAAAAGTTTGTGGGGACAGATTTGGGATATTACACACCACTTAATATTACCCGTAACTGTTTTGTTTACAATTTCTCTTGCCGGTTTGCAAAGGCAAATGAGAGGAAATTTGCTTGACGTTTTGGACAGTGATTATGTAAAATTTGCAAGGGCAAAGGGTTTGAGCGAATTTACCGTTATATATAAACATGCACTCAGAAATGCCATAAATCCCATGATAACTCTTTTGGGTTTTGAATTTGCGGGATTACTAAGCGGTGCGGCTTTAACGGAATATGTTTTTCAGTATCCGGGATTAGGCAGATTAATTCTGGAAGCTGTTATGCGCTCTGATATAAACCTTGTTATGGCATCTTTGATGATGGGTGCTATAATGCTCATTTTGGGTAACTTAATTGCGGATATTCTTCTGATTATTACAGATCCGAGAATCAGGAGGAGCAATGTTTAGAGAAGTTCTCAAAAAATTATGGGCGGATAAATTTTCAAGAATTGCTCTTCTTGTTTTAGGGCTAATTTATTTTTCATTGTTGTTTGCGGATTTTATCGCACCTTATACAAAAGATTTTTCGGACAGAACAATGGCTTACGTTCCTCCGTCAAAGATATTTATAATAGACGAAAATCACCATTTATCAAAACCTTATACTTATAACTATGTAAGAAATTTTGACAACGCAAATTTAAGGATTACATACGATTTAGACCGAAGTCAAAAACACTATATAAAACTGTTTTCAAAGGGCCAACCTTACAAATTTTTAGGGTTAATTCCCATGAAACGACACCTGATAACCACAGATAATGAGGGCAGACTGTATCTTTTAGGAACAGATATAAACGGCAGAGATGTATTTTCAAGGATACTCTTTGGCGGAAGAATTTCCATGACAATCGGTTTTCTGGCCTTGTTTGTGTTATTCCCGATAGGACTTCTTTATGGCGGAATTTCCGGATATTTTGGTGGAATTGTCGATACTCTTATGATGCGGTTTGCGGAAGCAGTCATGTCAATTCCGAGTTTTTACCTTTTAATTATTTTAGCATCAATTCTTCCGAGCGGAATGACAAGTATTCAAAGGTTCATGCTGATTGTAATAATACTTGCGCTAATCGGCTGGGCAGGGTTTGCAAGGGTTGTCAGAGGAATGGTTTTGTCCGTAAAAAATCAGGAATTTGTACAGGCTGCAAAATCAATCGGCGCATCAAGATTAAGGATTATAATAAGACATATTCTGCCGCAGACAACGAGTTTTGTGATTGTTGCAATGACATTATCCGTACCGTCATATATTTTGTCGGAATCAGGTCTGAGTTTTTTGGGTTTAGGTATTCAGCAGCCTGACGCAAGCTGGGGTAACATGTTAAAAGAAGCGCAGGAATATACAAATATAATATACAGGCCGTGGCTGCTTACTCCGGGATTTTTAATTTTTATTGCCGTACTTGCCTTTAATGTGATAGGTGATACAATTAGAGATGTACTTGATCCGAAAAATAATAGGTAAGGTGAGCAAATATGGAACAATTTATAATACCGCAATTTGACCTTGATATTTGTATAAGATTGGTTTCTGCTGTTTTACTGGGTTCTGTAATCGGTTTAGAAAGAGAAATGACAAACAAGTATGCAGGACTCAGAACTAATATTCTTGTATGTATCGGGGCATGTGTATTCACTATAATTTCTATATACGGGTTTCCGATGGTAGCGGTATCAGGTGCCGAATTTGGAACAAGAGATACTGCCAGAGTCGCTGCACAGGTTGTAACCGGTATAGGTTTCATCGGCGGCGGTACGGTGCTAAGACATGGTGCAACGGTTTTTGGTCTGACAACTGCCGCAACCTTATTTGCTGTCGCAAGTATTGGTATGGCATGCGGTGCGGGAATGTACGGTGCGGCAATTATTACAACCGTTTTGTGTATGATTGTTCTTGTTGCAATCGGGTTTTTTGAAAAAAATGTTTTACCCACAAGCACAAAAAATATCAAGCGTATAAAAATTTCACTCTCTTGTTTAAATGAACATTCAAACACAATATATGATTTTACTCTGGAAAAATATCCGAAACTTCGTGAAATATCAAAAAGACAAAGTTCTCAGGATAATAATGTAACAAAAATTACGGCGATTGTGGATATTAATTCCAAAGACCCTGTACAATCAATTTATAAAATGTTTAAAGATGTTGAGGGGATTGACTCAATATCCATTCAGGAATACAACGAAATTGCGGGAAGTTAATATTTAAAAGTTATGAGATACTTCGCTGTCTTGGATTTGCTCAGTATGACAAGGCTGTTACATGTCATTGCGAAACGGCAATGGCTTGCCGTTGAAGCAATCCAGCCTATTTTGTCGGCTTTTGTAAATTATTAAAGCATCTTTTGAAATTTAATATTTTTTGTTTTTAATCAGCT
>DBXD01000059.1:15684-15875 GCA_002309425.1 Cyanobacteria bacterium UBA1221
ATGAGGGTTTGTTTTTGTTTATAGTGTTGGCAGACTAAAGTGTACCCTGCTATGCTCAGTATGACAAGGCTGTTACATGTCATTGCAAAACGGCAATGGCTTGCCGTTGAAGCAATCCAGCCTATTTTGTCGGCTTTTGTAAATTATTAAAGCATCTTTTGAAACTTAATATTTTTTGTTTTTAATCAGCT
>DBXD01000059.1:15916-23826 GCA_002309425.1 Cyanobacteria bacterium UBA1221
ATGAGGGTTTGTTTTTGTTTATAGTGCTGGCAGACTAAAGCCAACACTACTTTAATTTACAAAAAAATTCTCCGGTTTATTTAACTAACCGGAGAATTTTTCAGTCTTTATATTACGACTCTAAATTAATTATTGCCTTTACCTTTTGGAACAATCCTCCATACACCATCTATATTTGTCAATCTCCAGCTAGTGTTGAAACCATTTATTATCTGAACAGAGTTTTGTGTCGCACCTTTTTCGACAACTCCGTCATATACAAAATCGCCGCTTTGATTATCCTCTCTCCATACCATAACATTTCCTGCATCTGCATTCATTAATTTATATGCAACATTTATGGGTTTATAATCTGCAATTGACTGAGGATTACTTGTCTTTGGAACAAGGTATTCTACATACAATCCGTCATCGCTTGCCAAAGTCAGCCTTACTTTTGCCTTTTCGGCTAAGTTATCATCCATAATGAACGTTCCGTTGTAATCATCCCAAGCATGATTATATACATCATAAACAACTACATTTTCGCTTGACGATTTATTGTTAAATAACATCTTAACATGTTTTGTATTTAGTTCATCTATATATGTCAATTTAACAGGAACTCCGTCACCGGGGGTGATACCTAAGTTATTAAGAATACTGTTTGTTGTATCTATAACCGGTGATTCATAATCCGGAGTTATATAAACAGTGTCAGTACTGCCTGGAACGGGTATCGTATCATGCCAATATATTGTATCTCCTGGTACTACACTGGGTTGCGGACAAGTATCACAACAGCAATTGATATTATAGGTTATTTCTTTATTACAACTTTCCAATGCTGGCGGCAGGGTTGTCAAAATTGGTGCTGACATTAATAAATACATCATTGCTTTTGCACCATTTTTTTCTCCCGATTGTTCTACAGGTGGTTGCGGGTCACTATATCTTACTAATTTTCCATTATCGTCTCTGGGTGATGTTCTATGACTCCTATGTGTAAAAGTTAAACCGTTAATTGCACCTACATGCATATTATTACCTCCTATTAATTTCTTTGTTTGTTATGTTTATTATAAAAACGAACATGTTTTTTGTTGCTAGTAAATCTAAAAAAACATGTTCTTAATTTTTTATTTTCTTGCTATACTTGACTTTTAGCCTTATTTTTTGTCTTTATAAAACTTAACAAAACCTATTCTTCAGCAAGTTTTTGTCTTACAAGTGTTTCAATTTCGTTCAGTACATCAGGATTTTCGGTTAAAAATTCTTTCGCTTTATCTCTGCCCTGACCTAATTTTTCATCTTTGAAACTAAACCAGGAACCTGCTTTATTTACTATATTCAAATTTACTGCAACATCAAGGATGTTACCGATTTTGCAGATACCTTTGCCGAATATAATATCAAACTCGGCAGTTCTGAACGGCGGGGCAACCTTATTTTTCAAAACTCTCACTCTTACATGGTTACCGATATCTTCACCATCACCCTTTAAGCCTTCTGTACGCCTGATTTCAAGACGAACACTTGCGTAGTATTTCAAAGCGTTACCGCCGGTTGTTGTTTCCGGATTGCCGTACATAACACCGATTTTCATTCTTAACTGGTTGATAAAGATAACGGTTGTACTTGTTTTACCTATAATACCCGTTAATTTTCTGAGTGCTTTACTCATTAAACGAGCCTGCAAGCCCATTTGCTGATCCTCCATTGAACCTTCTATTTCAGCTTTCGGAACAAGTGCCGCAACAGAGTCAACAACTACAACATCAACCGCTCCTGAGCGAACAAGTTCTTCTGTTATATCCAGTGCCTGTTCTCCGGTATCAGGTTGTGAAATCAACAATTCATCTACATTTACACCCAGATTTCTTGCATACTCAGGGTCAAGGGCATGCTCAGCATCAACATATGCCGCAATTCCGCCACGCTTTTGACATTCAGCAACAATATGCTGTGCCAATGTTGTTTTACCCGAACTTTCAGGACCGTATATTTCAATTATACGACCTCTCGGAACTCCTCCTATACCAAGTGCAATATCTAATGCCAGAGAACCCGTCGGAATAGCATCTACGTTTACCGTAGCTTTATCTCCGAGTTTCATTATTGCACCTTTACCAAAATCTTTTTCTATTTTTTCAATAGCAAGTTTTAACGCTTTACTTCTTTCTTCTGAAACATTTACTTCAGAAGCTTCTTTTTCTTTGAGTGCCATTAACTGTTTTTCCTTTTATTATTCCCAAATATGGTGTTCTTTTTTTACATACAAACCTAAACCGACAGCCTTGTAGCTGTTGAGTTTATTTTTAAGATGATAAACTTCTTTATTCAAATCAACAATCTTTTGTCTTAAAGTTTCGTTGTCTGTTTTGCATCTGATTAATTCAACAACAACCTCATCCATGCCTTCAAGTTTTTCGTCAATAACTTTGGCAATTCTGTCGCTCAATGTTGATTCCATTGTTTTTAAAGAAGTAAGTATATTTTGTATAGCAGTCGGCTGAGCTGTTGTTACAACACTTGTTCCGGAAGCGGAACGTTGTGCCGAATTCGCTTTCAGCGCCTGTATCTTTCTAAGATTTTTTACTTCTTCATAAGAGAAATATGTCATACCTTTGCTATTTTTTCTCGGCATTATAGAAGCCCTTTTGCAAAGCTCAACAATTTCCTTATTATCAGTATTCAAAATAGCCCTAACCTCTTGCGGAGATAGTGTTTTCTCCTTAACAGCCTGATTTGTCATATTTAATAATCCCTCAAATTTTCCCAATAACATTGTATTTTATTCATAAAAAAATTACAATTTTTTGCAGATAATCTTGTTACATCACTTAATAATTTGAGTGAAAGGTGAAAAGTTCTTTACTGATTTTATGCATTATAATGCATACAACATTTTCTTATTAATTTTATTTCTCTTTTGGGAAGATTTTTTATTTAAATATTTGGTTGAGTCTTAGTCCGAAGTATCTCATAATTAATAATATGAGATTTTTTGTCGTTTTACTCCTTTGGAATAACATAGTAATTTATCGTCTTATTGACTTTTTTGTAAATTATTGTAAAGTATGTAAAAAATATTTGATATACCGCTATATCAACAAAAAACAGGAATTTATAAAAATTTTTTGTAAACTTTTACAAAAAATAGGGCAATTATTTCTAAAAAAAATACTTTACATGTTTATAGAAAAAGAAGTGTTTAAATAAGCACATAGAAAGGAGTATTAATATGGTATTAAGAGTTGATGGAAGCAATTTTAATTTTTCGGATGGCGATAAATTTAAATTGAAACCCGGAGAAAAATTACTTGAGAATGTTGATATTGGTGCAATATTACGAAATAAAGGTGACAAAAAAACGCCATCTGTGTTACCAAAGACAGATGGCCCCTGGTCGACAGATTTAGCCGATGAAAACGGTAATCTTAAACCGGGAGTACCATTGGAAAGCGTACTGAATGAAGACGGAACTCTGAAATACGGTTGGACAGTAGATTTAAATGGTCAGCCAAAATACAATGAAGTAAAAGGTATGGGAGATTGGTATTATGACAAAGCCAGCAATCATGATATTGACCCTAGGATAAATAAGCCTCTTGACCCCGGGTTTGATATAACACCAGAACCAAGAAAAATAACAATAGACGGAAAAGAATTTACTATTAACCCTAAAGATATGGACCCGGGTTTTGATGCAACTCCAATACCTGAACCAAGAAAAGTAACTATTGGCGGTAAAGAATTTACTATTAATCCCGGTAAAGATATGGACCCCGGGTTTGATCAAACCCCAAGACTACCTAGGGAAAAAATAGTTTATGAAGTAAAAGACGGTAAACTGGTTTCAAAAGGCAGCAAATTTATGCAGGATATAAAAGGTCAAGGTGATGTTTAAATTCCTTTGAATTAAGAATTCGGTCAAAGGCTACAGGAACATTACAAACAAAATACACCGGTTAAAACAATTGGTGGAACCGATTATAATGCGGAAGGTAAAATGATAATACCTAAAAATGATGAAGAATTAGACAAATATACACCTATTTTTGGCGGTCGTTTTGGTACTGACATAATAGGCTTTAGAGAAAAAACACCGGATGACTATAAAACATCACAAGAATACTAGAAGTATATATAAATCTTCTATGCTCCAAACAAAAACTAAAAAAGGTTCGTCATAACGACGAACCTTTTTTACATGTCATTCTGATGGAGTAAAAAGACCGAAGAATCTCATATTATTAGTTTTGTGATACTTCGCTATTGCTCTGTATGACATGAAAGAATATTTACATGTGCACATAAAAATACTCAAAAACCAGTAAACAATTCTCCATTTGTAACTATTTTTACTTCACAAAAAACTGCGCTTGTGTGAGAACCTGTTGTGGCTTATCGTTTGAATATACTTTCATTATATAAGCGCCTTTTTCGTTTATTACAAAGTAATCAGTGTAATATTTCTTTTCTTCATCTTTTAATCTTATGGTTCTTGTCATATGCAGACTGTAACCCAAATATTCGGCACTTCCTTTTTTGATAATCTGAACCGTTAATATTCTTGAATTTTGAATTTTAGGCATTATTATCAGATAATAAATTCTTGAACCAGGTGCAAAAACCGTACTGTAATCAGTCACATTTTGAGCGGTTATCGGATGCTGATTAAACAATATTCCCGCTTTTTCAGCATAAGAACACCCTGCTGCAAACAGCATTAAAATAAAAATTATTGATGTTAAAAATATTTTTTTCATTCTTTTTTCAAATTATTTAATCTTGCTTCAACTGTTTCTTTTGCAGAACTGTCTGTATTGTATTTAAGAAATTTTTCATAATTTTCTATTGCCAGTTCATTATTTTCTTCGGTTTCATTTGCCATACCGAGAGCATAATAAGCATAAGCATATTTTGGGTTTATACTTATTGTTTTTTCAAAACATTTTTTACTTTGAACAATATTTTTCTGATCAGCATAAACCAAACCAAGATTAAACCATCCGTCTGCATACTCAGGTTTTACAAATATTGATTTCTTATAAAAATCAATCGCATTTTTCTCGTCATTCTTTAATTTGTAAGCATTACCTATTCTCAGTAATGTTTCTTCATCCGATGGTTTCAGCATTAAAGCTTCTTTATACAATTTTATTGCTTCATCGTATTTTTTGTTTTTATAGCACTCATTTCCCTGTTTTATAAGGCTTTTATTCTTTTCTATATTTTCTATGTATGAATTATCAGATGCACCGCCGTCAACTATCAGAGAAATCTCTTTAATTCCGTCTGAAGTAATTTCTTTTTCCTTTGTTGAATTTATAGCAGAAATAAAATCTGCATATTCTGCACTGTATTCTTTTTCATCAGGATTCATTGATATTGCTTTTTCATAATATTCTGTTGCTTTATCATAAATTCCTGTACTTCTGTAAGCTTTTGCCAACCCAAAATAAGCGTAACTGTCTTTTGTTCCTCTGGATATTGCTTTTACAAAACCTTCTATTGCGTTTGAAAAATCACCTGTTTCAAGATAAATCCTTGATTGTGAAATTATTGCATCTGAAAGATTGTTTTGTACTATTTCACTGTTTCTTTCTTCCAAAATTTTATTATATAAATATATTGCTTCGCTGTACTTTTCACTTGCATGTAATGCTATTGCTTTATTTATTTTTGTATCTGTATCATCACTATTTAGTGCAAGTATCTCATCATAATATTTTATTGCTTCATCATAGTTTCCGTCCAGATGATAACATTCAGCAATTGCTTTTTTTGTTTCTGTATCATTATTATTTAAAGATAAAGATTTTTCAAAATTTACTATTGCATTTTTTATATCATTTTCTCTTTTATAAACAGTACCGAGATTTTTGTATGCTCTGGAATCTTTCGGATATGCCGCAATATATTTCTTATACTCTTCTATTGCCTGTTCGTTTTTGCTCATATCAGCAAGAAGATTTGCATAATCGTATCTGATAGAATCAAGTTTTGAATCCTGTTTAAATATTGCATTAAACTGAGCAAGCGCCATTTCATTTTTTTCTATTGCCTGATATGAAAGTGCAAGACATACTTTTGCAGTCATATTATCCATGTCTTTTTCAACGGCTTTTTCTAGAAATTCAATGGCTTTTTCATAATTTTCTGTTTTAAAAAGTGCTATACCAAAATTTGCATAATCGTCAAAATGCTCATTGTTTTCCGTATAAAGTTTTTCAAATTCCTGTACGGCTTTTTCCGGATTATTATCTACAAGGTATGAATTTGCAAGACTCTTACGGGCCTCCCAGTGCTGGGAATATGTATTTAAAAACAGGTTATAATTTTCTATTGCACTTTTATAATCTTTTATCTGGTATTGTACATTTGCAAGGTTCAGATAATTATACTTGTATTCCGGAAATATATTCAGAGCTTTTTCATATGCCGCAAGTGATTCTTTATATTTTCCCTGTGTTTCAAATATACTGCCAAGACTTATGTATATAAATGCATCATTTGGTTTTATTTCTATTACCTTTTCATAAATTTTTACGGCATTGTCATACTCGTTTAAATCCGTATATATTCCCGCCAGTTTTGTAAGCAAAATTGTATCTTCCGGAGAAATTTCTATTGCCTTTTTTAATTTTTCAACGGCACTCGTGTAATCATGCTGGTATTCAAGAGTGCAAGCTTCCTGATATAGTGAACTTGCTTCCGGCTCCATTTTTGACTGCGCCGGATTTACCAACAATACTGATAATACTATTGAAGTTATTAATAACCTTTTATTAATTTTCCCTACTCCTTATACTTTCTTTACATTATAGCAAAAAAAATTTTTTTTTCAATTTATATAATTATATAAAACTAATTCTTTTTGGTAATAGAAAAAAATTAGTATATAAGTTATAATTAAATATAATTATAACATGGTGAAGCAAATTTTAAGTGTAAAGGAGTAGGTATGGAAACAATTTCAGCAACAAAAACTACAAGTCCTAAAAAATCTAAATCAAAATTCAATGATGAATTTGAGATGTACTTAAAAAAACAATGCATGAAAACAACATTTAACGGTGTGGAATTAGAAACATTCTCCTGGTACAAAAAAGTATTGGGATTGGCTTAAAGAGATAAAAACGACCGGTATATAAGCTGGTTTATTTGTATGTGATTAAAAGGCAATAAGGCAATAAGTGCGTTGTGTTATTTTGTTTATTTTAAGTTCTTCGGGTACTGAAAACATATAAACCGAAAAGAACTTCTTTCCTTATTTCCTTTTGCTGTATTACCACAAATTATAACAAATATTAGTATTTTAACTTTTCGTGATATAATTTTTTTATGAGTGAAAAAAGAAAAATCAGTATTATAGGTTCTACGGGTTCTATCGGAACTCAGGCATTAGAGGTTATCGAAAAATTACGGGATAAGTTTGAAATTATTGCATTGGCCGGCGGGAATAATGTTGAACTTTTAAAAGAACAGGCGGAGAAATTTAAGCCAAAATATATTTATGCTGCAAAGCCGATTGAAATTGATGGAATAAAAACTTTAGAAAGTTTGGATGAAATAGCCGAAAATAAGGAAAATGATATTATCCTTGTATCGTGTTCGGGCAAAATCGGGCTTCAACCTACTTTAATAGCTATAGAAAACGGTATTGATATTGCCTTAGCCAATAAAGAAACACTTGTTATGGCAGGTGATATCGTAATGAAGCTTGCAAAAGAAAATGACGTTCAAATAATTCCTGTTGACAGTGAACATAGTGCAATCTTTCAGTGTATAGCAGACGGGAAAAACGTTAAACATCTTATTATAACCGCATCAGGCGGGCCTTTTAACAATTATACAAAAGAAGACCTTGTTAATGCTAATCTTGATAAAGCACTGGCACACCCAAGATGGAAAATGGGCAAAAA
>DBXD01000018.1:0-2039 GCA_002309425.1 Cyanobacteria bacterium UBA1221
ATTACCGATAACGGTACGGTTAATCTTAATGACGTTATGATGATATATAGAGGCAGAAGTGATAAATCAAATAAACTTAAAGGGACAAAACAAGGAGATATCATTTTCGGCGGTGATTTAAAAGATACAATTAAAGGCGGCGACGGAAATGATTCGATAGCAGGCGGCCTGGGTAATGATGCTATCACCGGCGGTAAAGGTCATAATACCGTTGTGTATAACCTCGGTGACGGCAAAGATACAATCACTCTTACAAAAAATGAACAACTCGATATAAAAATTAACGGCAACGGAATTACCTCATCTGATTTATCATACAGAATATATAAAGGTAATCTGATTATCAGCTGTAACGGTGAAGATATTCTTGTACTGAAGAAATTCGGCAAAAAAGATGTCACCACCGCAGGCGGCGGAGTTGATTTATATCTTAACGACACTCACTTATACGATTTAAGAAATGATATATTCCTGCCTGCCTATGATGCATTTACATCTAAAAAGTACAAATACAAAGGTAAATGGCTTGCTGAAAGAATCGATGCTTCCGGATTACAAAGTGCAACCAATAAGAAAGGCAGAGGTGTTTCAATCAACGGTGCAGGCGGTAATGACGACATTATCGGTTCAGACTATAATGATACCTTGAAAGGCGGTGACGGAAACGATACACTCACCGGCGGATACGGCAAGAATACTTATGATGGCGGAAAAGGAAGCGATACATACAATTTGTTTACATCTTCGAATGATATCAATAATTGGGAAACCGCAATCATCAAAGATACAGGAAAAGATGGTGCCGTTGATATTGTTAATATTGCTAAAGACTATGATGATTTAAGTGTCTGGTTTAATATTGACAGAAATGGCAACGCAAGCTACGTGTTTAATATAACAGATGAATCTACCGGAGATTCTGCAACTGTTTCAGGTGTTGAACAAATTAATGCAAACAGCGGTTACACATACAATTATACAAATGCGGCGCTTTTGAACGAAGTTGCCGGTTGGCTGGCAAGCAACAACTTCAGTGATGTCGCAACAGCAATGAATCAGGCTACCGCAAATCAAATTAATGAATTGATGGCCTACTTCAATAGTGATAACTACTGGACTCAGGTGTAGTCAATACATAATTCAAAAAAACAGAGGATACATAAGTATCCTCTGTTTTTATTTGAAAAAAATTTCCCCTGTACTAATTTCCAAAGAATACATAATGTATCAGACGAGTTAAGCCTCTTGACAAAAAACTTTGAGCAAATATTATTATAGTTAAATGGCTTAAAATACCAAAATAGTATTGTAGTATAACTAGTAAAAAGGAGATTAATCTCATGGCAAGAGAAAAGTATGAACGTACGAAACCGCACGTTAACGTAGGTACAATCGGACACGTTGACCACGGTAAAACTACATTAACAGCAGCTATTACCGGAACTTTGGCTGCTGCAGGTCAAGCAGATGCTAAGAAATTTGATGAAATTGACTCTGCACCGGAAGAAAAAGCAAGAGGTATAACCATTGCTACAGCTCACGTTGAATATGAATCAGCAACAAGACACTATGCTCACGTTGACTGCCCCGGCCANNATGATTACAGGTGCAGCTCAAATGGACGGTGCAATCCTTGTTGTTGCAGCTACTGATGGTGCTATGCCTCAGACTCGTGAACACATTTTGTTGGCTAGACAGGTTGGTGTTCCTAACTTGGTTGTATTCTTGAACAAATGTGATATGGTTGATGATCCTGAATTGTTGGATCTTGTTGAAATGGAAGTTAGAGAATTGTTATCTTCTTATGAATTTGACGGCGACAACATTCCTTTCATCAAAGGTTCTGCATTAAAGGCATTGGAAGCTGTTCAGGCTAATCCTAGCATCAAACGTGGTGATAATGAATGGACAGATAAAATTTGGGAATTAGTTGATGCATTAGATTCATACTTCCCTGAACCTGTTCGTGATTTGGACAAACCGTTCTTAATGCCTGTTGAAGACGTGTTCTCAATTACAGGTCGTGGTACTGTTGCTAC
>DBXD01000018.1:2103-18852 GCA_002309425.1 Cyanobacteria bacterium UBA1221
GTTACCGGTGTTGAAATGTTCAGAAAATCATTAGACCAAGGTCAAGCAGGTGACAATATCGGTGCTTTGCTTCGTGGTATTGATAAAACTGATATCCAACGCGGTCAGGTTTTGTGTAAGCCCGGTTCAATCCACCCGCACACAAAATTCACTGCTAACGTTTACGTATTGACTAAAGAAGAAGGCGGTCGTCATACTCCGTTCTTCCCGGGTTACAGACCTCAGTTCTACATCAGAACAACTGACGTTACCGGTTCAATCAAATTCGACGGTCAAATGGTAATGCCTGGCGACAACGTAGTTATGGAAGTTGAACTTATCGCTCCTGTAGCTATCGAAGAAGGTATGAGATTCGCTATTCGTGAAGGCGGTCATACTGTTGGTGCAGGTGTTGTTGATAAGATTATTGAATAATTTTCTTATCATTAAACAATAATTAAAGAGGAAGATTTTTATCTTCCTCTTTTTTATTTTCCCCTACAATTTGCCATATATTTATACAACAGCATTACGCTTCAATACATCATACTTTGTATGTCTGACTTCATTAGCTTTAAGATAATTCATAATTGACCTTGAAATCATTATATTTCTTTTAATTGATTCCGTACTCATTTCATAGAAAATTTCATCCAGCTCACTAATTTCGCAAGCTTCAAGAAACTCTTCAATAGTTGCATCCGAATATAATTGTTCTTTCCCCATAATTTTTACCTTTGTGTTTTTATATCCCTTACATATATATAAAGTATTTTTGTTTCAAAAAATTGCCTTTTTTAAAAAAAATAATTCTTTAGGATTAGCTGAAATTTATTATCAGGTTCATTTAAAAGCCGTTTTTTACAAAAAATTGCTTGACATTTACGCAAAAAACATTAGAATAATAATGGATTACATTAACATGAGGGTTTTATAATGGCAGGTTCAGGCGGAAATTCTTTATTGGCAGGCATATATTCAGGACTATCAAATACATATTCTTATTTGGCGGCGCAGTATCCTGATAAGGTTACGCTGGAAAATATAAATAAAGCAAGAACAGATTCTAAGACTGCAAACATTATTAATCAGGGTTTTGCTTCATATTTACAGACTAATTTTCAAAATATTGATAAAGATAAAGATGGTATTATAAGTACCGAAGAAATGAATAATTTAACAAATACCCTGACTACACAGGGATTAACCAAAGATGAGTTAACTCAGTTGTATGCAACGGGTTCAAGCGGATTATCCGCATCTACAATTGAGAATATTCTCCAGCATTTTGATGATATGGATTCTAACCACGACGGAAGAATCACCAGCGCAGAGATTTCTGCATATAATGTTGAATCCTCCAGAATAAAAAAGGAAGATGAATTTAACGCAAGAAAAGCAAGCAACATGTCCGTGTTTTACGGGAATGAAGATTCTTCTGTTGATTCGTACAGCATTTTGAGTTACAGATACAGCAATACAACTCAAAAATAATTTATCTGTTTAGTTGCGTATGAAAAAGGAAAGTTTGACGGGGTATATTTATAAATACCTCGTTTATTATTAAGTACTAAATAAAAGCAAAAAGACATGCCCTTTACTATTACTTTAATTTTATATAATTTACTTTTTCCCAACTCACATCAATATAATCAACTTTTGTTTTCATATATTTTACCTGCGGTAGTATGGAAGAAATTCTTTCTATTCTCTCATATAAATTACCATCAGGTTTTCCCAGTCTTATTCTTACGGATTTTACCTTAACAAAAACATTATTAGGGTCTCTCATATCTATATATTCAATAGGTTCTTTTGCATATGTTGCAATATATGCGGCAATTTTCTGGATTTCTGCTATACGTGAATTTGTCCATACCGTATATCTGTTTTCCCCGTTTGTTTGAGCCAGCACCCTGATAGTTTTGAGATTTTCAGGCAGGGGCATAAAATCCTGCCCCATCAAAATCCCGTCATCTGCAAAAGCACCTATAACCGGAGATTTTTCGTCCGCCGAAATTGAAATTACCGGATTTCTTTCCTTTAATATAATCACTAACCTTGCAGGAAACGCATATCGTCTTATATATACATTTTTTACAGGTTTTAATTTTTTTAAATCATTCTCTATCTGAGAAGTTCTCATCATATATATAGGTCTGTTCGGGATTTTGTGTATTTTTAAAACAGCAAAAACCCTGTGCGGTTTTACAATTTTGTTATTTTTAATAATTATTACATTACTGTTAGCTTTTGTGTAAGCATCTTTTGGTAAGTACCACTGCGGCATTTTGGAAATATAAAACAGAGCAAAAAGAATAAACAAAGTCATAAAGAAGCGGAATGTTTTTCTGAAAACATTCTGCTTGCGCCTGCCTTTTCTGATTTTTCTTGATTTTCTGACTTTTTTAACCAGTTTGGCAGGATCAACGACCTCGTTGTTACTATTTTGTTCTACGCTTTGAGTTTCTTCTTCCATTTTATCCTATTTATTAAGTCCGACACTGTTTAAAATTAAAAGCACCAATTCATCATAACTTATACCCATAGCAGCAGCCTGAGCCGGCAAATCGCTTGTTTCCGTCATTCCGGGACTTGTATTTATTTCAAGAAAATACGGTTCGTCATTCATTACCATAAAATCAACTCTTGAAACACCTGAACAGCCTGCCGTTTCATGCGCTTTGACGGCAATTTCTTTTATGTGTTTTGTCGCTTTTTCGGATAATGCTGTTGACGGAACAATAAAGTCTGACATTCCTTTTGTGTATTTCGCCTCAAAATCGTACCATTCGTTTTTCGGTCTTATTTCAAGAATTTCCGTAGCAAAAGCTTTTCCGTCTTTCTCCAATACCCCAACAGTTATAAAAAATCCGTCTATAAATTCTTCTATCAAAACATCCGCATTAAATTTAGTTGCTTCTTCATAGGCAGGAACAAGTTCTTGCGGGGTATTAACTTTTGTCATACCAAAACTTGAACCCTCACAGACAGGCTTTGTAATAAGGGGGTATCTTAGCCCTTGGCATGCCTTTACAACATCTTCACCTTTTCTTACAAAAACTGATTTAATAAGCGGAATATCTTTGCAGGTAGAAAGAACACGCTTTGTGTACTCTTTATTCATACAAATAGCACTGGACATAACCCCGCATCCGGCATAAGGTATTTTTAAAATTTCCAAAACACCTTGAACACATCCGTCTTCTCCGTATTTACCATGCAAAGCATTAAAAGCATAATCGTATTTACCGTCAGCAAGTTTTTGGGCTATATTTTTATCCACAACGACCAATTCGGCATTATCATACCCGAGTCTTTTTAATGCTTCAAAGCAGCCTTTTCCCGAGCGCATTGAAACTTCGGCTTCAGATGACATACCGCCGCAAAGTACGGCTATTTTTGCATTTTTTTCTACTTTATATTCAATATTCTGCATAATTCAACCTCTCTTATATTCTTGTTCCCTAAATATTTTACTTCAGGTTCTAATTCAATTTCAAATTTTTCTTTAACTTCTGTATACATTTTATACATTAAATTTAAAATATCCTCGGAAGACCCGTTTTCGCAATTTATTATAAAGTTTGCATGATTTTCCCAGACTTTTGCACCGCCGCAACTGAAACTTTTTGCCCCGACTTCATCCAAAAGTTTGCCTGCAGAATTTCCTTCAGGATTTTTAAATACACTCCCGCAATTTGGCAAAGCTAAAGACGGCTGGTGAGATTTCCGGAAAGCCAGATTTTCTTCCATCTGCTTTTTTATTTCGGCTTTCGGTTTTTGTTTGAGTTCAAACTCTCCCTGTAAAACAACTAAACCGTCACTTTCGCATCTTGAAGTGCGGTAGGCGAAATTTAACTCTTCTTTTGATAGTTTTACAATTCCTTCTTCTTTTGAGTAGCAAATAGCACTCGTTAACGTATCGCTGACTGCCTGACCGTTAGCAGAAGCATTCATATAAATTTCCCCTCCGACAGAACCCGGAAATCCAATCATAAATTCCAAACCTGACAGACCTGCTTCGCAGGCAAGCTGTGCCAATTTCGGGCCTTTTACTCCCGCATCGGCAACTACTCGCATTCCGTTTATTTGGACATTATCCATTTTTGTTGTAAGAATAACTTTTCCGTCAAATCCGTCAGAAGAAACCAAAGTATTTGAAAGATTGCCGAAAACTTTTACATCACTTTCCCCGGATAAAAGAATTTCACACATTTCCTCAATATTTTGCGGAAAAACGACCTCGCCGATTTTTCCGCCGATTTTAAAAGTCGTGAAATTCTTTATTTCAAAATCTTTTTCAATCATATTACCTTACAACAACCTGAGAAAGGGCAAGCAGTTCTTTTCCTAAACCTGTAATAGTGCCTGCGCCCAGGCCAATTACCACATCCCCCTCTTTTAATTCGGGCATTAACTGTTTTGCGACATCAGAAATTTTACCGGGCATATATACACATTTTACTTCCGATTTTTCACAAAATTCGTTTACAAAATTCTGAGAATTTACACCGTCTATCGGGTCTTCACTTGCTGCATATATATCCGTTACAACCAGTTCATCAATACCTTCAAACGCCTCCATAAAATCATTCCAGAGATTTTGAAATCTTGTATATCTGTGCGGTTGAAATACTGCTATAACCCGCTTATCTTTAAATGACTTTGAAGCAGACAGGGTAGCTTTTATTTCTGTCGGATGATGTGCATAATCATCATAAACAGTTACACCGTCAAATTCGCCGACCTTTTCAAACCGCCGCCCCATGCCTGTGAAAGTTTCAAAATGACAATTTACCAAATCCATATCTACACCTGATGAGTGTAAACTTGCCCATACAGCAAGCGAATTATAAACATTGTGTACCCCTTTTAAGCAGATTTTTAAAGTAGTTTGAAATTCCCCGTTATAATAGATATTAAATGTTGTATAATCCTCTCCGTATGTAATATTTTTTGCACAGTAATCGGTATTTCCGCCGATAGAATAAGTCAGAATTTTTGCGTTATTTGTCAATTCATTCTCCGCAAAATATTTCATCAGACGTTTAACACCCTCATTATCGGCATTTGCCAATATTACACCGTTTTCTTTCATGTTTGAGAGAAAACTTTCAAATGTTTCCAAGATAGAATCTAAACCGTTTTTATAAAAGTCAAGATGATCGGGTTCCAAATTATTGACAACAACGCAATTTGGAGAATATTTAACGATTGTTCCGTCACTTTCGTCAAGCTCAGCAATGAAAAACTTGTCATTTGCACAATTTGCATTGGTATGTAATTCCGGAATCAACCCGCCCACAACATAAGACGGTTTCAAATTGGCTTTTTCCATAACGTAAGAACACAGACCGCTTGTTGTTGTTTTGCCGTGAGTACCAGAGTATCCTATAAAAAATCTTTCGTGCTTTGAAATTTCCGACAACAAATCCGAACGATGCCAGATGGTCAGGCCTAATTCTCTTGCTCTGACCATTTCGGGGTTGTCTTTTCTGATTGCAGTACTTGCTATCACGGTACAATCCGCCGGAACATTATTTGCATCGTGTCCTATATAAACTTTTGCGCCGAGTTCTCTTACTTTTTGCACATATTTACTGTCGCTGATATCGGAACCGGAAACTTCAAAACCCTTTTGCAAAAGGTATTTTGCGAGTCCGCTCATTCCGACTCCGCCTATTGCTATAAAATGATATTTCTTATTATTCAAAACCTTATTCCCTAAAAAAATTAATAGTGTAACTACTATTAAATTATAGTACATAAATAAATTTCAGGCCTGTATGTTATTAATTATTTACATTACAAAATCTCATTAAAACAAGGATTGAGAGAAGTTAAAATTTTATATAAAAAATTCTTACAAATTTTGCGCAAAAAATTTTTTTTACGGGTTTTACACATAATATAAAATGTAAAAAAGGAGAAAATATAATGAAAATTTCAAACATCTGCAATCCGTACACAAGTTTTGGCGCAAACATCGATGGTAATTATTATTTAAGAAACGGCGTCAGAAATGTCGTAGAAAATGGCTCTTTTGAGGACAAGAACCGGCTTTTAAATTTACTGAGCGTAATAAAGGACGATACCTCCGGTAAAACCTTCAAAATGGATAAAGAAATACTAAGTTTTGATAATAAAATGGTAAGATATCTTTTCTCTATTGATGATAATCTGCTGTTTACCAGTCCTGCCTGTATTAATCCATCAGCTTTCCGCGATGAAGGAGATAAGTTATTTCTTCAAGAATTAGACAGTTTTGTAAAAAATAATTACAGCCAAAAAGTTTATAAAGAAGCTACCGGAAAAACACCGGATTTTATGCAAAGATATTTAAACGTAGCAGCCGAAACAGATAAAAAATTTAGAAAGAGCCTTAGAGAAACCTTAAACTTAGCCCCTGAGCACTATATAATGACTCCAAGAGGTAAAAAAATCCCATGTGATGCATTAAATAACCCTATTGATCCGGTTGACTATGTATGTTAGCAAATGTGCATTTTTATGCATAAAATAACTCAACAAAATATTTTTACAGGATTTACGCATAATATAAAATGTAAAAAAGGAGAAAATATAATGAAAATTTCAAACATCTGCAATCCGTACACAAGTTTTGGCAAACATACTGAAACTTATAAACATAACGGACATACCATCAATGTGGATTATGATACCAGCGGTTCCGTAATGAAAACTACCGAGTACGACAGCTTTAACAGGTTCGTAGAAGGCATTACTTTTGACGAGCAGTATAATATATCAGGCTACCACCGTATGGATTACAAAAATGATAGCACATCAAAAGAAGTTGTTGAATACTATAAAGATAATGGACAGGAATATACAAGAACAATGCGCTGGGAAAACAACGGGAATCAGAGATGCTATACCGAAAAATTTGACTCTTTGTTGGCTCCTGAAAATAATTACACTATTAAGCGCATTCACGACAAATCAGGGCAAACGAAGGAAATTATGTCGAACGGAAAACCTATCATTAAAGATGGGCAGCCATTATTTTAAATCTCTTTAATATATATGCTTTCAAACCGGTATGCTTCAAAGGTTTTTGAAAAATGAGTCGGAGAAAGTCCTGCTTTCATTTTTAAAGAGTTTAAAAACTCCCTTTTATCCGGCAGTTGTTCCCATACAACAGGCAGATAAACCGCCTGATATCCCCCGTCTTTTACAATAATTCCGTCTGTATTCGGAACCATTTTGTTTAATAAATCTTCTTCATCACTAAATTCTATTTTCCTCGGCTCTGTCAAAACAGAAACAGAAACTTTTATATCTTTTAACTCATCCTCTGTTACAGGATTAAAGCGATAATCATTAAAGGCAGCATCTTTTGCGTGCTGTACCAAATCTGTTACCAGAGGTTGATGAGCAATAATTGAGCCGATACAGCCTCTTAATTCGCCAAATTTCTCCAGAGTTACAAAACAAGCTCCCAATTCATCCAGCACCTGCGGATAATTTATTGTTGCTCTCTCATTTGTAAAAGAACTTCTTAATACAATTTTGGCAATATGTATAACCAAATCCGAATAGTATTTTTTTATAAATTCGTTTTTATCACCTTCGTACAAAAACCAGCAGCCATAACCTACCACACTTGATTTGTCATTAGTTGTCTCCGAAGAGTTTGTCATATCAATTCTTATAAGAGAATAATTGTTTTTATTCGCAAATTCAACAAGACCCGCAATCCCTAAAGCCCCGCAGGCTTGCTCAAACATAAATCCGTCAAGATTTCCTGTTTCAATCATCTCTGCAGTTCTCTCATCAAGTTTTTGAGCGTTTTCATCCGATAAGAAATGGCTTAAATCTGACGAAATTACAAATCCGTTCTCCGGATTCGGATAATATTCCGCCAGAATATCAAAAATAATTTTATAATCCGCTCTGCCAATCAGCACCGGAATAATTTTTACACCCTTAAATACACTTTGTATAATCGGAACTTCAATTTCTATTGAGTGTTCAGGTGCAAGTGCATCATCATTAAAATTTGCGTTATGTTTTTCTGTTAATTCTCTGCAAATATCCTGATTGACCTCGATTTCGCCAAGCGGAGTTTTCCATCTGTCAAAACTCGACAGGGCAATTCCCTCAAAAGCAACTCTGTGAGCAGGCGCAAATATAAAAATATTTTTAACGTTGCTGTCTATCTGGCTTATACCTTCATAAGCCAACCGCCCCGAATATACAAGTCCCGCATGCGGAACAATTACCGCTCTTGTTTTATATTCATACCCGTTCTTACTTGCATCTGCAAATGATTTTATTTGACTTTCGAGAGTCTGTGCATCATCAGTATAAAAGCTGCCTGCAACAGACGGTTCTTTTATTTTTAACATAGTAGTATTATAATACTTTTTATGAAATATCAAAATATTTTACAAAACGGCAAAGTTCAATGCACAATCTGCCCGAGAAATTGTATTCTGTCCGAAGGCCAGGAAGGCTTTTGCCATGTGAGAAAAAACGTTAATCAAAACATCGAATTGCAGACATACGGTTATAATACGGGTTTGGAGATTGACCCGATTGAGAAAAAGCCGTTATATCATTTTTACCCAAGCACCCCGATTTTATCCTTCGGTACATTAGGATGTAATATGGGCTGTATGTTTTGTCAGAATTGGGATATTTCAAAAAGCAAAGCAAATCCTCAAATGCTAAACAAAACCTCCCCTCAGGAAATTGTCAATATTGCAAAAAAATATAACTGCAAAAGCGTTGCTTTTACCTATAATGACCCTATTATATTTTTTGAATATGCTATTGATACCGCAAAATTATGTAGAGAAAACAATATTAAAACTGTTGCGGTAACATCAGGCTTTATAAATCCTGAACCTGCAAGGGAATTTTTTGGGTATATGGACGGAGCTAATATCGACCTGAAAGGTTTTAGCCAAAGATTTTACGGCAAAAATTGTCTGGCAAAACTTCAGCCTGTACTGGGCACAATTAAATATGCGGTTAACGAAACCGATTGCCATACAGAACTAACAACAATGCTCATTGAGGGAGAAAACGATTCTCCGGAAGAAATTCAGGCAGAATGTGAATGGATACTTGAAAATTTGGGCGATTGTGTTCCGATACATTTTAGTGCATTTTTCCCACATTACAAATTTAATGACAGAAAACAGACAAATTTTGAAACCCTCATTAAAGCATACAATATAGCAAAATCTTCCGGGCTTAAATACGTATATACCGGTAATCTGTCTAATATTCAGACATCGACAACATATTGCAAAAATTGCGGAAAACCCCTAATTGTCAGAAACGGATATCAAATATTAGAATATCACCTTGAAAACGGCAGATGCAAATATTGTTCAACCGCCTGCGACGGGAAGTTTTAACATTTGTAAAGATACTCTTAAAAAATAGCAAAAAAATATATTTTTGTTTTTTATAATTGACGTGTAGTTAAAATAAAGGAGTGATTCAGTGAAAGTTATTAATAATAATGTTTTTGTTACAAGAGATGGTAATATTTGCGAAAAATCAAGAAAAGGAAGGCGAGTAGGTACTTTAGTTGGCGCAACAGCCGCAGGTGTATCTCTTATACTTCCATATAAACAGTCCGTTCGTGATAAGTTGGGGGTAAAAAATACACTCCGGTTTTTTAATAAATTTATAAAAAATGATGTTTCATTTTTAAAAGATATTACTAATAATGACAAGAGCGTTGCCAAGGAGATTAGTTCATTGTCAAAGGGCAGTAAGATAGCAATTGCAGCCGGAGTAGTTCTTAGCTCAATAGGTCTTTGTGCTCTCGTAGGCAGAGGGATTGGCAAAATTGCTGATAAAATCATGGATAGACGCCATGCAAAACAGGCTGATGCAGCAGCAATGGCTGACAATGATTAATTTTTAAACGATACAAATAAATATAATAAAACAAAATAGAACGGTTTACCTTAAACGGCAAACCGTTTTTTGCAAAGAAAATAATATTAAAATTTGTAAATATATCAGTTAGGAACGGCAAAAAAAATCTTTTTGATTTATATAGTAAATGTGTAAGAGATAAAAACAGGAGAAGTATAATGTCACGTATCAACAATAATGTTTTTGTAACACAAAACGGTAACATTTGCGAAAAATCAAGAAAAGGCAGACGTATAGGCTCATACGTTGGTGCCGCAGCCGCAGTCGGATGTGATTTGTTCGCAAAAGCACCGCTTAGAGAACTTGTTGGGTCAAGAACCAAACTGCCATATTGGTCTGAACTTGTGAAAGGCGACAGTGCATTTTTTGACGAGTTGCTTAAAATCCGTCCGATAACGGCTAAGATTCTTGAACCAATGTCAAAAGTTAGAAGATTAGCAACCGTATCAGCAGGTGTTCTTGGCGGGATTGGTCTTTGTACTCTCGCAGGCAGAGGAATTGGCAAAATTGCTGATAAAATCATAGACAGACGCCACGCAAAACAAGCTGATGCTCAGGGATAAATAATATATTAATTTTAGAGGCCTTCATATGAAAGTTCAATTCATTCCTTATAACTGTTCATACGCAAAACCTTATTTCGGAGAAAGTGCGGACACAGTAACAAAAGCAGGTCCAGGCGAAACGTTCAATCTGTACTATACTCAGATGAAAAACACATGCGGAGATCCATTTTTCGACAGTTATATAAATGAAATAGCTTTATCTTCCCCAAATACGCATATAGCTGATATTGGGGCTTGTACTGGTGATTTTACGCGAAATATCCGTGCTAATTATCCTAATATTTACACAACCAATATAGATTTGTCTGATGCTTTCACTGCTACTGCAAAAAAAGAAGATGTGGAAGCCGGTTTGGCCCGCAATACAGATTATATATGCGCAAATGCCCTATCACTCCCGTTTGAGGATTCTTCAATGGATGCGTTGTTTTATTCCAGAGTATTCCATGAAATTTATTCTTATGAGTCGCCTGAGTTTAACACAGGAAAATTCTCGGAAGAATCGATTGCAAAAGCCCTAAAGGAAGCATACAGGGTTTTAAAACCGGGAGGAATGCTTTTAATTCAGGACCCGGCAAAGCCCCTAAACTGCTTTGATTTGGTTACTGTTTCCAATTTTAGAGATAAATCGAAAAATATATCAGATGAAGAATTATTGAAAGCAGATGTTACAAAATTAAAAGGGGAAGATTTACTGAGAAGATTCCTGCTTGAATTTGAACCCGCAAAAAACAATTACAAAAAATTACCCAAAGGATATCAGATGCCAAAATGGCTGGCTTCCGAGTTTATCAGACACAGAAGATTCAATGAAACAAAAGAGCATTGGGCAGATGAAATTAATGAACAATATTCTCCTATAACTCCAAAAGAATATGTAGACCTTGCAAGAGCAACAGGTTTTGAATATGCCGGCGCAGATGTTCTGTTTCTGCCTGATGAAAAAAATATATATGCATATACAAATGCTTTTGAGGTAACGGATTCTCAGGGCAATAAATTGCTCTCGAGTAAAGATTTTCCTCTCGGTATGTTACTCGCTCTGAGGAAAAAACAGTATATTCCACCGACAACTTTTTGCGGATATATTTTACCCGACAATTTTCATAAAGTATAAAACAGTATACCAATAGAAATACGGAATATGCAAAACCATGTTTTGCCTGCTTTTTAGTGCTGGCGAGTGTAATTTTACACATAAATACCCGATACTAAATTCAATGATATAAATAAATCGTAACAATTATGCAATATTTTGGCAGTTTTTTATTGCTGCCGGTTTTTATATATATGGGATATATTGGGAAAGGTATTATGAAAGTAAAACGTGTTGACAACATAAGAGATGTTATATCGAAGAATAAAATCGGATTATCGGAAAATTACGCCAAAACCCTAAACTCAATTTTCAGCGAAGTTGATAAATATGACAGTCAGGGTAATGAAGTAAACGGCGGTGACGGTAATTTGAATCTGAAAGAATGGAAAAGTTTTTGTGCAAAAGTAAGGTCTGAATTTGAAGATAAGGTTGCTAACAAAATTATAACCGAGGTCTTACAGTATAACGATATTAAAGACATAAATCCGTTCGAAGATATATATGAAATGCCGGCGGATAAAACCTATTACGCTCATCCTTTCGTTATGGAGATTGAACCCGAAGAACCAGTAGCGGAGCCTATTGATAAAGAATTTACAAAAAATTCTCCAATAAAAACAAATAATTTTGTTGATAAAGAAAAATTTGGTAAAGCATTAAATAATTTGTTAAAAAGTAAAGGCAAAACAGACAGCAAACTGATAGATTTGGGTTCAGATATAGTTGATATTGCCGGCGGTATGTCGACAGACCCGTTTTTAGTTGCTGCAATTTCAATACAAGAATCCGGCTGGGGTTGTTCCCCTGCTGCAAAAGAATGCAACAATTTGATGGGTATAAATGATTATGCCAAAGCAAAAAAGAAGAAAAAACATTTCGTACCGAGAGATTATGAAGATAATCCTCTTGCCTCTATCAAAACCGGGGTTAATACATTAGATACCAGAGTATCCGAGGGATATGAAACGTTCACTCAAGTTGCATATTCCGGAAGATATTGTGCTAAAGATGAATCTGCCGGATGGGAAAATAATGTACTAAATATTGCTAACCAGTTAAGAAAAGAATATAACAAATTGTTTTAACAAAAGTTTATGACGGGAAATTTAAGGGAATCATATCTGGGATTTACCGTATCTGTTTTAATTTCACATTAATAGAATATTTCTTGACAGAAAATTAAGCGACATGTTAGTATTGATGAGGTATATCTTAGGAGGGTAAAAGGTTGTCATATTATGGTAATTTTCGGCCGGAAAATGCTGAAGATTTGGATAGAAAATTAGAACAAGATTTAAGAGAAGATAAAAGACGCAAAGTAACCGGATGGATTATATTTTTTGTTCTTTGGTTAATTCTGTGTCCGGACATGTTTTTGTATTGGTTCAGATTTGCAACTCCGCATTTTGTGAAGTACAGAACAAAAGAGGTAATAGATATTACAGAAGCGCCGATTCAGACTGAAATAACCGAAATAAAAGGGAAATATATATCATATAAAACTCTTGAAAATCGCGGAACGTATACTTTGGAGAAAATGGCAAAATATTCGATTTCCGGAAAACTTGTTGATAAAAATTTCTTTTTCTGGGGGAATTACCTTCCCGGCGGAGATAGACCGTTTCAGTCAGTCGCACTAATCGACATTGGTATAGTTTGGAAAGATATGGCAAATAGAGATATTATGAGGTGTTTGTCATATGTTAGCACAAAAACCTCTATTGCCCGAACATTATACCCCATGATTAAACGCAATAAAAAATGTTACGATGTATTTGAGGAATATAAAAACAGATTGGGGGATTATAATCAGTTATGGAATAAGATTTCTCATACTCATGTTATTCCGGCAAATGCAACTATAATGCACGCTCTGATGTTTGCCCCTAAAAATAAACCGATAAAGATGGAAGGATATCTGGTTGACGTATACGTAGATGGTTATGCTCGTATAAAAACAAGTCTTTCCAGAGATGATACGAATGCTTCTGCAAGAGGCGGGGGCGCCTGCGAAACTATGTATGTAGAACGGGTTCAGATTGGAAATAAAGTCTATGAGTAGACTTCGTTATAAGTCCGTAAGGTGCAAATTTTGGTGTCATAATACTAAAAAAGAACCCATAAAGGGTTCTTTTTTAATGGCAGGGTTTATTCACCGGGATTTGAACTTTTTAACAAATATTATGAGCCACTAAAGCTTGTTACTTAAATTACTATTCTTATTTAATAGCAAAAAAATTTATTTAGAGATTTTCTTATAAATAAAACGTAATAGGCGGGAATAAAATAATATAATGCGGATTTCTCAAACTATATATAGCAATTATAAAACAAATTGGCATTCAAGGGTTCAAAAAAAAGGACCGATTCTTTATGCAAAAAATTTAACTCATTCCATTATAAGGGATTTATACACTAAAAATTCGGAAAAAGGGTTAACCTCTATCTCCGATATTACAGCAGGAAGATATGGTACCGTTTGCAAAGGTTCTATCCCTTTGAGTAATCTTTTCAATCAAATGGACAGAAGAAAAATTCAGATTCTAAAACAAATTGGAATATCTACAAATAATCTGGGAATAGGCTCCTGTTTCTTGAAATCCTCTGCCGATAAACCGCTTTCAACTTCTTTTGTACAGTCATGTTCTGTCATGTATCTTTATAATGGAGCTGATAATACCCATTTTATGTATCATATTTATGAGGATATTCAAAAACCGACTTTAGATTTTTTGATTCAACATTTTATGCAAAACGGATACACAGACGCGGCAATAGTACCCGGACATAAATGGTTTAAAGACACACACGAACTATATTTGAGTAAAGTTTTTGAGGCTATTCAAACGAATAATCCTAAAGCAAAAATTAATGTTTATCATTTTTCATCTCACTCCCCTGAGATTGTAGGGTATAAAGGTATGGTGTACGAAATTTCAAACGACAGTGCATTAAAAGCACTAAAAGAAGGAGTAAATCCCCGCTATATACTACCTACACCTCAAGCTACATTTAAAATTCAGGATGTAAGACATTTCCCGGATTTATACGAGTTGTCTTACTGTAATGATTTAAAATCTATAAACGCAAAAAAAGAAAAAGTCAAAAGTGCAAAATATGATATGGAAATAAAGAAAGTTTTATTCAGTATTTTGGATGAAAGGAGGAAGGATATTCAGCGTATAGAAAAATGTTCAAGTATGGAGGAATTGGATAGATTGGGAAAAGAGTTATACGATAGAGATATACAATCATATTTTAATTGGGGTTATAAAGGTTACCAAAATGTAATTGCGGCTAAACGAAACTCTTTATAAAAATTAATCCGTATTTTAATAAATCAACCGGCAAAAAAATTTTTTTACGGGGTTTTATCTTAGTAAAGGGAAAATAGTGGTAATACAATATGCAAATTAAGTCTGATTTTTATAGAATTCAATACAATTATAATAAATGTTCATTTAATGACAGGAACTCTGTCCAAAAATATAAAAATCCTGCTTTTCCCCAAAAAACAATACTGCAACAGGATAATTTTAGCCGGCAAAATAATTATTATGAAGCGGTTGGTACGATATCCTTTACGGCAAAACATATTTCAAAGATGGCTCGGGGCTTTAAAGAAAAAATCGGTGTTGTTTTTTCTGACATAGATGGAACTATTAGCCCTAAATCTAATTATATTTCACCAAATTCAAAAAATGCAATTTCTCTGCTAAACAGAAAGCATCTTCCTTTTGTTTTAGTTACAGGCAGGTGTTACGAAGATACTTTGCCTATAGTTGAACAGTTTTCTCAGCATCCTGACTATATAATAAGCAGTTTGGGCGCATGTATTACAGATAAAAACGGTTCAGAGTTAAAGAAAGTTGTTATAGATAAACAGGAAGGCAAAAATTTTGTAGAATGGTATAAGAATGAATTAGCAAAAAATAAAAATCTTAATTTGATTATGTATTTTGATGATTATCCTTATTCTGACAGGAATATACAATATCCTTGGAAGACAGGTAAAGTGATTGAAAATTTGTATAACTTTGATTACATTTTTGATAGTGATTTACCATTAAATAAGATTGTTATTTATGACACTAATCGTACGATTAGCGATATTGATAAATCGATAGACAGATTAGGTAATTATGGGGTTGAGAACTTACAATTACAAAAAGTAGATAACAAAATTTATGAATTTTATGAAAAAAGTATTTCAAAATCGAATGCTATAAAAGATGTTTTGGCTTTTCTTAAATTAACACCTAACAAAGCAATTGCAATAGGTGATTCTCCAAATGACCTTGATATGCTTGATTATATAAGATCTAATAACGGACTTGCTATTGCAATGGGCGGTTCTTCCGATGAAGTTATTGCCAGTTCAAATGCAATAACAGATTCAGTATTAAATGACGGTTTTGCAAATTGTATAGAATATATTTTTTCTAAGTGAAAATTTATTATATTTGCGGTAAACTTCAAAATAAGGATATGAAAAAGGAGGTAACATGCGAGTAGTTCCAGTGATGCCGGGTAATAATAACTCATCTAATTTTGATCAGATTAATTTTAAAAAAGCAACTATCGATAAAAGTGTAGAGACTTTTATTGAACAGCAAGTAAAAAATGGACTTGCTTATGCAAAAAGCCAGCAGAGAAAGATGACTAAAAGACAAGTAAAGAACTGTGAAGCTAATATAAGGGACGGTTGGTATAAAGCGTACAGTGCCCTCGAAAAGAAAGCAAATCAAATGAGTGATGGGATAGAAATATCAGTGAGAAAAACAGAAAGAAATATTTTTGATGTGTTACTGGCAAAAAATACAGAAACCGGAGAATATACTGATTTAGCAACTTTAGTTGAACTTAAAGGGGTTAAATCTCACAATATAGGAAGAGATAAATTTCATTGGTTTGTAGAAAAAATAGACCCAAAACGTGTTAATGAAAAACTTGATCCGGGCGCATACAGGCATCGTTTTGACTGGCATTGGTAGTAAGTATATTTATACAAAAAGAACCACAAAAGTGGTTCTTTTTTTAATGGCGGGAACGACGAGGCTCGTGTCTTGCTCGCTCGCATTTAACGGCAATTTCGCGTTTTGTTTTCAGCAATTTCATTGCTTTAAAACAAAAGCGCTCCAGCCTCAGCTCGCTCGCGCCGAACTCGGGCAGGTTTAA
>DBXD01000070.1:0-439 GCA_002309425.1 Cyanobacteria bacterium UBA1221
GATAAAGAAGGATTTTTAAGATCGGAACAGACATTGATACAAACCTGCGGTAGAGCGGCAAGAAACGTTGACGGCAGAGTAATTTTCTATGCGGACAAAATTACAGGCTCCATGGACAGAGCTTTAACGGAAATGCAAAGAAGAAGAAACAAGCAACTTGAATATAATAAAATTCATAAAATAACTCCGAAAACAATTATTAAAGCAATTGCCAATTTGGAAGAGTTCCAAGAAAAAGTTAAAGATGAAAAGTTGATGGTATTATCGGAAGAAGTGGACGAAAAATATATAACNNCAAAAAATATTGACAGCATTTTAAAATCGTTGGAAAAACAAATGAAAGAAGCTGCCGACAATTTGGATTTCGAATCCGCCACACTTTTCAGAGACAGGATAAGAGATATTAACTCCATGTACTCCAAGAATTCCGCAACAAAAG
>DBXD01000070.1:503-7208 GCA_002309425.1 Cyanobacteria bacterium UBA1221
AAGATTGGAAGAACGACAGCTTAAGAGCTTATTAAAAAATTGCAGAGCAATTTTTAGCTTAGAAAAATCGCAAGGTGATTTTTGCTTATGGCTTATAGCTTACAACAAACGACAAACAACGGGATCCCGCATCAAGTTCGGATGCTTGGCTCTTACAAGGTGAGCCAACATTCCGCGCAACGTCTGCGGGATGACAACTACAAACTATTAACTATAGACAATAATTTTGTTATTTTTTAATTTTGGACATCAGATAGATTCCGACTACACCGAACAAAATATTCGGAAGCCAAGCGGCAAGCCATACATTAACGATTTGGTTTTCCCCCAAGCTCATACATACAGCCTGAATACACCAATATATGAACGAAAAAATAAGTGCAAAAGTAAAACTTATTATTTTGCCGAACTTATTCCCCAAACCTAAAGCAAAAGGTATACCTATCATCATAACTATTATGTGTGCAAAAACATTTGCAAATCTCGAGTGATACTTTATTTGTTCTTTTAAAGTGTTTTGACCCAACATTTGTTTTTTCTGTATATATTCTTTAAAAGTTTTTAAATTCATCTGTTCATATCTTGTATCTTTAACTATTAAGTCTCTCGGTTTAACGGTAAATCCGAAAATTTTACTTTCAAAATATTGTTCGTTCCAATTATTTTTATCGTCAAAAGTTCTTGTCACGCCGTGTTTCAACAACCAACCGCCGTTTGTATAAACACCTTCACCTACAACAATATTTTTTGTGAGATAATATTTATCGTTATATTCATCGATAATAATATCTCTCATATAATTTTCTTTTATGTTTAAATATCCGATAGACATTCTTGAATTGTTAGGCAATGTAACTATAATGTTTTTATGTTCGTTTGAAATATCGTCCATTTGTTTCTTTTTGATTTTTACTTTTCTTACGTATTCCGCTTGGACTACGGTATGAGGAATAACAAATTCCCTCATACAAAAATCAAAAATTCCTATACCTAATCCCAATATCATAAAAAGGCATATTATTCTCCAAAGGTTTACACCGGAAGCTTTAAGTGCGGTAATTTCGTTTCTTTTGGCAAGTTCTCCCAAAGAAAACAAAAGTGCCAGTAATACGGATACGGCAAAAACATCTATCATCCACCACGGTAAACTCAAGAAAAGATATTCTATTATCAAATAAAACGGAGTTTTGAGTTCCATATACATACTCATCTCTCTGAAAAATTCAGAGATCATAACGATAAAACCGAAAGCAAATGCTATAAATACCAACGGTTTTAAAAATTGTTTTGAAATGTATGTATAAATTTTTATCATTTTATTTTTTTAACATTTTCCTAAATAAAATTATTCCGACTACAGCTAATACCAAATCGGGCAGCCACATTATATAACAAGAAGGCACATACCCTTTTTCACCTACATTCATGGATATAACCAAAAACAGATAATATATAAATATTACAACCAAACTCATACCGAAACCAATAGCTTTACCGCCTTTACCGGCCATAATACCAACGGGAATTGCAATCAGAACAAAAACTATAGGAGCAATCGCAACAGTCCATCTAAGCCAATATTCATTCGTATACATATTTCTTTCAAGCGCATGTTTTTCCGTTTCATTTATTTTTTTCCTGAGCTTCTTTGAATTCAATTCTCTTAAAGATTCATCGGAAAAATCTATACTTGAACCGATAGGTATAGTAAACTTATAAGTTTTAAAATTCATATGTATCATGCAACCTAATTCGTTAGGATCGGTTCTTTGCCAATATCCGTCGTATAATGTTAATTCCACAACATTGTGGTTCACACCTATTGTTCCGTAAGAAGCTGCTATTCTCCACGGAATATATTCCGTTTTCCTTTCAGTATCTTTATTTTCTATTTTTTCGAATTTATAAATATTCACACCGCTGAGAGTGTTATTTTTAGAGTCAACTTCGTGCGCATATATTTTGTATTGTCCTATAGATGTTATTGTTTTTTCACTGAATTTGGCAAGAGGAGCTTCGGTAAGAATTTTTTTGTATAAGGTTCTGAAATACATATGTGTAGACGGAGACAAATAATGATTGAACCAAACCAAGCCTATACTCATTAAAACAACAAAAACGATTATCGGCATAGATAATGTTTTATATGTTATACCCGTAGCTTTCATAACGGTAATTTCGTTGTCTTCGGCAAATCTTCCGTAACTTAGTAATGCACCGAATAAAATTGCCATAGGTATTGTAAGTGTTAAAATATTGGGAATGATAAGAATAAACAATTGTGCTATCAGACCAAGGCTTACACCTTTTGATAGAAACAAATCAACAAGTTGAAAAATTTGGTCCAACAACAATATTGCAGAAAATATTATAAGTCCGAAACCAAACGAACCTATAAATTCTTTTAGAATATATCTATGTAATATTTTTATCATGTTAAACTACAAACAATGAGACAAAATATCAGATTAGTTTAAACCCGGTATGTTCATTCCGCCCATAAGTTTTTTTGATTCTTCAGCCATAGCTTTTTGAGATTCTTTTATAGCTTCCTGCATAGCGGAAAACATCATTTTTTCCATATCTTTCACGGAATTTTTACCAAAATCTTCCGGTAATTTCAAACTTACTATTTCATTTTTTGCATTCATTGATATTTTAATACCTTTATAATCTATATCAACAATCTTTGCTTTCAAAGCTTTTTCCATTTCTTTAACTTTACTTCTCATTGACATTGCTTCTTTAGCCATCTTAAATAATTCCATAATTTTCTCCAAAACAAAATTTTATAAATTTTAACAATTTAGACTACATTTTTCAAATAAAACAAAATACTATGCCGCTGACAATATATTGTGGGTATTTTGTAACCTTTGATCCAATGCAAGAGCTTCGTCTGAAGCGAAATCCGGCAATACTTCTTTNNATTATCATCTCATCCCAATCTTTTTCGAGTTGTCTTTGTTCCGTAGTATCAGCATAAATATATTTTATAAATTCCGAAATTAAAATATATCCTATATTTTCTTTACTTCCTATTTGCTGCTCTAATATCTTTAACAATTTATCCGCAGTTTCAAAGTTAGAATCCTGTTTTGCGGCATCGGAGAATACTTTGTACAGATTTGATTTTTCTTTAGCATTTAAAACAGGTAATAACGAAAGTAAATTTACTAATATATCCGAAGGAATTGCTTTCAAACCTTCTTGATTTTCTATCACAGGAACGATATCACCCTTTAATGCATACGCTATTAATCTTGTCCATTCACCCAATGACAAATTTAAAGCACTGACATTGCCGTAATGATATGTTTCAGAGTTAAGGTCAAAACTCATGTTGTAAATATCAAAATTTTTATCTCCTAAAGTTGCTGTATTTTCATTTAAGAATTTTTTCAATGTCGAACCTGCTCTTGTTTGAGAAAACGGAGTTTGTATAACAATAACATCTATGTCATCTTTATCTTGTATAAAATCTTTAAACTCTTTTTTTGCAAAAATATTCGCAACGTTTTCCGGTGTATTTGAAGCCTTTGTTTCCAATACTATTGATCGGATTAATTGATTAATTTCTTTTCTGTTCATACCATCTTGTCTTGCGGATTCCAATATTATCCACTTTATAATAGCAGCCTCACTTACACCGTCTTTTGATACAACATCAAAGATTTCATCTTTTGATACAGGGGCAGTTAATTTTTCATCTAATAAAACAGGATGTGATAAATCTTCCGTTGTAACAGAATCAATAATACCGGTAGTAATAGCATCAAAAATTTCAGGTGTAAGAGACAACAAATCTTTTATTGTTCTAACAGCATTAGCATCCGCATTTTGAGCTGTTATACCTTCAATATACTTTTTATTTTCAATGTTTGTTCTTAGTCTTGAAATTATTTCCAATGAACTTCTTGTATTACCGGAGATAAAGATTTTACTGAGTTTTCCCTCTTTATATAATTTATACGTTCTTTCAAAAGATGAAATCATTCTGTTACCTAACAACAATCCGATTGTTGATTGAGGATTCATTTCCTCAAAGTCACTCGGTGAAAGCAAAGTATCCACTTCCTGGAACAAAGCTTCTTTAGTCCTTAATATATTCGGAATAGCTATATTTTTTGCAAAAGCCATTAAAGCTTGTTGCCCCTGATACGATTCAAACTGATTGTGTACATCTTCGTATGTGACAGCAGAACCGAATGTTAACGCAAAATATTCCATGATTTCATGTAATGCCAATTGTTTTAATAATTCTTCTTTTTCTTCTTTTGTTTTCTTATCCAATTCTCTCAAGAATGCTTCACTTATATAAACAGTGGCAGTACCGGTTTCCGGATTTACATCCAATGTCGCAAAAGAAAAAGTTGATTCATCTTCAACCAAATCCAGAGATCTTGATACAACGAAATTCACATTAGAAATTCCCGTAGAAAAACCTCCTTGTATATCAAGCCCCAATTTTTCCAATAAATCGGAATATTCGGATAAGTCCGGATTTTTTATATTTTGTGCAATTATATTTACTTGTTCTCTTGTAAGATACGGAGTTTCTTGCGACAGTACCGATTGTTCGTCATATGTATAACTTTCCTTTGAATATAGTCCCAATAATATTTGAGTTATAAGAACAGGATATTCGGAAAATAACGATAAAAGGTCAAAATATGCCGATTCCATTTCTTCATAATCGGAAATTTTTAATTCTTCACCGGGATGCTCTCTTTTAATTTTTTCGGAAACAAATCCTGCTTTTTCCACAAGTTCTATGGCTGCAGAATACATTCTAACATCCGGCAACATTTTGATTTCATCTTCGGAAAATTCCGGATTTTCGGCTTGTTCCGAACTTATAACCTGATTTTTTATGTTTTGTAAAATAATGCTGACAACACCCGAATGGTTTATCATGGCATGTTGAACCAATACTCCCATATTGTTTCCGAAAGACATTAAAGGCAAAAATTTTCTCGGTCTGACAAAATCCATAGTGATAAATATTTTTTCTTTATTTTCTTTTTTACCTATTTCTCTGCTGCTCTTATCGACAACATATTCAAAATGTATGTCTTGAGATTCCAACAAATCTTGAACGGCATCAAATTCATAACCTTCGTAATCAACAAAATATTTTCTATCGTTAATAATAAGATTATATTTTGAATTCGGTCTTTTTCTTGTATCTACCCTGATTATTTGTGCTCCGAGTTTATCCGACAATAATTTCAGTATTTGTTGTTCACTTACCTTTTTCGATTTTGTTTTTATGAAAATACAAGTTTTATAGTAATTTATGATATCACTGAAATCTATAACTCCGTAATCCAATGCTTCAAATAATTCAAATATATTTGACAGATTATAATGATTTGCTATCATTACGGATCTTTTTATGAATACCGAAGGAGCAATATCTTCCAATTCAAGATCATCTATCACTCTTGATATGATATCCAATGCTTCGAGCAAAAGAGATTTATTACTTAAAATTTCATTTTTTGAATTTTTATCATAAAGTTTATCGGCAATTTGTTCCTTGGTAAACTCTCTGTTATCGAGCATAACACTATTATCTTCATAAAACAATAAGAATGCCACAAACTCACTTAAATCGGATTGTCTTGTCAGTTTCTCCGATAAATCCGTGCAGGTACTTTTATCTTGACTTGTTTTTGATAAATATTGCACCTGTGTTCTTACAGGTTTTCTCTTTAATTCTTCATCCGTCAATTTCTTTGTTTTACTTTTGGTCCCGGTATTGATGATTTTATACACTTTTGCATCTTCAAGTTTAACATCCGCACCTAACGGTTCCCCGTCTTCATCGTATACGGCAACCGTAGCGTCGGCAAAATACTTGCTGTTCATCAATTCGCTTATAGTTGCATCTTTAGGTAAATCCATTACGAAGTAACCGCCATCGTATTCGGCAAAGAATATAGTTCTGTTTCCGAAATTTTTATCTTCAAAAATTTGTTTTTTGTTTTCTTCCAAGGTTCCGCTTGGTGTATATTCGTCCGGAGTAAAGACAAATTGTTTTCTTTCTTCTCCGATATCTTTTACCACAAATTTAAGTGCTATTTCATGAATAAAAGTACCGTCAAAAAGAACCAAATTCATTAAAATTTTTATTTTATTTCTTATTTCTCTTATTTTATTTTCGCGTTCTTCCGCTTCTTTGCTGTTACTTGTTTTTGTTTCTTCCAACTTTTTCAACTCTTGCAGCAATTCTTCTATTTCCGGGTAAATTTCAATTTTTCTTCCTGTTTTATATTGATAATGAGGAGCCGAAAGGGTTTCCAAATTATAGAAACCGTAAATTTCTTCTTCATAATCAACTTTCTTATATAAACATGCTTCTATAGGCAACGATTTCTTTAATGCGGAAAATTTTATTCTTGCCTGTTTATTGTTATAGTCTCTCTCAAATTTATCGAAGTTTCCGCCGAAAGATTCAGAAAACTCTTGAAGAAGTTCATTTGAAATGTATTCATCATATTCTTCATTATCTATAACAATATGTAATCCTATTAAATCTCTAAGTTCCTTACCGAAAATATCCATAAAGAACAATTCAACCCACATTTTATTATTCACTAAATACTCTCTTAATTTTCCCATTTCTCTTAAACCGGAATAATCAACAAATTCGCTCGGTAATTTACTAAATTTTCTTTTAATGTAATTAACAAACTCATA
>DBXD01000057.1:0-6919 GCA_002309425.1 Cyanobacteria bacterium UBA1221
CCGTATGCGGTCGAAGTTTCAGATATTGCAGTATTATTTGAGAAGTTACCCTCTATATCACCAATGACGGCAGTTGCACCATTATTATAAATCGCACCGCCATATGCGTTTGAGGTTTCAGACGTTGCGGAGTTGTTCGTAAAGTTAGCAACTGTATCGCCGATTGTGCCGTTGGTGTGGTAAATCGCACCCCCGTTTGCCGCAGAGTTGCCATCAAAATCTACGTTCGTGAGGTTAACCTCGGCATTGGCATTTGTCACACGGATTGCACTGTTCGTTGCATTTTTGAGTTTAGTGTTCTCAATATTCAAGGTTGTTGCATTTGCGAGGTTAAAGCCGTTTGTATTATTAAAGTCAATCGTGGATTTTGCACCATTATCGGCAGAAACACCATTGATGTTCAGCGTACCCGCAGTAGTTGTTCCGACAGGGAGTGTTACTGTATAAACATCACCCGACGTTACAAAATTAAAGTTCCTTTCATCCGTTGTTTCTTTTTGGTTAAGGTAGGTCAAAATCTGGTCAAAAATCTCTTCCGGATTAATTGTTATAGAATCGTTCGTTGTATTTGTTGTTGCAAGCATTAAACCCTCTGTGCTTGCATAGATATCTCCATATTGAACGGTACTGTCAACCATTGACGGAGTAAAAATAAACCCTTCATGAAATTCGGTTTCTTCTCCGTTTTCTATAATTTTTATGTTATCCCCAAAAGCCAATTGCGCATCACCACTTGCAATATCAAGGATTTGATATGTATCTCCGGTCGTTTTTGTACCTGTAAAGTTCAAACCTGATATGTAAACGATACCCGTTGCTTCCCCTGTTGTCACTAATTTATCCGCAGTTTGCGTATCATAATTAACATCTACCGCAATTTGACCGTCTGTACTGGTTAAACTCGTGAGATTATATGTATTCGTTTCTCCGTCTGAAACATCTAACGTAACATTTTCGATAGTAAGGTTCGGACTGCCATACAAGTCATTATTATAGTCAACTACACCGGTATTATCGCCTGTCAAAGTCAAATTATACCCTGTTACACCGTTTATATAATCGTAAATAGTCCATACGCCGCCATTTGTAGCTTCTATACTGAGATTTGCCGTTGTGTTTTCAACATATATTGCCTCATATTGTTTATTATCTTCCGTGCCAATCCAGTTTCCGCTAATAATATTATTGGTATTATCCGCAAGAAGCGTTATGTCTGCCTTTGTACTAATAGCACCGCCATGAGTTACCGCATGATTTGATATAAAGTTTCCCGATACATCTCCAATAGTTCCTGCCCTGTTATATATGGCACCACCACTATACGTAGCTGTATTATTTATAAAATCAGCATTAACGTTACCCATAGAACCACTATAATTGTATATTGCTCCGGCATCACCTCGGGAATAATTTTCTATAAAATCTCCGGTAATATTACCCATTGTACCTTCATTAAATATAGCACCGCCTCTCGAACCTTCCCCACTAGCTCTATTCCCGATAAATACACCTGTTATATCTCCAATGGTGCCAGCATTATTGTCTGTAGCTATTGCACCGCCATATCCATAGGTAGCATCAATATGGTTTCCTATAAAGTTACCGGTAATATTTCCGGCAGTACCGTACTCAATATATATTGCACCGCCATAACCATTCGTTGACTTTCTTGCAGAACCATTATTGATAAAATTACCTGTTATGTCTCCTATTATTTTTGTCGAATGGATTGCACCGCCCATTTGATAATTACCGCCATAGACAGAATTACCGATAAAATCGCCTAAAACATCTCCCATAGAACAATTTGCTGTTCGGTTTGCTATTGCCCCGCCGTATGCATATGTGTTATTTGCCCGATTATTTGCAAAATCTCCTGTTACATTACCAATTCTTCCGTTCTTTGGGTTATTTATAGCTGCACCATTTGAATTATTTACGACACTTCCAAAGATATGTGTAGTAACAGGGTTGCCATTTTGGTTAGTTGTAATCCTTCCCCCGGAGGTTACACCGTCTTTTATCGCAAATTGATAATACTTATCCCCGATTTTATAGACGTTTGTACCGCTTGTTGCCGTTGTTTCCGTAAGGGTATAGGCACTACTTATGGAGGATTCACCTGCCTCGTACGCTCTGTCCAGTGTCGGGTTGGTAAACTGTTCATAAAAACTGTCTTTATATGTTAACTGGTAATACTTGTCTCCGATTTTGAATACATTATTACCGCTCGTTGCGGTGGTTTCTGTAAACTGGTATGCCGATTGTACAGTTGAATCTCCGCTCTCGTAAAGGTTGTCGAGTATCGGCGTATATTCTGCCGCCGCACCGGTTGCCAAGCCTCTCTCCGTATGCTGTAGAGTAGTATCGTTTGATACTTTATCAGATAGAGATTTGAAGAATTTATTTGATTTCTTGCCTGAGGATAGAGATTTTTTGACCTGATTGACGGTTTGGGTATCAATTTGGATTGACTCCTCACCCGTTTCCGTCAGGGTACCCTCTCTCAAATTTGTAAGCTCGCTGCCCTCGCTAACAAATTTTTCTCTCTCCGCAGGAGAGATGTTTGTATTTAAATCAACCGCTTGGGACTGTTCACAGCCTGCGCCGATTATCGCCAAACTCAGCAATAATGCTACTGATAGGTTTTTTGGGGCAATTCCGCGATTACTATCACTGCGTTTCATAATCTTTTTCATAAATCATCCTCTTGCAAGATAAATCCAACCATTTCCATTATAACATTTTTTAGGCAAACTTCAACCTGTTGCAAAATAAAAAGGCGATTAATTCTAATCGCCTAATAACCAGATTTTACACTATATAAGTGTTCAGAAAGGAAGTCTTTTTTCTCCTACTCTCCCAAATTCAGCTGAGAGAATTGGACAATTTTGTTTTTGCCGCGCTTTTTTGCATTATACAAAGCGTGTTCTGCATATCTGATAATCGTATTAACATCTTCTTCTACATTTTCAAGGCAAGGATATGTTGAAATTCCGCCTGAAATTGTAATCGGATGTCTTTCTTCTTCGCCCGCAGGAATAAATTCCATACGCTCAATATCACGTCTGAATCTTTCTGCAAACAAGAAAGCATTCTCTTCAGACGTATTTGGCAGGATTAATAAAAATTCCTCATCCCCGTAACGGGTAAGAATATCCTCTTTACGAATAATCTGTTTTAACTTGTCAGCGATTGAACGCAACAAAACATCGCCCCAATCGTATCCGTAAATGTCATTAACAACTTTGAAAAAGTCTAAATCAAACAACAGACAAGACAATTTTGTACCGTATCGTCTTGAACGGGAGATTTCCTGTTCAAGCCTTTCATGTAAATATTTACGGTTATGCAATCCTGTTAATTCATCCGTTGTAGAAACCTGTAAAATCTTGTCACGTAATTCTTTAACCTTCAACAAAGATTTCGCTCTGATTAATAATTCTTCATTATCAACAGGAACCTTAATCATATCATATGTAACCGCTCTGACCGTAGAACCTTTAAATGTTTCTCCGATAAACAAAACCGCAGTTTTAAATTTTGTAACCATTAAAACATCTTTAATATCGGGAACATCCTCAATTACCAACAATCCCGCATTCAACGTTTCATAATCTCTCAACTTTGAAGCATCTTCCAGTCTGACATTTACGTCCTCAATTTGTGCCAAAACGTCAGCCAAAGCAGACTCGTTTTTAGTTGTATAGACCACAATATTTTTCATATTAAATCTTCTCTCTCCCTTACATTAATACAATATCATACCGCCCCCATGCCTGGCAAGTTGTAACAATATGTTAAATATATTAAAAATCTTTTTAGCATAAAACTCATATTTTATTTTTTGATTGTAACAATATTTTAACAATTATTGTTAAAAATTAAAGTTTTATAAAAAAATTTCGTATTTATGAATACTAGAGTTACGACAAAGAAAGGACAACGGCAAAAATATGGGTATGGCTGCGTCACAAGCAAGACTGCTTAGTATTACCGCCAGAATGACAGACAACGAACACTCAGGACAGGCAGTATCATACGCTAAAATTCGTCTTGCAGATCAAACAGAAGAAGTTAATAAAGAATACCTGAATGCCTTAAAAGCAACTAAACTTACGGTTTTAACAGGTTTTAACGGAGCGGATGAAGTTTATACCGATATTTCTTATGCCTTGATGACAGGTTGTAATACAGTTGCAAATAATTTACACTATATGGTAACAGATAAAAAGGGTGCAGCACTTGTCACAAAGACACTTGCCGATGCATTTGAAAAAGGGAACGGGGATTTTAATATTTTTCTTGCGGAATTGGGTTACACTCAATCACACATTCAAGTATCAGCATACAGTACGGATCCTATCGATATTCCGGCTCAGGAAAAGGCTTATCAGGAAGTTCACGAGGCTTGGGACAGATACTTGACATCAGTAGGTTTGCACATAAATGTCGATGAGGAACACGGTCTTGATTTTGGGTTCCATTATTTTGCTCAGACAGATGCTAACGGTGACGTAATTTATGACGGCAACGGTGATCCTATACCTGATACAACACCGTTTAACGGTTATTGCACATACACTTACACTGACCCTAATACGGGCATTGATACCACTTTCCCGCTCAATTATGACGGAACAACCCAGGAACAAAGAGAACTGTACGATTATGCAGTATCATTAACAGCCACATATTACAGGACACCCGTACAACCGGATCCGATGATGGCACTTGAATCTACTGCTAATCCGGATAATATATCAATAGTAAATTATTATAAACAGATTTTCCAGAAAATGGCATCCTCAGGATATTACACGGAAGATAATCCGGCAAATACCATTAATGATAATAAATGGTTTGAACAACAACTGAAAGACGGCAAATTGCTTCTTGAAATTTATTCGGCGGTTGAAAGAAAATTCGTTTCCACATCAATAGACTCGGATCAGGCAATTCAGGAAGTAACAGACGAAAGAGAACTTGCACTTATTGATCAGGAATATAAAATGAAACTGGAAAAACTTGAGGCAAAAGACAACAAGTATGACCTTGAATTAAGAAAACTGGATACCGAGCATAAAGCTCTCCAGCAAGAATATCAGGTACTAAAAGGTGTTGTCGATAAGAATGTTCAGGATTCGTTCAAAACATTCTCAGCATAAAATTTCCTTTCCTTTTTTCCTTTAAAAAATTCGTAACTTTTCCCCTACCGCTTATAAAAGCGGTTTTTCTTATATAAAAAAGAACTGCCCGAAAGCAGTTCTTTTTCACTATTATTCAAAAGGAATTAACCTGCAATAAGATCTTTTACTTCTGCAGCAAATACTTTCGGATCAAGTTTTAATCCCGGTCCCATTGTAGTTGCCAGGTAAACAGATTTTACGAAGGTACCTTTTGCAGATGACGGTTTTGCTCTTAAAATTGCATCAGCTAAGGTTGCATAATTCTTAATCAAATCTTCTTCGCTAAATTCAGCTTTTCCGATAGGACAGTGAATCATACCCTGTTTGTCTGCTCTAAATTCAACTTTACCTGCCTTTGCATCTTTAACAGCCTTTGCTACATCCATTGTAACCGTACCCGTTTTTGGGTTAGGCATCAAGCCTTTAGGTCCGAGAACACGTCCCAGTTTACCTAACATACCCATACAATCAGGTGTTGCTATTAATGTATCAAATTCAAACCAGCCGCCTTCAATCTTTTCAATAATTTCTTCAGCTCCCGCAAAATCAGCGCCTGCTTCTTTTGCTTCGGTTGCCTTTGCACCTTTTGCGATAACACAAACTCTGACTGTCTTACCAAGTCCTGCCGGTAATACAACAGTAGAACGAATTTGTTGGTCAGCCTGTCTTACATCAATACCTAATCTCATGTGGCATTCAACAGTTTCGTTGAATTTAGACAATTCTTTAGATATTTCTTTTAATTTTTTAATAGAATCAACAGCTGTTGCGGGCTGCGCAAAATCAGCCAGCATTTCCTGCATTTTCTTTTGTTTTTTTGTTAATTTTGCCATTTTAATTTTTCCTTTCGTGGTCATAACGTGCGTATTATTGCACTTCCATCAATTAGTCTTTTACCGTAACACCCATTGCTCTGCAAGAACCTGCTATCATCTTAACAGCAGCATCCATAGAAGTCGCATTTAAATCATTCATTTTGATTTTAGCAATTTCTTCTAACTGAGCTCTGGTAATTTCAGCAACTTTATCCTTGTTCGGAGCAGAAGAACCTTTGGAAAGATTCAATGCTTTTTTAATCAACACCGGAGCCGGCGGAGATTTAATAACGAATGAAAAACTTCTGTCCTCATAAACATCAATAATTACAGGAATAATATATCCTGCCTGAGATTCTGTTTTGGCATTAAATTGCTTACAAAAATCCATGATGTTTACACCATGCTGACCCAATGCCGGACCAACCGGAGGTGAAGGATTTGCTTTACCTGCTTCAATCTGAAGCTTGATTTTTCCTACTACTTTTTTTGCCATTTTTTTCTCCTTTTGTGGTACTAACGGGGCTATAAAGTCCCTTCCACGGTTTTAGTGTACTTTACGGTTGAAAAAATTTTCAACTACAATTTATTAATTTGTTTGTATTCCAATTCTACCGGAGTTTCACGTCCGAATATTGAAACATTTGCACGAAGTTTAGACTTGTCAGGATAAACTTCAATAATGTCTGCAATAAAGTCTGCAAACGGACCTGAAACAATTCTAACCTTATCGCCTGCTTTAACATCAAGCTCAATTTTCTGAGTTTGAGAAGAAGAGCGATGAAGAATTTTCTTGATTTCACTTTCCCTTGCCGGGATAGGACGTTTAGCAGAGCCTACAAACTTTGTAACCCCTGCGGTGTGCCTTACAACATACCAGCTGTCCTCGTCCATAATCATTTCAACAAGAACATA
>DBXD01000057.1:6932-28442 GCA_002309425.1 Cyanobacteria bacterium UBA1221
CGTTCCTGCTTCTTTCCGCCCTTGATTTGGGTTACGGTCTTTTGAGGAACTTCTATACGGAAGATTTTTTCACCCATATTCATATATTCAATACGTTTTTCAAGATTAACTTTAACCTTATTTTCGTGTCCTGAATATGTATGAACTATGTACCAGCGTTTTTCGTTACTTTTGGCTTTTTTAGCATCTTCCTGAGCCTGCTCTTCTGCCTCAGCCGCCTGCTGTTCCGCCAATTTGTCTTCGTTCAATTCTTCTGCCATAGATTTTTGTTTCTTAGTCATAAGCCACCTTTATTCTCTTTTATATTTAAAACATACCTTTTAATAACTGGACAAATCCTTTGGTTCCGTACTTAAATACAATGTCCATTAAATACACCGCAACAGTAAATGCAAATACAATTGCTATTACAAAAATTGTTTCCATTACAACCTGATTTTTTTCGGGCCATGTGATTTTTCCCCATTCGGCACGAACGCCACGGAAGTATTTTTTTATTGATTCTAAAAATGTATTAAATGAATTTTCCATTTTTTATCCTTTGACTTTTATAAATCGCGCCCTGAAGGACTCGAACCCTCGACATCCGGTTTTGGAGACCGACGTTCTACCAACTGAACTAAGGACGCATTCTTTAAAGTCGCTAAGACGTTAAGTCGTTAAGTCCTTTACAATTTTGATTATATTCTCATGTACAATAGAACCGAAATTACTGAACTTATCGTCTTATCGTCCTATCGTCTTAACGTCTTTATTTCGTTTCCTTATGAGTTGTGTGTTTTTTGCATGTCGGGCAATACTTGCTTAATTCAAGTCTGTCTTTAATGTTTTTCTTGTTTTTTACTGTTGTGTAATTTCTTTCCTTGCAATCTTCGCAAGCAAGAACTACCATTCTGTCGTTTTTACCTTTGATACCCATTTTTATTCTTCCTTTTTGTTAAATGTATCTGTATTTATTGCTATTAGGTTATTTACTTTTCGCAATGGGACTATATTAATTACCGCCCCTGGTTTTTGGCTTTTTAAAAGAGAATGTGTAACAACGCATTCTCTTTTAATTCGGCTTATGAACATATAATATAATAAAACATTCTAAAATGCAAATAAATGTTAACAAACAATAAGCAAATAATTTAATTATTTTGATTATAAATAAATTTTGGTGCAAAAAATTATGCAGAACATAAAGTCAAAATAGCAGACACCGCCGTCAATGGTACTAAACTTCCCGACGCAACGGTATCCAATAACAGTATAAACGATATTCGTAAACTTATCAACCCTAGTGTAAAGAATAGTTTGTAGGGTATACTATGAGAGTATCCGGCCTTTATCGAAATCAGTAGATTACAACAAACAGAAGCGATTTTTTGCTCCTACTTGATTGTTAACATCGGGGTTGAAATTCCCGACATTATAATTTATACTGATATTAGAGTCGTTTCCGTTGGAAGTGCCTTTATGGTCAGCTCCTGGTGCGGGCGACTCTACTTCTATAACTTTTACTTTATGCCCTGCATAATTACTCGTAGTTTGTAAGGTGCAAAAAAAGAATCCCTTTTGGGATTCTTTTTTATATAATTTGATTATTTATTTCATCACATAATCCGGTATTTTCTTTTTCATATCCTGACCGGGGTATAAAGATGATGCAGAGCCGGATTCTTTTCTTGATTGTTCCAGGAAGATTTGTCCGTTTTTAACAATCTGTTTAAGTCTTGTTAAATCTGTTTCAAGATTTGTCAAAACCTGTTCTACATAAAGTTCTGCGCCTTCTTTTGTTTTCATGGCATCTTCCGATGCTTGTGAGCGGATATTATCAGCTTCTTCAAGGGCTTTACGCTTTAATTCTTCGCACTCCTCCTGAACCTGATTTCTGATTCTTATACCCTCTCTTTCGACAGCTTTTATAAAATCGGCTTCACTCAACTTTCTGTCGGCTTCCATCTGAGCATCTGCTATCATTTTTTCGGCTTCCTGCTGAGCTGCCATTTTTACCTGCTCAATTCTGTCGAGGAAATCTCTTGCTTCCTTAATTTCAATAGGAATTGATGCATAAATTCTGTCTATTAGTTGCATTATTTCTTCAGTCTTAAGAACTACATATTTTCCGGGGAAGATAGGGAAACCCTCTTCTACTGCCAGTTCAAGTAATTTGACTGTTTCAAGTACTCCGCTCTGTTGCATGTCAATCACACATATCACCTTTCATTAACTACTAACAATTTTACCCAAGCAAAAAATAATTGTCAAATTATTTTAGTTAAAACGTACAACATGTACTTAACATTATTTACGTTTCATCAAATATTCATAAACAGGCTCAGGTACAAATTTTGAAATGTCACCGTTATTCAGATAGATTTCTTTTATTGTGCTGGACGAAATAAAATTGTATTTCGGCTTTGTAGTCAAAAAGACTGTTTTTATATCCTCGCACATCGCACTGTTTGCCTGAGAAAGCTGTAATTCATACTCAAAATCCGATACGGCTCTGAGTCCCCTCAGAAGGACTTTGGCACCTTTTGATTTGGCATACTCAATTGTAAGCCCGGCAAAATAATCCACCTCAACATTTTCCATACCGGCAATGCTGTCTTTTATAAGTTTTACTCTGTCCTCAATCGGTAAAAATCCTCTTTTTTCCGAATTATGAGCCACCGCAATAATGACCTTGTCGAATATTTCGGCACCTGTTTTTAAAATATCCAAATGTCCTTTTGTAATCGGGTCAAAACTCCCCGGATATATCGCTATTGTCATAACTCAATTATAAGCCGAACAAAATATCTTGCAAACAAAAAGATTATTTTTTAATTTAACAAAAATTAATAGCCAAAAGTCTATTTTTTTTAACTCCATAAAATTCTTGCAGCGGCTGATTTTGAATTATTTATGATATTAAAAACATTTTTTTCGGTTCAGATAATATATTGATTAAACTCTTTTATGTTGTAGATAAAAAAATATACAACACTTATACGGGAGAGAAAAATGAATAATTATTACAATATTGATACTTCAAATTTCGGCAGTAACAATTCCATAAAAGAAATTATTAAATCTTCTGATATTCCGTTATCATACAGGGAACGAAAAGTCCTGGAATATGCAGCACGAGGGCTTGATAACCCTGCTATTGCGCAAAAATTATATATTAGCCGTCACACAGTTAAAGCACATTTGGCAGCGGCTTTCAGAAAATTATCCGCTATAAACAGGACAAATGCCGTCTATATTGCCCTGAAAAACAAAATTATAGATTAAATTTTCTCCTCCATTTGTATGAAGATTTGTAAAAAACTTTAAAGTTTTCCTTATATTAAACCGTATTTATTAGCAATAGTATGCAAGTAGAAGGAATAATTGATGGAAAATAAAGATAAAAATACCGGAGTATCATTATTTGGTCAAAGCGAAGAGTACCTTATGAATGCAGACCCTATTGAGGAAATTTTTGCTCTCAATTTAGGGGACTTTATGTCAGAACACCTCATCTCGGAGGATTTGGCAAAAAAAATCGGTACAAATGCAAAAGACAAGAAAAACAGACTCGTTGATCAGCTTAAAGAATTAGTGTCAATATATTCTTTACAGAACACTTTATGCGTTATGAACTTTGAAAATAAGGCTGATTATGCAATATATAATGCTATTGCTCATTCAATCGTTCAGATGCTTGAAGTTGAAAAATGTAACATCTATCTTGCAAAAGATTATGCAAGAGGGTTGGAGCATCCGGATTTTGACCTTGTTCTTGTAGGTTCCTCAATAAACAACCTCAAAAGAGAGGGATATAAATTTAATGAAAAATCTATTATAAGTGTATGCTTTGTAGAATGTGACACTATCAGCGCCAACGGTATTACTGCAGTTCCGATGAGTTCTAATTCCAGAAAGGTTGGAGTTATTGCGATAGAGGACAAAAAATCCAATCTGATTGAAAAATCATATCTGGGACTTTTGGAGAGTATGGCAAAATTATTCTCGGCATCTATGGCTTTGCAGACGGAAATAGACAATACTAATCGCATAATATCCGAAGAAGGAGCATATGAAAGCGATTTAAAACACTCCAGAGCGGAATTAACGGCATTAATCGGAGATTTGTGCGACTGCCAGCAGGGTTTTGTTGAGCAGCTGGCAAGAGCCGTTGACACAAAAGGGCAGTATAAAGTTGCACACTCAAAACATACCGCTGAAATGGCAAAGAAACTCGCAACTCAGCTCGGTTTAAACGAAAAAACAAAAGATTTAATATATTACGCAGGGTTATTACAAAATATTGGTAAGATTATGCTGCCGGAGGCAATGTTCTCTTCTACGGCAAAATACACCCCTGAAGAACTTGCTCTAATGCAAAAACAATCCAATATCGGTGTTAATCTTTTAATGAACATCAATTTCTTATCGGAAGTTGTACCCTATGTAACATACCAAAAGGAACGTTTTAACGGCTCAGGTACGCCTGAAGGATTAAAGGGAATGTCTATCCCGTTCGGTTCAAGAATAATTGCAGTTGCAGATGCCTTTTGTGCAATGACAACCGACAGACCCTACCGTAAAGCAATGACGGTAGAAAAGGCCCTTTCAATACTGAAAGAAGAAGCCGGCGAAAAATGGGATCCGGATGTTGTAAATGCACTTGCGGAAATAGTTTAATTCTCCTGCAAATAAGATTTTTTATCCGCAAAACTATTGCTTTTAACGGGCAAAATTTATTGTTACACTATTTTACAACACCTGTATAATTTACGCAATTTTTTCCGTGAAAAATACTTTATATAAGAAAGAGGAAATACACGGAGGAATTTATGAGCGGGGAAATTGAACCGATAAAACAAACCGATAACGGAGTTATTCCCGGGTTAAACACAGGCAATCACGGAAACTATTTAAAGCAGAAAAAGCCCTCTCTTGGAATTTTTACAAAAGGTCAATACGACAGGTCGGGACTAAACGGAGGCTTGGCCGGCTTAACAGGCAGTATGCCTTTAGGGAAAAACAGTAATTTGTCCGCATATGTCGGTGCAGGAAACATTTTTCAGGTGGGTGCTGAATATTCTTACACAGGTCAGATAGCAAATAAATTATCCTTTGTGGGTTCCGCAGGGCTTGAGGGGACAGTTTCTTTTACCGGCGAGGCTCAGCATGATTTTTCGTTCTCAGATAATACAAGCAAATCGCATTGTGTAGATCACGCATTAATAGAATCCCATGTGGATCATCTGCCTTTTGACGGACAAATTATATATGAAGGTCAAGAGGTTAGCCATCCTGATGAGATTTCGGCAGAAACAAAACATCAGATTACCCTGAATACCCAAATGAATTCTCAATCTTCCGCAAACAGTTCCATTTCTCTGCCAAACAACCAGATTAAAGGGGTATTAAAAGGTGAACTCAGGTACGGAAATGAAAAATTCTATGTAGGCGCAGGAGTAAAAGTCAGTGCAGAAACCAAATTTGTGCCAAAAACAGATTATAAATCCGGCGATATAGAAATAAGCACTAATGATGAGTCAACGGTAGAATATGATAACCATTACATTGATATTGCAGGGCACTATGACGAGAATTGGCCTGCAGAATACCATCATCATGCTTGGACATATCAACATAAGAAAATAAAATTCGATGAAAATGTAGAATTAAATAACATTGACTTTAATAATGATGAACAAATTTCAACGGTAACTTTACAGAAACCCAAAGTTTCAGTGAGTCCCATCATTACTTTAGGCGGCAGGGTTGATGAATTTGCAGGCGCACTTGAAGTTGATTTACAGGGTGCAAGAGTAGTGGGGAGTTACAACCTGAACCGGCCGTTTACAACCAAGACAGGACCTAACAGGTTTTACAGACAACTTTCTAATCATAATCAGGCGGAAATGAACCTGTCCCTCTCAGGACAATCAGAAGATGATATAAACAGCGTTACGGTTAATATAGACGGTCAGGCTCCGATAAATGACAGAGGGACTTCAATAAGTGCAGGTATTGGCGCAGGAAATGCAATCAGCGGCCAAATCGGATTAAATCAGGATTTTCAGATTGGAGATAATTTCACGGCAAATGTAGGATTGGGCGCTAAAGGTACTATATCATTAAAGGATACCGACAAATATGTAAGCGACTATTCAGATACGGCAACAACATCTGATTTAGTTCCGATAAGTTATGACAGTGAACTCATACAAGGAGAACATGATATAAATATACACATTTATAATAATTGTACATACAATAATAATGCAAGTTCAACTATCAGTAATGGTATAACCGTACCAAGACACAATATTTATACTTTTGGCACGGCAGGTTTAACCTATACAAACGATAAAAAGAATTTCAGTGTCAGCGCAGATGTTACAGGCGGTTTTCGGGGCAAACTTGAGCCTGATACGGAAGGACAATACAATCTTAGTATGCAGCACGAAGCAACCTATGAAAAAGATCCCTATTTTATTTTCAGCAGCGGAACGGATTTAGACTGGGTTGATCCGGAAAATCCGACAGAACTGACAAGTGCAACAAGTGTACAGGGTTATATGACTCATATTAACGATAATGTTCAAGTTGAGCGGAATTTCAATACCCAAACAAAATTTAACACTTCCTGGCAGCCTTATGCCGGAATTGGTATCGGCACAGAGTATAAATTTCCGGATTCAAACTGGAGTGCAGGCGGACAAGTCGGTACAAGCTGGAATTTAGGTCCGGAGATAAAAAATAACGGAATAAACTTTAAGCTTACGGCAAAATGCCGAATCAGATAATAAAAATTTCTTTTATATATATTTTAGATGTCATATAAATTGATGATGTGTTTTTGCTTTACTTTGGCTTAAAATGTAATTAAGTATATTATAGCGAGGGGAATATTACATGTTACAGGAAGCAACCAAAGCAATTAATTCGGCATTTAATAACAGTTTTATAAAGAAGTTGAGTTTGTATCTTCACGACTGCGTGAGAGAAGAAGTTCAGAGTTCAACATTCCGCAACTTAAAAGGCGATAAAGATAATAAATGGATATTCTTAAAAGGAGAAGAAAGCCTTTTGAGAAGCAATGAAGATTTTTTAAGATTAGACGGAAGTGACGCAAAATTAACCGAATTGATGACACTTTCAAGCAATTCCGTAAAAGACAAATATCTTATATACGGTTATTTGTTTCTTGTCGGTAAAAACTCCAAAAATAGACGGGCAAGCGAATTTTTAACCCCACTTTTATATTTACCATGCCATCTTGAACGTAACGGAGTGAACATTAATTGTATTCCGCAGGAAGAAGTGCTTTCTCTTAATACAGGTGCTTTGACCGCATTAATGGGGAAACAGGATGATGAGGATGCGGCTGAACAATTATTAAGCGGTTTGCTGGAGGTAGTTCCGACACTTCCTATTACAGACGAATCCTTAGAGATATTCTTGACCACATTAAAAGCAATTATCCCTGAAATCGATATAAATATAAGCGATGAAAACAATGTTGATGAAGATAATGTCACACCTGATGAAGAAACTGATTTTTATTCAGAAAAAATTGACGGAGATAATGTAAGTTTTGTTATTGGTGAAGTTGAAGCCAAACAGAAACAAGTAAAGAAATTAGAAAAAATTAACCTTACAAATCAGGCGGCAATAATTTTGACCAAACGTCCGAGCGTGACGGCAGGAGTTTTACACGAATTAACCCAGATTGCGGAAAGGCCGAGCGGCATTTACCGTGAAACAGCTCTGAATGTGATTAACGAAGAATATTCTATTTCAAAAGAAAAATCCGCACCCATAAAAGATATGAAAAGCATTACGGATTTTTATCCGATAACTCCGTTATCATTGAGTGATTCTCAGGAACAGGTTATTAAAAACATTGATAACAACAAATTCATAGCAGTTCAGGGGCCTCCCGGAACAGGTAAATCTCAGACTATTGTGAATCTTGTTGCCCACCTGATTGCCAACGGCAAAACCGTACTTGTTGCTTCCCGCATGGATAAAGCGGTTGATGTTGTTGCTGACAGGTTAAATGAACTTGGTGCACCGTTTTTGGCGCTCAGAGCAGGCCGAATGAATTATCAAAAACAATTAAGCAACCAGCTGAACGATTTACTGAACGGCAAAGTCGACATTGACAACGATTATGAGGACAGCCTGTTTGCCGGAACTGACGATATGAAGGATCATATTAATCTGGTTCGGGAGTACGAAAGCAGATGCGAACAGATTATAAAACTGGAAAACGACTGGACATCTATGTCCTTAGAAGTCGAAGAACACGAAAAATCTATCGGCAAATGCGAATTCATAAAATCAATCTTAAAAAAATCCGAAATAGAAAGTATTTTGGGAATTATTGCAACGTTAGAAAAAAATATGGAAAAAACAGGTTTCTTTTCTAATATTGCCAATTTCAGCAGTATTTCAAAACTGAAAAAAATTCTTAAACTAAAAGATTTTACGGCGGATTACGAAAATCTCGGCAGATTAAAATCGGAATTAGAAGTTGCGGCAATGGTCTGGAAATTGAGAAAAATAGAATCCGACATACAGAAAACAGGCAATCTGCATGTTTTATCAGAACAAATACGGCAGATGAAAAAGAAACAAAAACCGCTTGCAATAAACATCTTAAAGGCTCGCCGCAGAGAAAGCCTGAAAGAACTTTTAAGAGATCAGGTAAAACGCAATCGCCTGAAAGTTCATGCAAAATCAATTCTGAACAGAAGCCAGAACCACCAGAACAAAATACTGGAAACAGAGGACTTTAAACCTTTATTAGAGGCTTTCCCGTGCTGGTGTGTTACCACATACGCAGTATCAGGCTCAATGCCTTTAAGACCCGGAATGTTTGATGTCGCAATTATTGATGAGGCTTCTCAATGCGACATAGCAAGTTGTTTTCCGATACTGTTCAGGGCAAAACGTGCAGTTATCGTAGGTGACGATAAGCAGCTTCCGCACTTATCCTTTCTGGAAAAAGCGAAAGAACAGTCTTTCTTAACTCAATACGGAATCCCTGAAAAATATCAGTTAATGTGGAGGTTCAGGACAAACTCGATGTTTGATTTGGCTGATTACTATTCACTTAATTCTGTTATGCTTGATGAGCATTTCAGAAGTCTGCCGCCTGTAATTGATTTTTCTAACAGAGAATTTTACGGCGGAAGAATCCGCATAATGAAAAAAGACGTCGGTGGGGAAAGAGTACTGGAAACAGTTGTAGTCCCTGACGGCAAAGTAGATAATGATGCAACAAGAAACCTGCCTGAAATCGAAGCACTTGTGAAGCGCCTTTATGATATTGTTGTGGAGGATGAACGCAAAAATCCCGACAAACCCGTTTCTATCGGTGTTATTTCACCGTTCAGAGCACAGGTTGAGCAGTTGAAAATATCTGTTTCAAAAGTTCTTTCTGACCATATGATAAAGAAACATCAGATTGAAATAGGTACGGCACACACATTCCAGGGTGATGAACGTGATATTATGCTGATTTCGTGGGCTTTTGCTCCGAACAGTTTCCCGCAGAGTTTGACCTTCTTACAAAAACCGAACCTGTTTAACGTTGCCATTACCCGTGCAAGATATAAGGTTATAAACTTCGTATCACGAGACCCCAAAGATATTCAGGAAGGGTTGTTCAGAGATTACATGTCATATATTGAAGAGTACAATGAACGCAAAAATCTTCAGGAAAATCCGGATATAGATGAAAATATTTATAAAAATGCCCTTGAAAGAGAGATTGCATCTCAACTGAGAGAACTCGGACACAACGTCAAAGCGGGTGTAAATATTGCAGGGCTTAGTGCGGATTTGCTTGTTGATGACAAGTTTGTCGTAGAAGTTGACGGTGTTGAAGATAAAGAATATATGCGCATGTCTAATATGAAAAAACAGTCCATAATTGAACGCTGCGGCTTCAGGGTCAATCGTATTACATACCGTGAATGGCAATATTCTTCCAAGGCATGCCTTGACAGAGTATTACTGAATTAAACAAAAGTAATACAGAGAGGTTTTTCATGAATTTATTTAAAATAGGAACACCTTTAATAGAGGTAATAGATAAAATTTCCGAATCAAATATAAGTTCACAAAGTAAAAATTGTATTATTAATTTTTGTCGTTCGGAACTGGAATACGGGGACAGCACTATTTCTAACGAACTGGAATTAGCGATGATAAACTCATGGCTTCTGGATGAGAAGAATATCCGAATGCCTGTTATTTCTGATAAATACAAACTGGCGGATAATTTTTCCGCAGGGAATAAGATATTTGAAGAATATAAATCCCCCGACGGGGAACGTATATTGCGTTGTGTCAGTTTCGACAACGAGGGGAATATTAATAAAGTACGACTTTCATACAGCCCCTGTTCGCTTAAAGACATGCTGGAAAATGGCGGAGTTGAAGATATTTTTATAGATTATAACAACGACGGATTTGTCAATGCCAGAATGATTCAAAAAACAACCGTTGACGACAATGGAATCAAATCTTCAAAAATGCTGTATGATATAAATTTAGACGGCAAATTTGACTAAATGTATAAGAACAATAAAAATGACCGCTTAAAAAAGCGGTCATATATTCGCGAAACCGAATGATATTATTCGGTTTTTCCAAAATAAATATTATGCAATATATTAATATTTTCCTGCATTTTATCTACGATAAGACTTGCGTGAAAAAGTTCTTCAACTTCTTCATGAGCATCAAAATAATCCGCAAGTATTGCACAATAACTGTATAATTCCGCAACACAATCCGAAATTTTGTTACCCTGTACTTCCTGTTCCGATAATTCCATAATACATCCCTAATTATTAATTTTTATTACCTATATATTCCTTTATATCGGAATAGTATCTAATAAACAGGAATATGTCAACATATAGATTAATATTTCTTAAAATAAAAGAATGATAAAAAATAATATTTCTACAATGATGGGGTACCGCAAGTTACAAATAGCAGATGTTGCAAAAATTGCACATCTTAAATATACTACGGTTGCAAATCTTTATTATGACAGAACAAAGGGTATAGATTTTGAAACGCTGAACAAATTATGCTTTGCTCTTGAATGCACGCCGAATGACCTGTTCAGGTATATTCCGGATTAGGCTTACAATGTAATTTTAAACAGTTTTTGTCATCCTCGCAGATAATTGTAAATATTTGTATATTAAAAGGTTTAAAACTAACAAAAAAACCAAAAAACATGTTTTATAATAGCATAGTGTAGGTAAGGTGCGAGGTGACAGTCATGATAAGCAGTAATTTATCGGCAGGGACAATTAGTGTGCAGGGCAACGGTGTGCAAACTCATTTTTTGAACAAGCCGGATTTTAAGTATACCCTTTCTGCTTCGCCGGATAACGCGGATCGGTTTGAAAAATTTGTCAGAAATAATAATCCCGCAAATATTGTTGCACCTGAATACCAGGCAGAACAGGAAAAGCAACTGGATGAATTTAAAAAGAAACTTACGACAAGAACCGTTATTGGCGGACTGTTGGGAGTAGCAATTCCTACTGTTATAGCAATTACATCTTCTAAAGGTTCTAAACTTGCCCGCTCTCTTTTGGGCATATTAGGTTCTGTTGTCTGCGGTGCTGCCGGTGTTCTCGGAACGGCATATCTTACATATCGTAATGCTGCACCTGAGATTGTAAAACAGCCAATGATAAAGAGAGCCGAAGCAAGCAATGTCGCAAAGGCAATGGGTCTAAATGACAAAGTTGAATTTGTCGGACAAAAATAATTCTGAATCAGTTATCCAATATTAAGGCATACGCCAGCGTTTCTAGGATGTTTGGGGGTTTCATCCCCAGATTCATCTCTTCAATAGAATGTTCTATTGCGTTTATGTCTTTTATGAGTTTGATTTTCATTATTACATTGTCGTAAGACATTTTCAGCAATTCACAAATATAACTTTGCATCTGAGTTAAGATTATTTTTAATTCATTATCTTTTGCCAGGGCTGACAATTTATCATAAAAATTAAGAACATCATTTCTCGGAAGCAAAAAGTAATTTTCCATAACCTCCTGAACCAGCGAAAAATCTCTTGTTTCCGCTTTTTTTGACGGAACAAAAAAGCACTGGGAACGTGAAATTATTGTGGAAATCATACTGTCTTTATCTTTTGTCAAAAAGAAAAAAGTTGTTTTTTCAGGCGGCTCTTCAAAAGTTTTCAGCAACGCATTTGCGGTAGGTTCCTGAAAATTGGTTTCATTTAATCCGCAGATATTTCCGTCATCATCTTTATCACAAAATATAAAAACCCTGTGATACTCAGAAGTCACGGCAAGACTATTTTTTATATTTCTTGCCTGCTCTATGGAAATAACCTTCTTTGAAGAATCATCAGAATCTTTGTTGTCTGCCTTGGAAACGGTAATAACTGCAGGATGCTGATTTTGCCTTATCCAATTACAGTTTAAGCAACTGCATTCGTTTGAAAGGTCACCCGTACAGTTTAATAATCGGGCTATTTCCATGGCCAAATCATACTGAGCCTCCAGATCCGTTCCGTAAAACAGAATACAATGGGAAATATTACGGTCAGGGTTCGCTATGCCGCCTTTAAAATATTTCATTAAGAATGGATAATTTTCTTCTAATAATGTAGTTCCCATAATTTTCCCCTACCTAAAAAAAGCGTTTTCAATTTCTGACTCAGGCTCCGGAACCAGTCCTGCTTTTATTCTGTACTCCGCTTCCGTTATATTTTCCTTTAACCTTACCAATTCTTTAAGGTCAGCTTTTTTGAGCTTTTGAATTGTGAGTTTAACTCTGTATTCGTGCATTCCAGTCATTTTTGCCAATTCTTCGGGAGAATGGCTTGTTGTACGAGCTTTTATTGTAATCCATTGCCTCAGCATTGTCTGAAGTGCGGAAACAATTTCAAGATAGTGTTTTTTATCCAGCAATCGTCTGTATTCCAAATGTATCTTGTTCTTTTGTCCTGTCATTAAATATTCGGCAAAAGCAAACATATCTTCGTTTGATATGCAATTTTCTTTTACGGCTTGTGCATTTATAAGGTTATCGGGATAAAGAGCGACCTGTAATTTGTCAAGCTCCTTATCAATTTGCCTTAAATTATTACCAATCTGAGAAATTATTGCAGTAAGCCCGTCTTGGGTAATTTTGAGTTTTTTTGCCTGAACCTGTTTTTTCACCCACGCTTCGAGTTCTGCAGTTTTATACGTTGGTATTACGTTAAATTCTTTTGCATTATATTTTGATAATATTTTGAATAATTTTCTTCTGGAGTCAAGTTTTTTCCCCTCATCTCTGGGCAATTCCGCAACAAATACTATATCAACATTATTGTTATTGTTATCTAAAGCTAAAGAAATTTCATCCAGTTCCCTATCATCAAATTTGATTTCTTTATTGTCAACTTTAAAGAAATAATTATAGCACTTTATAACAATCAGCATTTTTCCGAACATCATAGGCTGAGTTCTTATTGCGGAAATCAAATCTGGAAATGACGGATTGTCATAAACCCTGTAACTCATATCAATATAATTTTTATCGAGCGAACTTTTTAGCTTATGAATTTCCGCTTCTATATTATAATCTTCTTCACCGTAGAAAAAATAAACTGCCATGACTTTATTATAATATAACTTTTATTATTTGGCTGTAAAAAAATGTTAATCTATTTCTTTTTCCACAATCAGCGGCATAGGAGAAATTATTATCTGCTCCATAAGGTCATCATTTATTTTCTTAATCTCTTTTGCTATACGCTTGGCATCATCATTATTTGAGGCAAAATACCTTTTTGCATATCTTAAAATCATCATTCCTTTGTCGGAATGTGGTTCATATTTGTATATATTATGTTCAAAATAAGCCTTCCCGTCAATTTCTCCGCTGTCGAGAAAACTCAAAACCGCCTTATTTTGCTTTTTGTTTGCAATAAATTTCAATAACAAAACCGTTGTTTTTGTTTCAATTTCTTTATCCGCATTTTGTGCAAATTTTATAGGGTCTTTAATTTCCGGAAAATAATATATTCCTATCATTTTATTCCAATTATCCTTTTCATCACTTTCGGGGAAATACTCGTTTTCATAACCCTTATTGATGTGAGAAAATCTGCCTGATTTTAGGACATAAGTATCATTATTAAAATAAATATTTTCCGCTTTTACTTCCTGAACCAGAAACAAATAAGCAAACAACAAAATAATAAAAATTACAGTATTTATCTTCATATTATTGTTCTCCGTTTTGAACATAATATACGTAAAATATTTAAAATACATTGCACAATCGGGGTATGGAATATCCTTGCGAAAAATATTTTATTATAGTATCATTAAGTTGCTGATACAGATTTGTTCTGTCAGTTTTCCGCAATAATAAGGGGATATGTAATGGAAACATTAAATAAAAACGAGGGTTTAATCACAAAAATAGTAGGTCCGGTTATTGACGTTGAATTTCAGCCCGGAGAGCTACCGGAAATATATACCGCATTAAAAATAGCAAGAGATAACGGCACTTTTTTAGTTGCGGAAGTTCAGCAAATGCTGGGTTCAAACCGTGTAAGAACTGTTGCAATGGCATCTACCGACGGATTAAGAAGAGGAATGAAAGTTATTAATACCAACGAACCTATAAAAGTTCCGGTCGGGAAAGAAATTCTTGGCAGAATACTGAACGTTGTCGGAGAGCCTGTGGATGAGCTGGGAGAGATTAATGCTCAAACTTATCTTCCGATACACAGAGAATCCCCGAGTCTTGTTGACCAGAATACGGATATAGAAATCCTGGAAACGGGAATTAAAGCTATTGACCTGTTGCAGCCATACCAGAAAGGCGGCAAAATCGGATTGTTCGGCGGTGCCGGTGTCGGAAAAACAGTATTAATTATGGAATTAATTCACAATATTGCGCAGGAGCATTCCGGGGTTTCTGTTTTCGGCGGGGTCGGAGAGAGAACCCGTGAGGGTAATGACCTATGGAATGAGATGAAGGAATCGGGCGTCATAGATAAAGTTGCACTTATATACGGACAAATGAACGAACCTCCGGGAGCAAGAATGAGAGTGGGGCTTTCAGCCTTGACTGCCGCAGAATACTTCAGGGATTATTCAAAACAGGATGTGTTGTTATTTATAGATAATATATTCAGGTTTACCCAGGCGGGTTCTGAAGTATCCGCATTACTTGGTCGTGTACCGTCTGCTGTCGGGTACCAGCCGACACTTGCAACCGAAATGGGTGAATTGCAGGAAAGAATTACCTCTACAAAAGACGGCTCAATTACTTCCGTTCAGGCGATTTATGTACCCGCAGATGACTTAACAGACCCTGCGCCCGCAACAACATTCTCTCACCTTGATGCTTCAACCGTACTGTCAAGAGAGATTTCAGCTCTGGGTATTTATCCTGCGGTTGACCCGCTGGAATCATCATCAAGAGCGTTAGATCCGCATATTGTCGGGGAAGAACATTATAACGTTACAAGACGTGTACTGGCAATACTTCAAAAATATAAAGAGTTGCAGGATATTATAGCAATTTTAGGTATGGATGAACTTTCCGAAGAGGATAAAGAAACGGTTAACAGAGCAAGAAAAATTCAAAAATTCCTGTCCCAGCCTTTCTTTGTTGCTGAACAATTCTCCGGTCTGAAAGGTAAATATGTTAAATTATCCGACACAATAAGAGGCTTTAAAGAAATTATAGAAGGTCAGCACGATGATTTACCGGAACAGGCTTTCTATATGGTCGGTACAATAGAAGAAGCAGTAGAAAAAGCAAAAACTCTGTAATTATAAGAGGATAATATGCATTTAAAAATTATTACTCACGAAAAAGTTGTATTTGACGAAGATGCAGATGAAATCCGCACCAGAGGTGTAAGCGGAGAGTTCGGTATTCTGCCAAACCACGTTCCTTTTATGTCGGCTCTCGATATTGGGGTCACAAAAGTGGTTCAAAATGGGGAAGCCCGTTATTTTACGACTATGGGCGGGATTTTTCAGTTTAAGAATAATGAAGCGGTAATTCTGACCGATATTGCCGAAGACGGGAATGATATAGACGTAACAAGAGCAAAAGAAGCCATGAAACGTGCAAAAACCCGACTGGAAGAAAAAGCCGAAACGCTTGACTCTAAAAGAGCGGAAGCCGCTCTTGCAAGAGCCGTTGCAAGGTTAAAAGCAACAAAGAATAATAATTAGTCAAACAGTTATTAAAAATGCAAAAATCTGTCTGGAATATTTTTAAAACATTTTTCAAAATCGGCACGCTGTTACTGGGAGGCGGTTATGTTATTCTACCGCTTTTACAATCCGAAGTTGCCGAGAAGAAAGGCTGGGTAACAGCTGATGACATTATTGAATATTATGCACTGTCCCAAAGTCTGCCGGGAATAATTGCCGCAAATATTTCAATTTTTGTCGGTCATAAACTTTTGGGAATACGGGGGGCTGTTGCAGCACTGGCAGGAGTCATCATGCCTGCATTTTTAGCAATTATATTGATTGCAAATGTTTTGGCGGAACTTGTTGAAAAGCACTCCGTACAAAGTATTTTTGCAGGTGTTGCTGTCGGAGTTGTAGTTTTGATTTTACTGAACATTAAAGAAATGTGGACAAGAAGTGTTGTTGATAAGTTTACAGCCTTTATTTTTATCATAGCTTCAGTTTTGGCATATTTTAAAATCTCACCCGTATGGATAATAACAGGGTGTATTGTACTCGGCATACTGTATAGGATTAAAAATCCAAAGGAGGCTGAATGATATACCTCCTTTTAGTTATTGAATATTTTAAAACAGGTTTGTTTTCTTTTGGCGGCGGATATGCGACTATTCCGTTTCTGTATCATATATCCGAAACATACGGCTGGTATTCTTCAAAGCAGCTTTCAGATATGATTGCGGTTGCATCAATCACTCCGGGACCTGTCGGAGTGAATGTCGCAACATATTCTGGCTTCACAACGGCAGGAATTTTAGGTGCATTTTTAGCGACAAGTTCGGTTGTACTACCATCATTAATATTTGTCGTAGTCGTTGCAAAGCTGCTCGCCAAATTCAGAGAAAACCGACACGTACAGGCGGCAATATATGCACTGAAACCCGCAGGGTGCGGACTGCTTGCAGCAATTGCAGTAAATTTATTCCGGGAAAATATCACTCAAATATGGGCATATATTTTATTTGCACTACTTTTAATGATGAGTATAAAAGTCAAAAAAGAACCTCTCATATATTTGGGATTAGCAGCTATTGCAGGACTTTTTACCGGATTCTTTATTTAATTATTTAAAATTTCTTTTATAATTATTTCGACTTGTTTTTTAAGACTCTCATAATCGGAATTATTATCTATAACATAATCCCATTCTTTTACATCATCCAGCCCGATTTCCGTTACATCATCTTCGCCAATAAGTTGTCCGCCTCTTTGTTCCCTAAGTTCTCGTTCTGTTTCAACCCTTATGGTAATTGCTCCTGCGTTTTTAAAAACTTCGTATTCGTGCGGAACTCTGACATCTGTCACAATAATATTTCCGTCTTGTTCAAGAATTTTTTGAAGCCAATAATCGGGACTTTGCGCCCTGCCCCAATTACCTAAATCAATAAGACCCTGTCTGTACAAAGGTTTATTTTTTTCAATTTCTTCGTACGTAATTCCGTGTTCTTTTCCGTAGGTAATTTTTATGATGTCACCTATTGCACATCTTCTAAAATTCGGCATATCGTTAAGCATAATCTTTGCCGCAGTATCTTTGCCACTATATTGTTTTCCCGAAAATATTATTATTTTGTCTGCCATAAATTTTCTCCAAACGTATTTTAGCATAAAAGTGCTAAGTAACATGTCTAATGTAAAAAGGCTTTAGAAAAATTATGATTTAAATAGTTTAGGGAGAAAAAACTTATGAAAAATATCTTTTATATTTTAATAATTTTGGGACTCGTATGTATAATAAACAGTCCTGTTTTTGCTGATGAAAATGCCGAAGCCTTAAAATTTTTCAAACGGTATGTGAACGCCGCAAACTCTTATGACCCCGCATTAGCCCAAATGTATTCACCTGATGCAAGAATTATACGTCAGGTTGTAAAACCCGACGGAGAACTTGTTAATGTTGAAACGGATACGGACACTTACATAAAACAAATGAGGCTGGGACAAACAACCGCAAAATTGCGCAGGTATAAAAATACTTATACAAATATAACTTCCCAAAAGGTTGATAACGGATATAAAATTTCTGCACTGCGTCAGCCTTCCGGTGAAACGTACCGTCTGAAAACCTATATGGTTGTTAAAAAAGATTCATCCGGCAAATGGCATATCGTAGAAGAATTGATGCAGACAAAAGTCCAAACTTTTTTAAAGTATGCAAAAAGATAGACGTTTTTAATCCGTCAAGGCCTTGACTATTTTATATGCATCAGGAATTTTTTCAGGAGAATTTTCTAACATACTATTAATTTCAGCTACCAAGTCTCTTCTGTCATTGTGATGTGCAAATTTAAATACATCTATAAATGAAATATTCAATACAGATATAATTTTTTCTAGGTTTTGAAAAGACGGATAATTATACCCGTTTTCAATATTACAAATAGAAGCAGGTTCTAGTTCTACAAGTTCTGCCAATTTTTCTTGGGTAAGTCCTTTCTTTTTTCGAAGTTCTTTTATGCGTTTACCCAACAGTTTCTTATTATCCATATGGAAAAATCCTTAAATATACCCGCGTATTTTTATTATAAAGGAATATTCTCGCCAATAATATAAAATATAACTTTATATTTTTCCAATAAATAAAGTTGCATTTATATTTTTATTAAATTATACTAAATTTGTTGGATAAAAATACAGTAAAATTTTATATTTTATGGAGTTAAAAATGGAAGCCACAAACAGAAAACCTTCAGTATCAGTAATTATACCAATATACAATGTTGAAAAATATCTGAGGAAATGCTTAGACAGTGTCATTAATCAAACGTTAAAAGACATAGAAATAATATGTATAAACGACGGTTCTACGGATAGTTCAGGCACAATTTTGGACGAGTATGCACAAAAAGACACCCGAATTAGGGTAGTCCATAAAAACAACGAAGGCTACGGAAAATCCATGAATCTTGGATTAAGTATTGCAAATGGCGAATATATTGGTATTGTAGAACCGGATGACTTTATTGATACAGGTATGTATGAAAAATTATATACAATGTCACAAAATAGGTATCCTGAGATTGTAAAATCTAATTTCTATAAATTTGATGAAATATCAACGTGGAAAATAAACAAATTTAGTAATGTTATTGAAACCTCTATTTATAAAAATATTGAAATTCCTCAATTTGTTACAAACGGACATCCCTGCATTTGGACCGCAATATATAAAAAGGACTTTTTAGATAAATATTCCATAAGATTTTCAGAAACACCTGGTGCAGCTTTTCAAGATGTAGGATTTAATGTAAAAACATGGTTAAATTCAGCAAGTATAGCAATAACTGAAGATGCATATTACAATTATAGAGCGGATAATATGGAGTCATCTGTTAATAAAGGTTCTAAGATGGCTTTTATAACTCTTAAAGAATACAGTTTATTGTATGATTATATAAAAAATAACAAATTTAGCGATGAATTACTAAATTTTGTTGATTATAAATGTGTGCAAGATATAGAGTTTAATTACCATACAAGATTGAAACATAATCATCTAAAATTTACCATTCATGCTAATAAGTTATTTAATATGCACAAAAACAGTAGTGAGCTGAATAAAAATAAATTTTATCATTCTATAAAAAAACATCCCTTGCTCTTTTTCATAAAGACTTTCTTTTATACAAAAAAAGAGGTGAATCCATGGAAGAAAAAGTATTACATATGCAGAATACCACTATTTACAATTTCTGAAAATGAAACACAAAAAACATATCGGTTATTATTTTTTAAAATAAAAATTAAAAAATTTTCTAAAAACATAACAACTAAAACTTCAAATGATGATGTGTTTTTTAACCTTCTGCAAGATAGACAAATTGAAAAATACATTGATAAATATTTTGACTTAGAAAATGATTTAAAATATGTTACCGATGTACCAAGTTACTTACCCGTTGATTCTTCACATAACTATTTGAATATATTACTAGGAATACCCTCATTTAAATATATAAACTATAATGGTAAAATTCCAATAATAAACAATACTATTTTAAATTGGGAAATACGCCCCATAAAAGAATCTACACAGATATTAAAGCACGCATTGAATTTAAATAAAAAAGTTTTGTATGTGGGAGACTCTTTTTTGAGAAGTATAAATACGCATGCCGATGCAGATGCATTACCTAAATATCAAAAGGGTATATCCTTTACTTTTGATGATTTAACTTGCTATTTTGATGCTACAAGACCGAGCCGAATGGAACAAATGCTAAATAATAAAAATCTTATTATCACAGAAGAACAGAAGCAACGTGCAAGACAATGCATAAATAAAATAATAAAAAATCATTTAACAAAATATAATTATCAACCAATATTCGAACCCAAAATCGGACAAGAAGGACGGAGAAAAGTTCTAGTTGTTGATCAAAGTTATGGTGACATGTCTATTACAAAAGGATTAGCAAATGATAAAACATTTAAAGACATGTTAAATGCAGCCATCCTTGAAAATCCAGACGCAGATATTATTGTAAAAACACATCCAGATACAATTGCGAGAAAAGGAAAAGGTGGATATTATACCGGAATTAAAGAACATGATAATATATATACACAAACAGAGCCTATAAATCCAATTTCTTTAATAACGTACTGTGATAAGGTGTACGTATGTTCTACACAATTCGGTTTTGAGGCCCTAATGTGTGAAAAAGAAGTACATGTTTTTGGGATGCCTTTTTATGCAGGTTGGGGTCTCACAAAGGATAGACAGCATTGTGAAAGAAGAACTAATACTAGAACATTAGAGGAAGTTTTTTATATAGCATATATTCTCTATTCCTACTATATTAATCCTATTACCAATAAAAAATGCGAAATAGAGGAAGCTATGGATTATTTGCTAAAATTAAGAGAAGAATATTTTTCTGCAAATGATAATATATATATTGAATAATGTTAAATCACCTTTCAGCCACAAGTTTCGATTTTTAGCAAATAAATTTTATTTTATTTCAGTTATCTGCCGGAGAATTTTCTCCGGCTTTTTTTATTATTATAAAATTAATAAAATAGTTAAGAAACATTTAATTTGTAAACTTATATAAATATTTTACTCTTGCATTAGCAAAAATTTTTGTTTAGGATGTTTGTATTAAATACTAAACAAGGAGCAAATTATGTCAGATTCGAAAAATTACATTCCTTCAAGTATGGCTATAGCCGGAATTGGTGGCGGGATATACGGGTTTTATCATCCGAGTGAAAAATCCTGTCAGAAACTTTCTCAGATGAAACCGAC
>DBXD01000015.1 GCA_002309425.1 Cyanobacteria bacterium UBA1221
CCTTATCCTGAATTGAAAAAGATGTTAGAGGATGCAGGTGCAAAATCAAGATAAAAAAATATTATTGCATGCGTGTTGTGCAATTTGTTCGGGCTATCCCATATCAATGCTGAAAGATATGGGATATTCTGTTGTTGTATATTTCTATAATCCGAATATTTTCCCTGAAGAAGAATACCAAAAAAGACTGGATGCGGAAAGAACATTATGCAGACATTTTGGTGTTGATTTGATTGAAGGGGAATATAATCCGGAGGAATTTTATTCTGCGGTTAAAGGGTATGAAAATGAACCTGAAAAGGGCGCAAGGTGTGATATTTGCTTTAATTTAAGACTTGACAGAGCCGCAAAAAAAGCAAAAGAACTCGGTATTGAATCTTTTACAACCTCTATTGTTATAAGTCCGCACAAAAATTACGATAAATTAACTAAAATCGGTTGTGATGTTGCGGAAAAATACGGAATAAACTATCTTGCAATTGATTTTAAGAAAAAAGACGGTTTTCTTAAAACAAATAAAATTTCAAAAGAATTGGGATTGTACCGTCAAAACTATTGCGGTTGTGAATTTAGTATAAGAAAAGATTTATAAGACTATAAAGCCTTTTGCAACTTTTGTATGGTTTCGGTCAAATCATTTCTTGTGGTATTAATGACGTCCTCTCTGTTTTTCTTCGGGTCAATTTGCGGGGTTGTGGTTTTTGCACTGATTCCAAGACGGCATGCCCAAACGGGCTCAACTCTTTGGGGATGTTTGCTGTCCCAGTCCAATGTGTTTTGAAATAAATTTATAATATATTTTTTATTACTTTCTTTTTTTGATAAGTATTTTAAAGTTTTAGGAGCAAAAGCCGGATATAGTTTTACCTGACTTTGAGCGGTAGTGTCGGCACACATCATAACATCCTGATAAGAACGCAATTTCCCGATATAATACCACAGGGCTGCCTTATCTTTATTCGTATTGTATATATAATCCGCCATAAGAATAAAATATACGGGAGGAACCTCCTGAGAATGATATTCTATATATTGTGTAAATTCTTCAAGTTCTTTCGGAGATAACCGATTGAGCGATTCAATTGATTTAAGGAGGTCATCTTTTTGTCCTGCATTATCTATGACCTGTCGTGTTTTAGGTGACAGTTCCGCTGCCGAAACAAAATTCAGAGTTATTCCGCCGAAAACAAAAAGCAGACAAGATGCCGTTAAAATTAAACCGTATATACCCTTTTTCATAAAAACCTCCAAATCCTTAACTGTTCTGATTTTATTCTGCTCTAAAATTAAAGTCAAGTCAATTTAAAAGAAATTATTGTACTGTCCTGCTAACCTATTTTACTATTCCGAATTTTATTGTATGATTTTCACATAGGAATATTTAAGGGGATATTATGAAGAAATTTTTAATAGTTACATTAATGTTGTTGGCTTGTGGTGTGGCTTTTGCCGGAGAGTCCGTTCAAAAATATGTGCTTGATAACGGTCAGGCGGTTATAATAAAAGAGGTTCGCTCTAACCCTATTGTTACCGTTGATACCTGGATAAAGACAGGTTCAATAAATGAGGACGATTCAAACAATGGTGTTTCTCATTTTCTTGAACACTTGTTTTTCAGAGGTTCAAAAAATCATGCGCCGGGTGAGTTCGACAAACTTCTGGAAACAAAAGGTGCTATTACAAATGCTGCGACCAGCAAGGATTTCACTCATTATTATGTAACTATTCCGTCAAAATATTTTGATGAGGCGCTGGATTTGCATGCCGATATGTTACTGAATCCGTTATTACCGAGAAAAGAACTTGAAAAAGAAAGAAAAGTCGTTCTGGAGGAAATTTCAAAGGATGAAAATTCCCCTCAAAAAGCGGTATATGATAATCTCGTTTCTATGATATACACTGAGCATCCGTACAAAAGAAAGGTAATAGGAAAAAGCAGTATAATTGAAACTATTCATCGTGATGACATTATGAATTACTATAATAGGTGGTATTATCCTGCAAATATGATAACCGTAATCGTAGGAGATGTCGATACCGAACAGACGCTTGAAAAAGTCAGAAAAGCTTTTTCGGGCAGCGTAAAGAAAGCGGAAAAAGTTGTATACCCGAAAGAAAAACCGTTAACACAGCAAATGCGGAAAACAGAATATCTGGATGCGCAGTCCGGGTATATGCTAATCGGGTTCAGAGGGGTTGATATAAACAACAATGACACTTATGCTCTGGATGTATTGGCGACAGTGCTTGGGGATGGAAGATCTTCCGTCTTTTATAAAAACATAAAAGATAAACTGCAGCTGGCGTTTTCTATAAGTGCTTCAAACAGCGGGTTTAGAGATGACGGGATTTTCTATATCTCTGCAAAATTTGTTCCCGAAAAACTTGAAAAGCTGGAAAATCAGATTTTCAATGAAATATGTGAAATCCAAAAAAACGGCATAACTGATATGCAGCTCAGTATTGCCAAAAATATTATTGAAAGGGATACCTATTATCAGAGAGAATCTATCTCAAATATTTCTCAGGAAATTGGTTATACGATGGTGACCTCGGGTGATATTAAAGTTTATGATAATTACATTGAAAATATAAAAAAAGTAACTTTACAGGACGTAAAAAGGGTGGCGGAAAAGTATCTCGGAAAAGAAAAATCGGCAGTATCAGTCGTCTTGCCGGAATCGGCAAAGGAAGTTAAAGTGTCCAATGTTGAGGAATGTGTTGGAGAGCCGGTTCTTATATCTTCTTCCGATATCTCACAAAAATATACTTTGGCAAACGGAGCAACTTTAGTCTTAACTCCGAATACTTCCAATAAAATTGTTGCAATAAGTATTTATGCAAAGGGCGGAAATTTTGTTGAACCAAAATTCGGAACGGCAAGTATGACTGCTTCTGCTATGCTCAAAGGAACAAAGAAATATTCGGCACAGGAGCTGGCGGAAATTCTGGAGGATAACGGTATAAAAGTTGTGCCGTCAAGCCGTTCGGATGCTTTTGAAGTATCTGTATTAACTACTGCAAACCAATACGAGCAAACTCTGGATTTGTTGTCAGAAATTCTCAATAACGCAACATTTCCTGACTATGAATTGGAAAAGATAAAAAATGAAAAGCTCCAGTTAATAAAACAGTCTAGGGATATGCCGTTAAATTTGGCGGTAGAGCAGTACAAACATTTAATATTTGAAAATTCGCCTTATTCAAATTCAACGGTACTTCTGGAAAAAACATTACCGTTAATTTCAAAGTCGGATGTTGTAAAGTATTACGATATGATATTTACTCCTGATAATCTTGTAATTTCCGTTAACGGTGATGTAGATAAAGACGTAACCGCAAAATATTTTACGAAAATGTTTACTAAAAAAGACAATGCAAAGTTTAATATTGCTGAGCATAAGTCTGAAATTAAACCCATAACGGAACCGAAAAAAAGTACAAAAGAAGTTGCATCAACTAATACGGACTGGATATTTCTGGCATGGCAGACTGCCGGTCTGGAGGACAAAAAGGAGTATGCAACTTTAAAAGTGATAGATTCTCTTTTGGGAACCGGTATGAGTTCGCGCTTGTTCAAAAATCTCAGGGATCAGGAGGGCCTGGCCTACCAGTTAGGTTCGGGTTATTCCGCAAATATGCTGAGAGGTGCTTTTGTTGTCTATATCGGTACGAACCCGGATACTTATGAAAAAGCCTTAAACGGATTGTGGAACGAAATAAATTTGTTAAAAACAGAGTTCGTCGGAACAAAAGAACTTCAGGAAGCAAAGGACAAACTTGCAGGTCATTACGTTCTGTCAATGGAAACAAACCTGGACAAGGCTTCCGCTATTGGCTGGTTTGAGACGGCACTTGATGATTACGGCTTTTCGGAGGAATATTTAAAGCTCATAAATTCGGTTACTGAAAGTGACATTATGCGTGTTGCTAATAAGTATTTCAAAGGAAGCAATTACGTCTTATCTGTTGTAAAGAAATAAAAAAAGGATAATAGGTGCGCCCACACAAAAGCGCACCTTTTTACATGTAACCCTCTCCCATCGGGAGAGGGTAATTTTTCTTATAGAGCGTTAGCGAAATTAGAAAAATGGGTGAGGGGTGTTTATTTTATAAATTAAGTTCATACCTCACCAACGTCTGCAACGAAAACAGAGTTTTCGGTATCCGTATCCTCTCCTGCTCTTTAGGAGAGGGGGTGCAGAACAGGTCGGGTTTTAATCCGACTATATCGCAAAATAAAGGTAAAAAAGTTATCGACTTAACGACATATGACTTATCAACTAAATAAACCTAACAATCAAGATTAAAATATTTATTCACATTTTATATGTGATAATTCGGTTTTTGAATGTATTCTTTTTTGTAAAGAAAAATTTTAAAATCTTTACATAGAACCATGTTTATTATTAAAATGGTGTTGTAAAGGAAGGGCTTAATTGTTGAATAATTACGAAAGTTTTGATAACTCGGAAACATCTTCAAGAAAATCCGCTTTAATTCAGGAAAGAGTCGGGCTGGTTTCTACTCATATGTATAAGCAGTTCCTTGATTATCAGCATGCAACAATTAATACGAATGAAATCTTCGTAAAAATGATTGAAGATATTCAGGAAGTTGTCGAAATTCTGAAAGAAGCTTTTTCCTCCCGCGGGGTGACAACCCAGAATATTTATATGGATACCGATGCCCAAAAATCAATCGTAATACTGAATATTTTGTGGCATAAAATAAGTTTTACGACCCGTTGCAATTTCCAGCCTCAGGTTTTGTTCAGAGAAAACTTAAATCATATGTTTTCTACAAGAATTATGGCTATAAGGGGAAATTATAATGAACTTATGAGCGGAGTAATGGAACATAAGGAAGAAATGGCCCGCCTTTTGGATAATGAGATAGCCTCACTGTTTATTCCTGCGGAAACTACCCATAATGCTATTTTAAAAATTAAACATCTCGGCAACAGAGAATTATTGCTTAATCAGATTGATGCTCCCAGAGAGTTTGTACTGAAAGTTATTGAAGCAGTATGCGGCGGCGGCTTCTACCACGAAGAGGGGTCAAGAAAGAGCTTTAATATCTGATTAAAAGGCTTTGCTAATTTAAAAAATGACTTTTTATATCGGCTGAGAATGTCCTTTTGTCTTTACAAGTACTTGCTTTTTGTTAAAACCTTTTGTACAATTAATGTGTTAAGTGATACACAGATACAGACTTGAAATTTTTATATATAATTACTCCATTCAGTGGGTATATGCTGAATAAATACAGGTTTTTGAAAAAGGAGAGGTAAATGGCAACAAAAAGTACAAAGAAGAATATTGACAAACTTGAAAAAGTTCTGAACAAATCCAATATTGTGGATTCGGCTGAGCAGCTTGAACTTTTGATAGGCAGAGTAAAAAAAGCACAAAAAATATATTCCGAATATTCTCAGGAAAAAGTGGATAAAATATTTAAAGCGGCGGCAACTGCTGCTGACAAAGCCCGTATCCCGCTTGCGAGAATGGCGGTTGAAGAAACAGGCATGGGGGTTTTGGAAGATAAAATTATAAAAAACCATTTTGCATCAGAATATATATTTAACAAACACAAAAATGCAAAAACCTGCGGAATTATAAAAGAGGATATAATCAACGGGACAAAAATAGTAGCAGAACCTCTCGGGATAATAGCAGGAATAATTCCTACAACAAATCCGACATCTACCGCTATTTTTAAAGCGTTAATATCTTTAAAGACAAGAAATGCAATTATATTTTCGCCTCACCCGAGAGCAACAAAATCGACAATAGAAGCTGCAAGGGTTGTGCTGGAGGCTGCGGTTAAAGCAGGTGCTCCCGAGGATATTATCGGTTGGATTGATGTCCCGACGGTTGAATTATCAGGTCAGCTGATGAAACATAAAGATATTGCGTGTATTCTTGCAACAGGCGGCCCGGGAATGGTCACGGCGGCATATTCTTCCGGCAACCCCGCTCTGGGCGTCGGCCCGGGTAATACTGCGGCGGTTATTGATGAAACTGCTGATATAAAAATGGCCGTATCTTCAATTATTATGTCAAAGACTTTTGATAACGGTATGATATGTGCATCTGAGCAGTCAGTAATTGTTGTTGAAGATGTTTATGAAGAAGTTAAAAAAGAATTTTTATACAGAGGAGCCTACCTGCTAAATAAAATGGAAGAAAAGAAATTGGTAAACCTTCCTTTAATTGATCCGAAAAGAGGTTCGGCGAACCCGTCTATCGTGGGGCAGCCTGCATATAAAATCGCAAAACTTTCGGGATTTGAAATTCCGGAATATACCAAAGTAATTTTGGCGGAAAGACCGAAAGTGGATTGGGATGATCCGTTCTCAAGAGAAAAATTATCCCCGATTTTGACTATTTACAAGGCAAAAGATTTTAATAAGGCTACGGAGATGGCATACGAACTCGTATCTAAAGGCGGAGCCGGACATACTTCGGTTTTATACACGGATACTAGAAAGCAGGACAGAGTTGACAAGTATGCAGAACTTATGCCGTCTTGCAGAGTAATTATAAATTCTCCTTCATCACAAGGCGCAATAGGGGATTTGTATAATTTTAAACTTGAGCCGTCACTATCACTCGGTTGCGGTTCCTGGGGACGAAATTCCGTTTCCGGAAATATCGGTGTTGAACATTTACTTAATTACAAAACAGTCGCTGAAAGGAGAGAAAACATGCTTTGGTTTAAGGTTCCCCCGAAAGTTTATTTCAAACGCGGTGCGGTTGATTTGGCTTTAAGAGTCTTGCAGGGGAAAAAACGTGCGTTTATTGTTACCGACAGGTTTTTATTTAACTCCGGAGCGGTTGACAGTATAACAAAAATTCTGGATGAGGTGGGGATTGACCATCAGATATTTTTTGATGTAAAACCTGATCCGACATTGTCTACCGTAAAACAGGCTATGGAGATAATGAAACCTTTTGAGCCGGATGTAATTATTGCGTTAGGCGGCGGTTCTCCTATGGATGCTGCAAAGATAATGTGGTTATTGTATGAACAGCCGGAAACAGTTTTTGAAGACATTGCGATGAGATTCATGGATATAAGAAAACGCATATGCCAGATACCTGATTTGGGCAAAAAAGCGACTATGGTTTGTATTCCTACAACATCAGGTACAGGTTCTGAAGTTACACCGTTCTCGATTATAACTGATGACGAAACTCATGTAAAATATGCAATAGCGGATTATGCCCTGACTCCTAATATTGCAATTATAGACCCGAATTTTGTGGATCATATGCCTAAAGGTTTAACTGCTGCATCAGGTATTGATGCCTTGGTTCATGCAATAGAGGCTTATGTTTCAACAATGGCTACAAACTTTACAAATTCAAATGCGCTTGAAGCTTGTAAATTAATATTCAGATATTTGGAAAGGTCGTGGAGAGAGGGTGCTAATGACCCTGTTGCAAGAGAAAA
>DBXD01000003.1 GCA_002309425.1 Cyanobacteria bacterium UBA1221
ACTTCAGTCCACCAAATTATTATGTCCCTTCTGTACTATAATTGCACCTAATCAGGAACAGAAGTAAAATCAAGTAACATTGCATTTTTCAAGTATGCACTTGACATCAAATCACATAATTTGTAAAAATAAAATTTGCTATAATATTAAGATAAGAAACAATTACCTCAATTAGACCCCTATATTAAGAATATTGAAAAAATATGTTTTGATTTCCAGATAACAGATAAGAAATATGAATATAAATATTTTGATGAATTAGATAAAATAATGAGTTCTGCAGAAAATGAGCTTGGCCAAATGATAGATGTCAATACAGACGATCTTGCGAAATATATCCTTAAATCAGCGAAAAGTTTCAATCAATAGAATTGCAGGGCCACAGGTAGTGCCAGCAAAATGAAATGCGCCCACCTCTGAAGATATACATATTCAAAAGCAACAGGGGAAATTTAATGTAAGTTTTAACCGACAGATTTTTTCGGCAAAGTCTACCCTGTTTGTCTATAAATTTTATGCTTCATTATTACGTATTACACAAGTTACACCGAATATAACTAATATAATTCCTGCAAGAATTTTCAGGCTGATAGTTTCATTAAACAACAGAACACCAAAAAATAGTGCCGTTATAGGTTCTAAAGCACCCAAGATTGCCGTTCTTGTTGCACCGATATATCTTATAGCACGGGTAATTGTTTCGAGTGATATTATTGTTGGCAATATAGCCAGTCCTAATATACAAAGGAAACAAAACCAATTATTCAAAGGTTGAAGGTCTGCAAAAAATCTTAAATTGCACATGTAAACACTCAGTCCAAATAACATCACATAAAATACCAATTTATCATTATCTGTCTGTTTTAGTATTTTGGAGTGCTTTATTCCCACCATATAAATTGCATAAGAAACTGCTCCTAAAAGTACATAAATAAGGCCTTTTAAACTTATTGAAAGCCCCTCCTGACCATTATAAAGCAGGCAAATCCCGCTAATCACCAAAGCAAGTGCGAGCCAAATAACACGTGACACGTTCTCTTTGTATATAATTTTTGAAATCAGGGCAACAATAAGCGGATATACAAATAAAATTGTACAGGCAAGTCCCGAATCCATGTATTTAAAAGCTTCAAATATAAATATGTCAGAATAAGCAAATATGACAGCAAAAAGAAATAATCCCAAAAACTCTTTAAAAGTTATCTTAAAAGATATTTGTTTGAATAATTTTAACCATAAACCATAAATTATAGTTGCCGACAAATATCTGTAAAACAAAACAGAATTTACCCCTAATCCGTTTGCATACAAAGGAAGTGCAAACAATGGATTTGTCCCGTAGCCGATTGCTGCCGTTATTCCGTTTAAATATCCTTTTGCAGTATCAGATTTCATCAACACACCTTAGTAATGATAATATCATAAACAAATTACCGACAAATATTTTATTTACACACGTATATTTTATTGTTTTAACGCATTAGTTAAACTTTCAACGTCATTAAAGGAATATCCGCTAATGCCTTCATTTAACCAATATTGATTTTCTTCCGAATCACCGAATGTTTGAATAATGTACTGAGTTTGCAGGATATGCATGGCATTGGCAAGTTTATAAAATGTTCCGAATATTTCCAATTCATAATTTGTTAATTTGTTGTATTTGTTATATTCGCTTAATAGCAGTGAAATATTTTCATAAGTTTTATCTTTTGATTTTTTATCCAAACACATATTACAGGAAATTACGGCTAAATCAATTATTCTCGGCAGATAATCAGATACGGCAAAATCAATAATCCATACTTTGGAATTTTTATCAATCATAACATTTGTGCTGATAATATCCCCATGGACAAATCCTTTGGGCAGATTATCAAAATTAATATTATTTAATTCAGTTAATAATCTGTCAAATTCTTTTTTGTATTTATCCGGAAGATATTTTCTTTTTTTTGCGTATTCTTGTTTAAAATTTATAATGGCCCATGAATCATATATAAAGTTCGGTCTTATATCCAAATTATTAATCATTGCGGTTTGTTTTGCCAATTCTTTTATTACATCAGACCCAGGTTTCTCTTTTAGTTCAAAATAATTCTTACCGCTGATGTATTCAAACACACATATATCATAATGGTTCCCGTTGTACTCTAATGGTAAATTAATATCTCCGTTAAATAACAAAGGCTTTGGAAAACTGATTTCACTTTTTGCAACAGCACGTATTCTTTCCAGATAGTTTTTAATATCTTGAGAAGTTCTTTCCTTGTTAAAAATTTTAACGAAGTATTTTCCTTTGGTCGTCGTTAAACAATAATTATAATCTTCATACCCGATAGTTATTAATTCATTTGAAATATAGTTGCCAAAATCATAATTATTACAAATCAGTTCTGAAATATTTTTCAAATCTGTATTTAATTCTATTCTTTTGTTGAAATTTTTAAGCTCAAATTTATCCATTATAACTACCATACTCCGAAAATATTATATCACGTTTACCCAATAAGCTGTAAAATAACGGTCGGTTTAAGGAGAAATAACAACAATTTTTAGAATCTCAAAATTTGCAGGTCAGTCAGTGACTGACCTGCAAACTAAAACTATATATAAAATTGTCATATTTATCATTTAATATATCTATATGATTTTTTATTTACACTTATAATCTATAATCTACGTTAGTTGTAAATAGTAATACTAAGAATATAAATAAGGAGAAAAAGATGGAAAATGAAGTTATAGAGAACAATTCCGGGCAGGGCGAAAATATCACAGTACCGGAAGCAGTCGCAGATAAATTCAACTGGGGCGCTTTTCTTTTGACATGGATATGGGGCCTTGGAAACAAAAGTTATATTACTCTGCTTATAATATTAACCATTTTTTTAGCATTTATTCCTTTTGTCAATCTGATTACAGGTATGGTTCAACTTGGTCTGGCAATCTGGTTCGGTATTAAAGGAAACGAATGGGCATGGAAAAACAAAAAATTTGAAAGTATTGAAGCTTTTCATTCATATCAAAAGAAGTGGGCTATTGCAGGAACTATTCTTGCTGTATTAAGCATTCTATTAGCAATTACAGCAATAATTATTTTAACTGTTGTAGCAATGAGCGGAATGGCAGCTGACTAAATATAGGGCATAATTATGACGGAAAATCTGGATATAAATACCAAATTTTACAGTTATGACGGGATTCTCGGCAGGAGAGATTACTGCGTTAATATAATATATATTAGTGCAATTTCTTACGCCGTAAACATTCCATTCATACTGTATTGGTTTATTAAATGTTCATCTTTAGAGGATATTTTCAAGTTCAATACTATATTTTTGAATTCACCGTTTGTACTAAAATTTATAACACTACTCGGTTCAATAGCTCTATTGGTTCTTTTAATACCAACCGTCCACAGACGTGTCAGAGATCTTTTCGCTCAAACCAATAAATACATAACTGCGGTTTTTGGGATACTTTTCGGACTGACAACTTTTTGGTATTTGTTTCCGTTCAACATAGATATAATAACTCATTTAGTCGCATGGGTTGCAGGATTGTGTTTACTTTTTATACCCGGTAAAGTTACCTCAAAACTGCCTTATGACTATACCAAGATTTTTAACTGGGGAGCATATTTTGGGACTTGGATATGGGGGCTTTACAATAAATCATATATAACACTGTTTATGTGGGCAGTAGGTTCAACACCATTAAGAGGACTATTCCAGATATATTGCGGACTAAAAGGGAATGAATGGGCATATAAAGGTAAAAAATGGAATGATGTTGAAGCTTTTAATAAATCACAAGAAAAGCAGACAATATTCTTTATATGTCTAAACTTTTTAATTATTCCGGCTTTATTGATGTTACCAATAATATTACTTATAGCTCTGGTCATAACTTTTGCATCCGCAGATTCCCAGAACAGACCCGCCGTTAATCAGATAACTTCTCCACCGGCTATAGAACAACAGGTCAATCAGGATGATGAATCTCAGGAAAAAGTTGAATTAGACGGCATATATAAGACAATGGCATATTTTTATTTTGATTCATATGATTTTTCTGAGGATGAATATAAGTTTTATGTGTCAGAAGAAGACTGGAAAAAATATACTATATTAGAGAAGCTAGATTTAATGAGCAGAGCTCAAAAAATATCTAAAGGGTATCGATACAAAGTTAATCAAAAAAAATACCCAAATAAATGCACACGTACATCGAATTATGATGAATTAAATAAAATAAAAATATATTCTACTGAAAAACACCAGTTGTTGGGTGAATTTAATGAGGACATAGATTATAAGAATATTTCGGCAAAAGATGCTTTCAAAAGTGTGTTTAAAATGTGGAAGTTTTATGAAATAGAAAAATAAAAAGTCCTGCCAAAATATTTTTTGCACCAGATAATCTGTTTGTAGAACAACAGTAGTTTTGAGAATTTTTAACCGTGTATTTGATAATTTCAAAAGTAGGGTGGACTTCAGTCCACCATATTGTTATGTCGGTAGACTAAAGTCTACCCTACTGTACTATAATTGCACCTAATCAGAAACAGAAGTAAAATCAAGTAACATTGCATTTTTCAAGTATGCACTTGACATCAAATCACATAATTTGTAAAAATAAAATTTGCTATAATATTAAAAATTTTTAACATTTACGCAAACTGAACCCTCGTCTATTGGGGAAGCCATGGGGAAACAAATTTTTGTACCGTTACTTTTTGGCGTACAGAACACTATTATTAGTGTATAATAACAGTCGGTTTGAGAAAAAGTAACGATAATTTTGATAATTTTTATATAAAATTTCCAAAAATTTTCGGTAAATGACACATTTAAAAATGTAGATAATGTCTTGAAAGTCAGCAGGTTATGCAATGCCTAACAAACAAAAACAATATACTTATATTATTGACAATATGCATAATTATTTTATATAATCAGGCTGGAGGATTATTAAATTATGATTAACAGGCAAAAAGGTTTACCTGCAATAATAGATTCAGATACAAAAGTCATAATAATTGGTACTTTTCCGTCTGAAGTTTCTCGAAATAACTGTGAATATTATGCAAATGAAGAAAAAAATGATTTTTGGAATACAATTAGAAAAAAGTACAATGTAAATTTATGTAGTTATAACGAAAAACTAAATTGCCTTGCACAGCATGGGATTGGATTATGGGATATACTTTGTTCTTGCTATATCGAAGGCAGTAAAAATAAAACAATACAATATGATGAAAAACAAGATTACAATAAACTATTTGAAAAAATACTAAATTCAAATATTAATAAAATAATAATAAATGGTACATCCAAAAATAAAGGAACAAAATATTTTTTTAATAAATACCTAAAATATATAAAACAATTTAAAAATGTCGAACTGCCCAAAAAGATAAAAATCGTATATTTACATATGCAAGTTGGACAGTATTATAGAAATAACAGAGAAGAGATAATGAAAGAATGGCTAGAAGAACTGCCTTAAATAATGATGAAGAATGTTGGTTTCCATCTGAAGAAGAATTAAATAACATGGATTGGAGTAAATATATTTCTTTAAACAAAAAGGTTAAACTTAAAGCTCAACCTCCGATGTCTAAGTTAGAATGGAAAATAAAATGTTTTATTCATAGAATTAGAAATAGAATAAATAGATTTTTATTGTATTTTTCATCAGATAATGAATATTAACATACTGTGACTGTGTTTGTTACTTTAGTTGGTTTATAATTTTCTCTGCAGTTAGGTTTACATTTTGTAAAACTTTCAAATAGTACTGCCACCAAATTAAAAAGTCCTATTTCGCAGCTGCCTGCTTACTTTATATGACGGCAAATCCAAAAAATATTTTGTCATAGCATAGGACAAAATTGGACACAAATTCCGCATATTGGACAGTTTAAAAAACAGAACCGGGAACCGGTTCGACTCCGGTATTAAAAAAGACCTCCTGAGAGGTCTTATGGTGCCGAAGGCCGGAGTCGAACCGGCACGTGGGGTGAACCACACCAGATTTTGAGTCTGGCACGTCTACCAATTTCATCACTTCGGCTTGAGTAACAAAATCTGTCCGTATGAATATAATATCAAAAACAAAATAAATATCAACAAATTTTATACTTTAATTAAAATCTTTACTTTTTTTTGAATATCCTTAAAATATAGAAAGTAGTACAGGTTAAAATCCCGTTTCATAAAATAAAATTAGATTATCAGTTGAGGTTAAATGAAAAATAAATTTATTGTATTGGCAATATTCGCTTTACTCACAGGTACAGTAGCAAATTCTGCCCCCCTGACAGGCGGTGTGACCGAAATCGGCGGAGGCAACACGGTGGTTGATGCAAAAACCAACACACCAATCGAGGGTGCCATAATTTCTATCCCTCAATTAGGCTATAAAACGAAAACAGACGAAAGAGGTGCGTTTTCTCTCAATGCTACCGTCAACGACGAAACAATTATGTCCGTCAATAAAACAGGATACCGCCCGTTTTCCGTAACCATAGACAAAAATATTGCATCAAAACCGCTCATTATAGGGATTCAAAAAAGCGAGGTTATGGATGTGGTGATTGATGACAGCATGCTGCATCTCGGTGACGATACTTTTTCATCGGGTTCGGCAAATTCCGGTGATTTCCGGCTCAAAGCACTTGGACCTACATATGTAAAACGCTTTAAAATGACCTCAAATACTCTTAATTGCGAAAACTATCTTGTTATCGGTTCTGTTATCGGAGTCGATACTCTTATGGCACACAAAATGAAACAAAACAATATCGAGTCATACTCCAGCGCACCGGAAATTTATTTTAACGGCAAAAAAATTGCAGAAATTAAACTTAACGGAGATAATCAGAGAATCAAGCTGCCCCGCTCTGCCATTAATCCCGATAACGTCAATGAAATCGTGATACAAACTGGAGTTAATCTGTTCAACAAAGCAAGATTGGACTATGACGATATTGAAATAATGAATCTTTCAATAGAATCCGAATAAGCAAACTAAAAAGCCGCCCATTTAACCGGCGGCTTTTGTTATATATATAAAATCACATTACTTAAATTAGCAAATTCCCTAGCAGCTCAATGCCATTAATGCTTTAACGGAACGAGCATTATCTCTTACTTCTTCTTCAGGGCTGTTGTTTACTGTATCTTCCAAAACGCTTATTGCTTCTGTTTTGTCTTCCAAAGATAAAAGCTCATTAATTGTACTCATTGCAACCAAAGTGCTTAAGTCATTAATACCTTTACCCTGATTTGAAATAACAACTTCTAAAGAATCGTGAACATTTTTTCTGACTAATGCACGGGAAGTCATTTCTCTTACTGCATCAATTGAGGAATTAGTTCCTACTTCATTCAATACACTTATAGATTCGGGATCTGTGTGGATTGATAATGCATCAATAATTTTTCTTACTTTATTCATATTCATCTTCTAATTTCCTCCTACGCAGCAATACTTAAACTTTCTGTCAGCAATCCGCGAAGTTCCCCTACGGGTTTCGACGCATATGCCTGTACTTCTTTTTTGTAATTTGCGGTATCGATTTTTGCTCTGATAGCGCGGCCTGCATCCATAATACCCGGAATCTTTGTTTCGCTTAAGAAGTTCCAAGTATTTGAAATGTTACTCTTAATTCTTCCGCAGAATGCGCTTATGCTTTCAATACCTCTTCTGAATGTCGGGAACATATCTCCCAAAGAACCGATGAATGTTGAAGCCATTCTCTTAATTTTTGAAATAGAATTTCCTGATGTAGAACCTGCGCCTGTAAATGAAGTTGTTTCAAATACGTCTGCTGTCAATACATCAACCTTCATCCCGGACTTTGCAAACGGATTGTAAGTTTTTCCTATAGTTGCCTGATTAGATGCTCTGTTTGCTGATTCATACTTACTGCCATTGAAAAGGCGCGGGATAACGTTTCCAATTTGAAATGAATTTGCCATTCTAAATAATCCTTTCTTTCATCACTAAAAAACTTTACACATTATAGAATAGCACAGCATTTTATATCGCCATCAACCTTTTGGATGATTCTTTTTAAAATTTTTGATATTTTTGTTTGATATTTTATGATAAAATTTACTTATGGAAGTGAAAGAATTAAAAGAACTGATAGAGGTTATAGCCAAGCTGCGAGCGCCTGACGGCTGTCCGTGGGACAGAGAACAAACCCATAAAAGTTTAAGACCGAATATGCTTGAAGAAGCATATGAAGCCGTTGATGCTATTGATAGCGGGGATATGGCAAATTTAAGAGAAGAACTCGGAGATGTATTGTTACAGGTTGTTCTTCATGCTCAAATCGCTTCTGAAGAAGGGGCTTTTGACATAGAAGATGTTGCAAAAGAATTGAAAGAAAAACTTATCCACCGTCACCCGCACGTTTTTGGTAACGAAAAAATCGATACTGCATCAGAGGTCTTGGAAGCGTGGGATAAACTCAAAAACGAAGAAAAAACATACAGAAAATCCGTGATGGATGGGATTTCAAAATCTCAATCCGCATTAATGAGTGCGCAAAAAATCAGTAAAAAAGCGGTTAAGACGGGTTTTGAATGGCCGAGTGAGGACTCTTTGTACGAGTGTATTATGTCGGAATTTCAGGAGTTTAAAGAAGCGGAAAAAGAAAAAGATTTTGACCATATGGAAGAAGAATTCGGGGATATTCTGTTTGCAACGGTAAACCTTGCCCGCTGGAATAAAATTGATGCGGAACAGGCTTTACTAAGGGCAAATAAAAAGTTTATGCAAAGATTCAGAAAAATGGAAGAACTCGCAACAAAACCTCTGGAAGAATATTCGTTTGAAGAATACGACAGATTGTGGAAACAGGCAAAAGCAGAATTAAATAAATAATAAAATATCCGCTCCCGAACATCTTCCGAAGCGGATATTTATTATCTGTTTTTATATCATGAATTTACATTCCAGTTTGTATCCCTGTTAAACATTGCAATAAGTGTTGCTAAATCATCATCGCCACTTGTAAGGGCCGTTGCAACATCTTCGTACCCAGCTCCGCCGTTTGCAGATAATAACCAGGAAGCAACATCTGATTTTAAAGCATTGAGTTTAGCGGTATCCATATAATACCCGCCGTTGGAATTTATTGTTTCTATTGAATCAAAATCATTAATTTCAACGCAATAATACGACGCAGGCACGACACCGCCATTTGTTACCCAAGCATTAAAACTATTGTGGCTGCCTAACAGAAGTTTATCCTCGCCGTCTGCGAATGTACCGTCTTTTTTGATATTAAACATTATATTTACATCCGCTTTATCGTTGTGAATATTTAATATATCAGTGCCGCCATTATCGTTTACAACAAGGCTTCTGTGCGGTATACTATTTATGTTTGCAACTTGATAAACATCATTACCAACCCCGCCCTTAATAGCAATTATTTCATTTAATGTAGGCCAACTACTTGAAAATCTTTCAGGCTCATTGTTTGAAGTGAGTTCAATATCTGCCATACCTTCGTTGCCGGCTTTATAGTAGTCTTTCAAGGTAACAGTATTATTTTCGCCATACATTAATATAAGGTCATTACTACCTGTTTCTCTTGTGCAAATTATATCAGCATAATCTGTTCCATAGAATATTAAACCTGATGAACCACCTCTCCAATATATTGTATCGTGTCCGCCGTTCACTCGCGAGGAAGTTGTTATATAAAGATAATTCCCTCTTGTTTCTGTTGTATAAATTGTATCATCACCGGAATTCATAAATACATATGCAGTACCGCTACTTGATCTATCTTGAACATATACTGTATTGTCTCCTGTTCCCAAATAATACCCCCAAACACCGGAAGCACCATATATTGTATCATTGCCTCCTTGTTCTGCACGGATTTCATAAGTCGCATCATTTGCAATAATTATATCATCGCCTGAGGTTCCGTTAAGAGCATCACTTGTACCCATAATAGGATTGTATAAATTTATAAGATCAGCTTGTTTCCCTTCAGCAATAGCATCTGTTGTAGAGGTATAACCGTTTGCATTCAGCCAATTTGCAACATTTTGAGCAATAATATCAATTGTACGGCTTTCAAACGCATTCACCCAATCATTTGCGTTTGGAATATAAACATTTTCTATTGAATTACCGTTAAAATATCCGCTTATTTTTGTTCCTGTGTAATTCTTTGCATTAGCATAGGTGTATCCGTTGTCACTGTTTATATATAAATCATTGCCTTTTGTGTAACTTACATTACCGTCCGTTACGGTACCAGTTTGAGTTACATCAAAGAAAAGATTTATACCGGAAGAAGTTGTATTAATTCTTAAAGTATCTGCCGTTCCTGCGGTATCTGATATTACCGTTAAACCACTGCCCCAATCACCACTATCTATTGTGTATAAATCATCTCCGTCACCGCCATTGATAATATCACTTCCGCCTTTTCCGTTTATCATATCATTGTATGAGCTTCCCGTAATATTATCGACACTCGCACAGCCTGTTATATTTACACTTGACACTGCAGAGCTTGCATCTATTGTGTGATTCTCTTCCGTACAGGTGTAATTAATTATTGTATTACTACTGTTCATTAAAGCAGTTAAATTTACGGGTGAAGAATATTCATCTCCATTCTTGGTACAGAACTTAATATTATACGGGGAATTATAGCCTTCAATGGTTAAAGTATTATTTGCAAAATCACCATTGTAAGCAATAACCAAATCACCGTTTGTTTGCAAAAATCTTAAACCGCTTAAATCCGTATAACCGTTTAGGACAAAAGTATCTTCTGCTCCCTCCGTATAAGTATATGTATTATTATTACCTGAATCAGCTGTTTCCAATGTAATCCAATTATTCCCCGTACCTGCATTGATAATATCATTACCTAAACCTGCAAAAATGCTGTCATTACCAGAGCCTGTTGCTATAGTTTGGCTTTCGGTTGATGTTGATTTACCTGTTAAGGTATTCAGATTAAACAGATATTGCCCCGTTCCTTCAGCCGAAGTTTTTGAACCGATGAGAATTTTGTTATTATTACTCTCGGTATTTAATAATGTTACATATTTTGCATTTTCGCCATAACCTCTTTGAATAACAAGATTATCTCCCGTCGCATCAAGTATTAAATCTGAATAAGTATTATCACTAAATTTTAGTATACTTGTTGCGCCGTTATCAATAAAGGTATCGTTTCCTGTATCACCCTCAACAAATGTTATTTGATTTACACCTGTTGAACTTGTGATAACGGTATCTTCCCCTGTTCCTAGTGTAACTCTGTTTACACCTGTCCCTAAATTAATCGTATTATTTCCGCCATCAGCAAAAATAGTTTTATTGTCGTTTCCTGCGAATAAAATATCATTGCCTTCACCAAGATGAATTTCATCAGTTCCGCCTTTAGGGTTGATTAAATCATTTCCGGCACCGCCTGTTATAGTTTCAGCATTATCTGTTCCTATAATGTAATCATCCGTATCGCCACCTGTAACACCGCTAATCATTGTTTTAACGCCATTTTTATTTTCAATAATTTGAGCTAAGGTAGGCCAACTTGAATGAAATATTTCAGGTTCATTATTAGAACTTAATTTAAAATTAGCCATACCTTCGTTGCCGGCTTTATAGTAGTCTTTCAAGGTAACAGTGTTACTTTCGCCATACATCAATATAAGGTCATTACTTCCGTTTTCTCTTGTACAAATTATATCAGCATAATCTGTTCCATAGAATAATAAAGTTGCCGAACCACCTCTCCAATGTATTGTATCGTGTCCGCCGTTCACTTGCGTGGAAGTTGTTATATAAAGATAATTCCCTCTTGTTTCTGTTGTATAAATTGTATCATCACCGGAATTCATAAATACATATGCAGTACCGCTATCTGATTTATCTTGAACATATACTGTATTGTTTCCTGTTCCCAAATAATATCCCCAAACACCGGAAGCACCATATATTGTATCATTACCGCCTTGTTTTGCATGGATTTCATAAGTCGCATCATTTGCAATAATTACATCATCGCCTGAGGTTCCGTTTGTGTATTCGCTACCGACTACCAAATTTCCATTTTCAACAAGCCCTCTTAACTCTTCAATATCAAAAGTAACTCCGCTTATACTTACATTCTTAATCGAAGAACTGACATTTCCTCTTTTATCATAATAATTCTTTATTGTAACAGAATCTTGTGCTACCCCATCAACATCATGATTATATGTGATTATCAAATCACGTTTATGTTTACCTACACCGTTTTGGAATTTTATATCGCCTGCCAAAAATTCAAGAGTATCCTCTCCTTTTCCGGAATATATTGTATCGTTTCCGTCACCGGCACTAAAAATAAACGTATTATACCCTTTTTCTCCATAGAGTTTGTCATTGCCTGCTCCTGCGGTAATTGTATCATCACCGTCACCGCCCTTTATTGTATCCTTGTAGTCAGTACCTATAATACTATCATTTCCTGCTTTACCGCTGATTTTTAAGCCTTTGTTTTTTGCACTGAAATATGTATGTTTATCTATAAAATCATTATGGAAGGTTCCAACATCAGAAGCCACCACAGCCGATTGCTTTAAATCCACATAATCGTTTTCTCCGCTTCCGTATACGAGTCTTACGCTTCCGTATTTACCCGTAACATCTTTTTTGCCGTAGTTTTTTACTGTAAATTCTTGTCCGTTCACGTTTACTACTAAATTTTTACCGACAACTGTATATGTTATATCATCAGGATTTGTTGTTATTCCTTTAACATCTATTGTCAGATTTTCACCTTTTGTTAAATATATAATATCCCCATCAAGTTGGTCTACAGAAGTATATTCTATAAGGTTTGAACCTTTTCCGCCCGTTATCTTATCGAGACCAAGTGTTCCGGTAATTGTATCATTGCCGTCACCACCTTTAATAACATCGTTGTATATTGTCCCGACTATTGAATCATTTCCCTTCCCGCCGGTTATAGTTAAACCTTTATCTTTATTCTTCCCCTCGGTCGGTGCAACATACCCGTAATCTGGAGCATTTATTACATCATCAGCACCTGTTCCTTTTAAGGTTCGTTTTTTCTCATTGTACTTTACTTCTGCTACTACCATAACTATTCTCCTTTACTATATAACTAATTTTTTACGCAATATAAAATACCAGATTTACCAGAAAATCTGCAACAAGCATATATACCGTTGAAAGTATTGCCGCCTGAGTTGTGGAAATACCGACTTCTTTTGCACCGCCCCGTGTTTCATAGCCCTGAGTTGCACATACCAAAGAAACTAATGCACCAAAAATTGAAGCCTTCAACAGACTTATATAAATATCTCTTGTTGACATCCACGCCCAAACTGAATACATATACCTTTGAGGATGTAAATTTATTGTAAGGTTTGATACCAGCAATCCTCCGCCTATACCTATGAGCTCGGCTATAAGCACCACCATCGGAATTGTAAGCGCCGTCGCCACAATCCTCGGTGTAAAATAATATCCGACAGGGTCTACTTTTAATGTTTTAATTGCATCTACCTGCTCTGTTACCTGCATATTGGCAATTTCAGCAGATATCGCAGTACCCGCCCTTGCACCCACAGCAAGTGCCACGAACCCCGGCGCTATTTCCCTTATAAGAACTATTGTTATCGTTCCGCCAATGTATGCTTCCGCACCGGACATCAAAAACTGCTTTGCAACCTGAATTGTTATTACTGATGCCGCTATAAAAACAATAATAAGCGAAATCGGCAGAGAGTCAAAACTCAGCGATACCGCCTGCTCAACGACACTCGAAAACTTTAACTGTCCCGTGAACAGATATTTAAAACATTTTACTAAATTTTGAGTACACTTACCTAAAAAAGAAATCATTTATCGCTCATCCCGTAAATAAATTTTATCATAAAATTTGTAAAACCGATATTTAATTATGCCAAATATTTTTGGAGAGATTCTCTGTCAAATACCTCATAACTGTCCTGAGAGTGAATAAATATCATGCAACTGATTAAAGATTTTAAGGTTTCAAAATCAGAAAATGCCATTTTATTCCTTAGTTCTTCCATATTGTTTGCAAGAAATTCCATAAGAATAGTTTTGTTTTCATAGACAAGACTTGAAAAATAGTCAAAGACTTCCTTCGTTTTTACACCCTCAAGATAGATTATATCAGGCGACTGAAATTCTATAAACCTAGAAGCCTTATCCATATTAAAGTTTACATTTTCATTTAACTCACACTGATTTACACCCTCTAGATTGTATTTGGCAAAACTTTCCAGAGTCATTATATTCTTATTTTTGTGTCTGGAGGCAATTTCCAGTAGCAAAGAATATATAACATGCGTTTTTCCGCTCAACGGCGCACCGCAAACAAGTATTATCCCCGATTCGTTAATAGCATTATTGATAATTTGCATTTGTTTTTCGGAATTAATTAAATCAGACAATTTTTTAGGCGGCATATATATTTTTATAAAAATCCTCTCGCCCATAATCGTAGGAAAAGTTGATACACTGGCAATAACAGTCAGTTCATCTACCTTAAAACAAAGTTTTCCGAGCTGAGGGACTTCGGATACTGACGGATCAAGTTCTGCGAGGGATTTTAATTTTGAAACAAACGATGCCGTTAATACCCCCGGAATTTCACCTTTTGAAATTATTTCTCCGCCGGACTTGAAGTTTACCCCCAAACCGTTGTCGGTATGCTGAAAAGTTACTTCATGAATATGTTCCATAATTGCCTGCTTTAATATTGAGCGAATAATTTTTTGCATATGCGTATCGCTCAAATCTTCGCTATGAAGTTCTTCTCTCCAATCAAAGCCCTCAGAATTGTCCTGAGTAAAAATTTCACCGACAGTAATATCCGTTTTGTAATACTCATCAATTTTTTTCATTATACCGGCTTCTGTCGAAATTACGGGTTCTATCGTACATTCTGCTGTTTCAACAATTTTATCGATGGCAAATAAATCCAAAGGGTCCGCCATTGCAACAGTCAATGTATCCTCAATTTTAAACAAAGGAATAATTTTATACTTTCTTGCGTCCGAAAAACTTACATATTTTAGACAATTTTTATCGAGAGAATAATCTTCAAGATTAACAGACGGAATGTGCAGTTTTGATTCCAAAAACTTTATTATTTCTTCTTCCGTTATTGCTCCAGAATTTATCAGAACCTGCCCGATATTTACGTTTTGAGCGGAGGCAATTTCCTCGGCTTTTTCAATGGTTTCATAAGGGACAAGACCGGAGCGGACAAGGTCATATTTAAGTTTTTCCAGAGTTTTGTTAGTTATCGTTTCCATTAAATTATTCTTTCTTTAAATATTCGTCAACTTTTGCAACAATCTCGTCCATTTCAAAAGGCTTTGTAATATATTCGTTAGCGCCTGTTTCTTCCCCTATGAGTTTATCTCCCTCCTGAGAACGTGCCGTCACCATTAAGATGGGAATATCTTTATATTTGCTGTCAAACTTTAATAATCTGCTGATTTTGTATCCGTTAATTTTGGGCATCATAACGTCAAGAATAATCAAATCCGGCGAAATTTCCTTTGCAAGTCTTAGCCCGTCCTCTCCGTTATATGCGCAATAACAAGTATAGTCAGAGGCTTCCAGTACAAATTTTACACTCTCAACAATATCATGCTCATCATCAACAATAAGAATCTTCTTCATAATCCACCTAATCAATAATAAATGCTATAACAGTATTCTATCATATTTCGTGTAATTAGCAAGAAATTTGATAAAACGTAACGTTTTATATACCGTGAACCTGGCAGATTAATGCAATCAAATCATTAATAAATCTTTTGTAATCTTCTCTATTTGCTTCACCTGAAAGAATTATATCGGCTTTTTGGGCTGTAGGATGAACATATATCTGAGCTTTTCTTGATGCGTTCTGGTAAACTTCCTCTGTTGAATCTCCCAAATCACGCTCGGCAGCTCTTACATAAAATCTTTCTTTTTGAACATGAACAGAAACATCCACATACAATTTAAAATCAAAAGCATCCACAATCTTTGGGGTCAGTGCATATAAGCCCTCCGAAATAATAATTTTTGAAGGTTTTACAAGGGTAAAATTATCATATCGCTTAGCGGTACCCGACATATCATATTTCGGAAGATAAACGTCTTCGCCCTTTAATAGCCTTGACATATGCTCCCTCATCAATTCCAGCTCCAATGCCTCAGGAACATCCAAATCGTAATGCTTTGCAAATTCCGCAAAACTTCCGGCTTCTTTAACCATTTCCGAACGGTCATAATAATAATCATCTATATTAATTCTTGTAATTATATTCGATAAATTATGGCTTTCTTCAAATTCCCGTATTTTACTTATTACATCGTATGCAACCGTTGATTTGCCGCTTGCGGTTTCACCCGCAATACCGACAGAACAGGAGCGGTTTATATCACCGGAAATAAAATCAGCAATTTTATTAATTACATTATCATTAACTTTTACAAAAATCGAATTAGGGGAACCTAATTCCTTTTCAAATAATCGGAATAACCTGTCTTTAATAAATATTTTGCTGAGCTTGCCGTGTCTTTTCTTCTGTTCTGTAACGGGAGCTGCCTGCAAACCACTAAATATTGTTCCTGCCATATTTCCGCCTTTTTGATTATTATGTAATGTAAAATCTGTATTAAATTTTCCTTGTATATAATAAAACATGAGATAAAAAAAATTGCCAGTAAATATAAAAAAAGTTTACAAATTTTATTGTTTACAACAAACATATAATGCAAAAGCATTTTTCCGTTCTGCCTCGCTATGGTTTTCTTCGAAAACTCGCTCGGCTTAATTTTTGCCGAACGTGTGCAAAGCACAATAGTGAGGCATAAAGATTTTTCGGCAAAGGCGAAAAACGGCACATAGTGCATTGCGTAAGCAATGTTTCAATGCCGAAGGCATTGACCATATAAAGCGTTTTTTCTTTTTCTTTCGTCAATTTCTTTTTCTTTTACCCGCAACAAAAGAAAAAGAAATTGACAGGTTGATAGCATATATTATGAATTATTTATACTGCCCGTACCGCATAGTTGACTGTCTGATTTTTTATACTGCCGCACAATATAAAATATGAGAAAAGGAGAAAAATATGACTGCAATAATGGGAATATCGCTTGAAAACCGAACAGAAGAAGCTGTAAAATTTCAGGAAATTCTGACAGAACACGGCTGCAACATAAGAACCAGAATCGGTTTGCACCCTATAGGGGAATATAAATGCATAAACAGCGGAATAATATTACTTGAAGTTATTAATGATATAAATAATATTTATGACTGTTTGAGCAAATATTGGACAGTCCAGATTATGAAATTTTAGCCCTATTTACCGGCAGAAAAAGAATATACTATTTCTCGGTTGTACTCTTGTCCTTTTTTCAATATTCCTTTTTCTTTAAATTCTTTTGTATTTATCGCATTAGGATAAAATTGGGGTTCAACACACAGAGAAGAACGCTTTTCGTATCTTGAACCGGATTTACCCGCAGGCTGAGCCGATTTTCCGAGATGATTTGCCGTATAAAACTGAAATCCCGGTAAATTTGTCGAAACTTTTAATTTAATTCCGGTCTTTTGAGATTTCACTTCCGCAATATCAATTAAAGATTTTCCGTTGTAGCCGTCTATACAGTAATTTTGGTCAAAGCCCGAACCTATCTTCATCTGGTCATAGTCACTATCTATTACATCACCAATTCTTTTTTCCACGCTAAAATCAAAGGGGGTATTTTTCACATCTCGGAATTTTCCTGTCGGAATTGCTATTTCATTAGTTTCGGTAATTCTTGATGAATTAGGCAGTTTTACAACATGGTCATAAACCGAATTTTCCTGCGTATTTTCAGCGCCGTCCAGGTTGAAGTAGGTATGATTTGTCATATTAATCAAAGTATCCTTATCGGTAGTTGCAGAATACTTTATGTGTAAATTATTATCATTATCAAATTTGTATGTTACCTTGGCAGTAACATTTCCGGGATATCCGTTTTCCATATCTTTTTTGTAATAAGTAAATTCCACCCCGTCAGGAAGAACCTTCGACTCCCAGTTTTTCACGTCAAAGCCGTCACTTCCGCCGTGACAATGGGTTCTGCCGCTATCTTTATTTTTTTCAAGCTCATATTTTACTCCGTTTATGGTAAATTCTCCGTTATTGATTTTGTTTGCACAAGGACCTATTGTACCGCCTGCATGCCCGACAGGAGCAGTTTCGTATGGTGTTACGTTATCATAACCCTGAGTAACATCAATCATTTTCCCGTTTTTATCAGGTACTGATACAGAAGTTATTGTTGCACCAAAACTCGACAATTTAACGCTTGCACCATTTCTATTTGTAATGGTATAAAGTTTTGCTGTTTCACCTGTTTTATTAATTGTCCCGAACCTGCTTTCAGAAATAGTAATACCCTCATAATCTTTATCAATACCCGCATTCTCAACGTTTACCGTCTTTACAAACGTATCCGGTTTGCCTTTTCCCGATAAGAAAGAGGCCATACTGACCTTTTGCTGGAAACCGTTGCTATTAGGATTCGGAACAAAATTTGCATTAAAATCTATTGGCATAATAACTCCTTTTACATCTATAATAATACCCTGAATAAAAACTTTTGCCAATTAATTACGACTATAAATTATAATCTGTAACAAAGTTTTAATAATAAACGCTAAAAAGGCAATTTTTATCCTTGATTTACTTTATAAATGTACAATTTTATCAAAAACAGGAAATATGTATGATAAACCTTGAACAGGCAATAAGAACCGGAACTCATGCAGCTGATGAAATACTCCGCAGAGCAATGTGTGCTGAAGAAAAAGCCGCTGCAAGGATAAATCAGCTTGAAACAGATATTGAAAGGATTCTGGCATTTGAAGCAGCCAAAGGTAAACAGAATGCATTTATGATAATAAACAAGGCCGAAAGTCACGCAGATGTATATAAAGCAGGAAAACAAATCGATCGATTTGAAGTTGCCGTTGGGGAAACAGTAGGGGACAGTCTGAACACAGCTGTATATTATGACGGGAAATTCGCTGAAACAGGAAGAACTACCCCTCCGGGTCAATATTTTACTATTGCGCCATATGGTCTTAATATAAAAAACAGAACAGATTTTGAGAGCGGTAAAATTGTAAACTGCCTTGTACTTAACGGAGTTCAACACCCGATAGAATACAAATGTATGACTTCAATCGGACTTCACCAAGTTCCGCAATCTCATCCGGAAAGACTTAAGATGCTTGATATTAGAGATACCCGCCGCAGTATGACAACAGGCTGCGTAAACTTTATGCCGGAAGATTTTTACAGGCTCGCTGACGAGATTAAACCTAACGGAACTACCGTTTATATTCTGCCGGAAGAAACAGGCAACAAGCTGGAAGTAGTTTTATTACCAAAAGGTCTGTGGATGAAGCCCAAATATGCCGATTTGGAAAAAGAAAATATTTTTGTTGCTGCCATGAAAAAGTTTTTTAAAATTAATTAATTCTCAATCCGACAATATCGGTTGTTTCATTGCCAATTCTTTCCAGTATTCAAGGTTTTCTCCATCCAAAACCATTTCAAGTTCACTACTAAATTTCTTGTTTTTCATATAAACTTTCTTTAACATATTTTCGTATGTTTTATCCCTCAGTATCAAGGTGCTTATGCATAGCACGTTCTAACATATAATCGTATTCTGTTTCCAAATAATCATCACTATCCGGACGATTTACCTGCACATAAGAATTTGTATATTTGTTGAATACACCGGCACTTACATAACTATCAATATAACTTGCTGAATTTTCACCAAATCTTTCAACAATTTCATCAATTGTTCCCGAACGGTTCCAATATATATAATTGATAAAATTATCGTCCAGACCGGCATTTGGGTAATATTCCGTTTCCAGTAAAGTCGCTCTCTTGTTCTCAATTGTATAACCTCTGGGTAATCTTCCGTATAATTCAAGTCCGTATTTGCCTAAAGCCCTATTTATAACGTCTAAATTTCCGTTACACATATCAAGAATATACTTTACTGATAATGTGTTACGAACAGGATTAAAAAATTCGGGATTGCGGGAAAATTTTTGTTCGTATAGAAGCGTTCCTTCTTCTGTTTTTGGGCAGCCTTTTTCTACGTAATCCAATACCGCTTTACCTTCTTTAGTCAATTCAAATGCGCCGCATTCTTCCTGAAAAACAGGTACGTTTCCAAAAGACGGTTTACTATATGAACTGGCTCTGTTTTTACAATTAACAGACTGATTATAAATTGGGTGATACCCGATTGCACTAATTCTCATGTTTTTATCTCCGCTTTATACGGCTATATTAAAACACATAAAGATATTTTTTGCTATCTGCAGAACTATATGTAAAGTTAATTTACAAATTTGTACTAAACTTACAAAAAATACTTTTACGGGTTTAAACCGTACAATCAGCAGGTTGCATGCATAAAATGCACCTTATTTTATAAAACCGCCTTTTTTAGTTCTTCAATCTTTTCCAAAGAATCACTTTCAAAATAAATTCTCAAAAGCGGTTCTGTCCCGCTCGGTCGGACAAGTATCCAGCTTGTATTATCTGCCAGATACAACTTTACACCGTCTTTTAGGTCTGTTTTTACAACTTTATAACTTCCGATTTCTTTTTTATTTTTAAAGCTTTCAAGGACAGGCTTTATTTCTCCTGTATTACTGAGTTTTTTATCAATTCTGGCATTATAAAACCGACATCCGACAAAGTTATACAAATCTTTTTGCATTTGAGTAAGAGATTTATTTTCATAAGCCATTGCTTCCAAAATCAGAGCATTTGCAAGCAGGCCGTCTTTTTCCGGGATATGTCCCTGAATACTCAACCCGCCGCTTTCTTCTCCGCCTATAATCGGATTATATTTCCTCATGGCTTCGCCGACATGCTTAAATCCAACAGCCGTCTCTATTACTTCTGTACCAAGTTTCTCCGCAACTTTATCAAGCAGAAAACTTGCCCCGACAGTTTTAACCAATGACCCTTTATAACCCTTATTTTTTACAAGGTGCATTAAAAGAATTGATATTATTTCGTTCGGGGAAACATAATCACCGTTTTCATTAATTACCCCGAATCTGTCAGCATCTCCGTCATTTGCAAGACCGACTGAATTTTTATTTGACTTAACTTTTTCAGTTAAATCCCTGAGATATTGCGGTTTAGGGTCTGGCATAGCGCCGCCGAAATTTTTGTCATGGTACATATTCATTGTTTCAAATTTTATACCGTGCTTTTCAAGAATTTTATCAAAATAGCCGATACTTGCGGAATAAAACCCGTCAAAAATTATATTGGTATTTATATTTCTGATTTTGTCAAAATCAATCAGCTTTTCCAGATGTTTTTCATAATCGGGCAAAAAATCATACTCTTTAAATGTTCCCCTCCTGACAGGAGTCATATTTAAACCCAGGTTTTCCGTAATTTTATCCGTAATATCAGATGTCGCAGGCCCTGCATAATCGGGAATAAATTTTAGTCCGAGATACTCGGGAGGATTATGAGATGCCGTAAACATAATTGCACACGCATTTAATAGTTTTGCGCTATATGCCAGCACAGGAGTCGGAACAACTTTTTTGCTGTACAAGACGTTAAAACCGAGGTTTGTCAATACATCGGCACACTGTTTTGAAAAAACATCCGCCATATTTCTCGGGTCGTAACCGATAAGAAATTTTTTATCAATACCAAAAGTTTCATAAACATATTTTGCAATAGCCTGCGTTGCCTTTAATACGTTATCTTCATTAAAATCCTTGCCTGTAACAGCTCTCCATCCGTCGGTCCCGAATTTAATCTCTGCCATTGTTTACCCTCTTATATTTTGCTATAATAATATATGAAAGATGGAGTGGTGTAAATGATGAATTTTGAGAATGTTTCACAAATAGCATATCTTGGGCCTAATGACTCGTACGCTGAAACCGCAAAAGATTATTTTTGCAACAAGTATAATATCAGTGCGTACGGCAATCCTTTAACAACAATAAAACAAATAGTTGATTTTGTTCAGGATAACCCTAATACCCTCGGAGTTTTACCTATGGAAAATTCCATAATCGGAACATTAAGAGAAACTCTGGATGTTTTGATGAATATGACAAATCCGAATGTAAAGATACTGGCAGAAACGCTTATTCCTATTCAGCATTGCCTGCTTTCAAAAACTACGGAATTTTACAGTATTACGGGAGTTATAGCGAGTCCTCAGACTCTCGGACAATGTCAGGAATTTATCTCAAATGAAATGCCTAGAAATCTCAACATTGTTGAGGTTGCAAATGACTCCGAAGCTGCAAGAAGCCTTGCAAATTACAATCTTACCTACGCTTCAATCGGCAGCGAAAAAATAGCAGAAACACATAATCTGAACATTTTAAAAGAGAATATAAATGACGACAAAACAAACAGAACAAGCTATATCCTCATTGGGGACTATGAAACAGAACCCACGGGACACGATAAAACAACTCTGATGTTTACCACCAAAAATAAGCCCGGAGCTCTGATGGAGGTATTAAATATATTTTCGAAAAACAACGTCAATTTGTCGCATATTTCTTCCCGTCAGGCAAAAAATAATCACGAAAATTACATCTTTACCGTCAGTTGTGACGGACATATCCGAAGAAATAACCTGATTGATACTATTTCACAAATAAAAGAAAAAGCGGCATATGTAAAATATCTGGGTTCCTACTAAACTCGGCTACATATTTTTTAACTTATTCATCAACCCGCCGAAAAATTTAGAAACAACACCTTCTTCTTCCATTTCCGGAAGTTTTTCCGACATAAAAATATCGTCTTCCTTTTTTCCGAAAATGCTTTCGTCTAAATACTCACGACCATTTTTCTTCTTTTTCCTTCTCTGTGCCATATAGCCGAGATTACCGCCGCCACCGTCATTGTTCATATTAGCAGCTTCCCGGATTACCGGCTTCATGGTATTTAAGCTGAAATTTAAATCACTCATTGCAGTGTGCCTTTATTTTTTTCCCTTACATATATAAAGTTTTTTTTTGTAAATTTTTTGTTACATGTAGAACATGTTGTTACATTTGTTAATATTTGTATGCGTAAAAGTTTTTATTATGCTTAATATATATTTGATAATATCGCATAGTTTTCGTAATTAAGACTTATTGTGCAATAATTTTGTTTTTTAATAGAAATAATACTAAATTTTAGGAATGATAGATATAAGACAAGAACTAAAAATTATGTTAATAAGGGAACGTACTTCAATGAGGAAACTTGTTGCAAAGTACCGCGGAGGTAATTACGACATCCCGAACGAGAGTACTCTTTCTGCCGAATTGATTTCAAAACGCATAAGATTCTCAACCGTTCAGGATATTATGGATATTTTAGGATACGAGTTTGTTATAAGGAAAAAACAATAGTCGCAATCGTTGTATATATTAAGGTTTGTAAAAAAAGATAAGAAAAGCGCAAAAATTTATATTTTTGCATTTTTGTACTCTGTATATTGCAATTTAAAATGCGGAAATTAATTTTATGCAAATACAAAAGTCAGGATTTTCATCATACAGTGTTTTGAGGCCATATGTAGCACAAAATTCGCCTAATATCGCCATGAACTTAAAGTGTTCAAAAGATGTTTTTGTTAAATCTCACTCAACAACAGAGCAAAAACATCCTGCCTTCCTCGGCTCGGATAAAAGTATAACAGCAGCCGATAAAGAGTACCTGTTCGAATCCTCAATAAAAGAACTTCCGGCAAAAATACAACAAGAAATTGCAAAAACAAATGCATATATAGATATGGCTTTCCCAACTATACCAAAGGAACTGGAAACTATACATTATCCGACAAAAGAAGAGTGTTTGGATATTATAAAAAAGAGAGCGAAGCTGGAAAATTTTGACGGTTATATTGACGAAATAATTCAAAACAACGGAAATTCAGAGATAGAATACAGAGAATTACCTGACTCCACAGATTTAATTTCTGTAAACCTCAACTGTTTTGATGCCAACAATCCAATGATTAAATTAAGCGATGCTAATCATAATCCTATATATGAGTATGCAGGGCTGGGAAATGGTTTCAAGTTTACAGACTATATTAATAAAGAGTCCTTTAATTATGTTGATGCAGAAGAAGGCGGAATTGCAGGCAAAATAACGGGAGATATTCTTATACAATATGGTATAAATAATAAATATACCATCATACTTGGATCTAATACCAATGTAAAAACATGCGGCTATTATCCTAACGGGAGCGTAGTAAGATATTGCTCCGGCGAATACCTGAAAAAAGAAGAAATCTTCTCCCCTGACGGAGAGAAAATCCGCGAGGTATATTATCTGGATAAAGCTGACAAAGAATATCATACAAAATATGTTGATGTAAAACCCACAACTTAAAGTTATTTATGCCAACCTGCACCGGCTGGTAAAATTGATTGGCCGGACTGTTAAAATTTGTTATATTTGTTTTTTTCTGGTAAAATGGGTTAGGAGATTTTTATTGGGAAAATTTTAATGGATAACGATTTTGATTTTACCGATCAATTTGATATACCTGATGAAGTTATGGATGAAATTCAGCAGAATATTGAGGACATCATAACGAATTTTCCTATACCCGAAGCAAATAAACTTGATGTTATAAAAAAGATAAACTTTATGTATTCCAGAACAAGGCATCTTTCTCTGACTGACGCTCTTACGGGTTTGTATAACAGAAGGCACTTTGACCATACGGTAGAAAGAGAATTTTTGCGTTCAAAACGCTACGGCAGAAACCTTTCAATAGCAATTCTCGATATAGACTTTTTTAAAAAAATCAATGACACCTACGGACATCTGTGCGGTGATTATGTTTTAAAAGAGGTTGCATACCTTATTCTGGATAATTTCAGGAAAACCGATATTGTATTCAGGTACGGCGGAGAGGAATTTGTGATATTGCTCACGGAAACCGCGCTTGAGCAAACCGTAATACCGCTTGAAAGACTGAGAAAAACAATAGAGGAACAACTGTTTTCATATAACAACCAACAAATAAAGGTTACTGTAAGTGTCGGAGCAGCCCAAAATACGACCGAATCCGTAAATGACTTTTTGAATAATGCCGACAAAGCACTGTATAAGGCAAAAAATTCCGGCAGAAATAAAGTCATACTTTTTGATGAAAATTAGGTATTTATATCAACACATGTTACGATTTCTTAATAGATTAGCAATATTTCATGTTGAAAAACCTTAAAATAAATGTATAATATATAATATAAATACAAAGGAGATTTCTGTAAAATGAAAAGAATAGCAATTATACTCGGATTATTACTGTTTGCACAAGCATCTTTTGCAGGCGGGACAACGTTGATTGTAAATCCTGACTTACCGGCAGGTTTTAATCCTGACCCTGCGGGCTATCAGGAGCCTGTACAACAACTTGATCCTAATTCAACCTATTTTACAAAAGATGGTATTTACAGTGCTTCGGGAAATAACCTCCAACCGGTTACAAGAAGAACCTATACTACGAGAAAATTCAGAATCGGTCGTCAGCACAATGACCCGAACGGTTATTGGAACTTTGGACGTGTAAATTTCGGTAACGGATTTACAACTGTTAGCGGCGGAGACAAAAAGTACTAATTCGGGTAAATAATGAATATAAAATATGATTTAGGCATTGTTGGCGGTGGACCTGCGGGGTACACTGCCGCATTGCATGCAAGGAAGAGAGGGTTAAGCGTTGTTCTGTTTGAGAAAGAACAACTCGGCGGGGTATGTCTGAACAAAGGCTGTATACCCACAAAAACTATCCTCCGTTCTGCAGAATTATACGAACAACTACTCTCCTCAGAAAATATAGGGTTAAGTTTTTCCGGTGCGAAGGTTGATTTTACCAAAGTTATTGAGCGCAAAAATCAGGTTACCTCAAAGTTAAGAAAAGGGCTTGAACTTACTCTGAAAAACAGCGGAACGATTATTATTAACGCTGAGGCAAAAGTTCTGGATAAAAATACAATCTCTGCCAACGGTGAAACTTATACTTTTGAAAAAATAATTGTTGCAACGGGTTCCGAACCCGGAACCTTCAAGGGAATGGAATTTGACCACAAGAATATATTATGCTCAGATGATGTATTAGAACTTACCGAGCTACCCAAAAGCATTGTTATCGTAGGTTCGGGTGCAATAGGAATTGAATGGGCCAGAATATTCTCTGCTTTTCAGGTTGATGTAACAATTATTGAATTGGCCGAAAATCTTTTACCCGTTGCAGATATTGAAGTTTCAAAGCGCATTGAAAGAATTTTTAAAACGAAAAAAATTAATATTTACAAATCTGTTGCGGTTGAAAGCATTGACTATAACGGTATCTGCAACGTACACCTTAATAACGGGGAAACAATTCGGGCGGAAAAAGTTCTGGTTGCAGTCGGAAGGAAAGTTCCTGAATACAAAAAATTTGATGGTGTAACATATATTGGTGATGTATGCAAAGAAATTCAACTTGCGCATTTTGCATCAAAACAGGCTATTGAAATTATTGACGGAATTAAATTTGACAAATCGCTTGTGCCTTCTGTCGTCTACGGCGAGCCGGAAATCGCCTGGGTCGGAAAACGGGAACAGGATTTGGAGCCTGAAAGTTATAAAAAATCTATGCTGCTCGTATCTGCACTTGGGAAATCTCATTGTGATAATTCCACAGACGGATTCATCAAGGTTTTGTCAAAAGACAACAAAATTATCGGAGCTCATATTGTTTCAAAAGAGGCATCCGCTCTGATTCAGCAGGTACTTATCGCAATGCAAAATAATATAACGGCAGACAAACTTAAAGAAGTTTGTTTTGCTCATCCGACATATTCTGAGGGTATTTTTGAAGCATTATTCGGTCTGTAAAAACCATTTAATCAGCGACCTTATTTCTCCGCACTCAAGTTTATAATTTTTTGCAGGAGAACTCTGAAAAATACTGTCTGTCCTCAAATTCTCCTTTATGGGATTTTCTATAATTAATTCTTTATTTTCCGAATCATAAACACTGCTGTAATTTAACCCTCTGTTCACACATTCGGGTAACTTTACAATACCATTGTCAAGATATGCAAGTCCATGAGTACGGCAAACAAGTCCTCTGTACTTGTATAGTGAACATTCTCTCTCAATCAAAAAAGGACATTTGTAATTTGTATATTTTTTATTCTCAACCAAATATTTTATATTTTGTTTTATCTTTTTTTGAGTTTCCGGTGAAAGTTCAAGAAAACCTTTCATCAAATATTCGGCTTCCAGCCTCGAAAAAGGGTATTCCCCAATTTCACAGCAAAAAGAACAACCTTTTTTACAACAAATGTATTGTTTATGTCCGTTAAAATAATTATCGAGAGTCTTATCAAATTCTTCTAAAAATTTTTCATAGCGTATCAGCATAAATTAATTCCACTTGCACTGAGCGAGAAACAAATCTTCTCCGGTTTGGGTATTCTTAATAGTGTGAACAGTAGTAAATTCATCAACAAACTGAACCTGGGACAAAATATTGTCCTTAAATTTTGCTTCTTTTTTAAATATCATATCAATGGTTTTGGGTTTATGACTTACCTTGAAATCATATTCCAGAGGTTCTAATGCCCAAACAATATAATTGCCGTTATTTGCATGATGATTAACGTCCAAATCGTTATATCTTACCTCAAATTCTTTTTCAATATCGACTTTTTCAATATTAGGAATTTTAGAATAAGACAAATCATCCTCTTTTTTTTCAAACTTGAGCATATACGGGGAATCTAATGATTCGCCGGGATGAACAATAGACATATTTGTAAAATCAACAAGCGACCACATACTCGCTGCACGAGCCAAAAGCTTTTCTCCCGCATACATTTCGAAATCACGAAAGGCAAACATTTTATTGTATCCTCTTGGAGCGGTTCTTACAGTCAGGTTGTAAATTCCGACAGGATACTCTTCAAATTCCATTCGGTATTTGATAAGCACCCACATAAGGTTTTTGGGTGTAATAGCCGAGTAACCAAACCCCCAGGCCTCAGCATTTTCGCTTGCAACATCCTGAAAATAGTTCAGCATGGAATAAGGTTTTAAGCCTTTATCAAAATCCATTTCGGAATATTTTACGTCAATATTTTTATCATAACCGTGTTCAATCATTTCAATACCTCTTGCAAAGATATTAGCACAAATTTACATTCTTTACACTATGCAGAAAATACACTAGAATGTATAAAAAGGGATAAGGAGAGAAAGAGATGAATTTGGAACATATAAAACAAACAGACCCTGCCGTTGCAGAACAAATTGAACTGGAATTAAAAAGACAGCAGGAAACAATAGAGCTTATTGCTTCCGAAAATTTTGTATCTCCTGCAGTAATGGCTGCTGCAGGTACGGTTTTGACCAACAAATATGCGGAAGGTAAGCCAAATAAAAGATATTATAACGGTTGTGAACATATAGATAAAATTGAGTCATTGGCACAAAAAAGATGCTGCGAATTGTTCGGCTGCGATCATGCTAATGTTCAACCGCATTCAGGTGCCCAAGCAAATATGGCAGTATTTTTCTATGCACTAAAAACAGGTGATACCGTTATGGGTATGGATTTGTCTAACGGTGGCCACCTGACTCACGGTAGCCCGGTTAATTTTTCAGGTACAAACTATAACATTATTTCATATGGTGTTGATGAAAACGGTGTTATAGATTATTCAGATGTGGAAAAGAAAGCAAAAGAACACAAGCCGAAACTCATTATTGCTGGCGCAAGTAACTACTCTCGAATAATTGATTTTGAAAGATTCAAAAAAATCGCAGATGCAGCAGGTGCATATCTGATGGTTGATATGGCTCATATTGCGGGACTTGTTGCTACGGGAAATCACCCTTCTCCTGTTCCTTATGCGGATTTTGTTACTACAACAACCCACAAAACCCTAAGAGGTCCCAGAGGCGGAATAATCATGTGTAAAGAAGAGCATGCGGCAGGCATTGACAAAGCCGTATTTCCCGGTATTCAAGGCGGACCTTTGGAACATATTATTGCAGCAAAAGCAGTTGCGCTAAAAGAAGCAATGAGCCCGGAATTCAAAGAATATGCTACTCAAGTTGTTAAAAATTCAAAAGTATTAGCACAGGAATTAATTAATAACGGAATAGATATTGTAGGCGGAAAATCAGAAAATCACGTTATGACTATCGATTTAAGACGTCTGAATAAAACAGGAAAAGATGTTGCAAACTTATTGGAAGAAGTTGGAATTACCGCCAATAAAAATACCGTTCCGAATGATCCTACAAGTCCTTTTGTAACCAGCGGGGTCAGAATCGGTACTGCGGCTACAACCACAAGAGGCATGAAAGAATCTGAAATGAAAATAATTGCACAAATTATATCAGATGCTATACTTGAAAAGGAAAAAACGGAAAATTTAAGACAAAAAAGTCTTGAATTGTGTAAGAAATTCCCTTTGTATAATTAGTTCAGGAAAAAACATGATTAAATTATCACAAGCACACGTATTAGGAACAATAATTGCATTTTTGATAGGAATTTTTGCTGTTCCTATTGTAATAGCTTTTTCCAGAAAAAATAACTTAATAGATGTTCCCAACGAAAGAAAAATTCACCATGGACACATATCCCGTTTGGGCGGTGTTGCTGTATGGTTTTCCGTTTCATTAACATTTCTTTTGTTGGTGCTTTTGAGCTATTATCCGAAAGGTCAGGGATTGAGTGCTATTATAGTAGGCGGTTCTTTGATGTTTTTAATGGGACTTGTTGATGATGTATATTGTCTGGATGCAAAGTTCAAACTGTTTATTCAGGTAGCAATCACCACAATAGTTATGCTTTTGGGTATCAGAATAGAAACATTCTATAATCCGTTCGGTGCAAATATTGATTTAGGGATAATGTCTTACCCTGTTACATTGTTATGGATTGTGGGTATTACTAATGCCGTTAATTTTATAGATGGTATAGACGGACTTGCGGGCTCTATTGTGAGTATTTCCTCTTTAACAATAGGTATAGTTTCTCTTGTCCTTGCTCCAAGTTGTCCTATCAATGCTCTTATGGCATTCATATTGATGGGTGCAATGTGCGCATTTTTAATGTACAACTACAATCCTGCAAAGATATTTATGGGCGATTCGGGTGCGTTGTATGCGGGATTTTTGCTTGCAACACTATCTATCAGCGGTGTTGTAAAAGTGAGCAGCGGAATTTCAATGTATCTTCCGATACTTATACTTGCTATTCCTTTAATGGATATTGCATATTCTTCAATGAGAAGAATAATCAAAGGCACAAGTCCGTTTGTAGCAGACAGCGAGCACATTCACCATAAACTTCTCCATGCCGGATATTCGCAAGATAAACTCGTACTTTTGCTTGCAGGATTTTCAATGATATGTGCGTTATTATCCATTATTGTAGTAAGCACAAGAAGCAGATTTATTATAACGGCACTAAGCCTTATTGGTGTACTTTTGATATTAAATGTATTATCCAAATTAATTAAGAAAAAAGAAGAAAATAATGCATAAAGTTTAAAACTATAAATTAAAAGCTGAAATCATTAGATTTCAGCTTTTAATATTAATATATTTGATTATGCAATTGTATCTAAACTACCAAATTCTGCCATTCGTTGGGCTTCTTGTCTTGTCATTGGACCGTCTGATTCCAGTGTTTTTGCATATTTATCAAGTTTTTCTGTTAGTTCGGAATTACCTTTTTTTGCTTTAAGAGCTGTACTCAATGCTTTGGGTAAATTAAATCCCAATCCTTTTTTTGATAAATTTTTAAAGTAATTTTCTTCCCAGCCTTCACCTAATCTAAATTCCCAGTTACCTTCTTGAGTATTAGGAATGTTTATTCTTCTCTCGCTGCCCACAGCATCATTTATTGTCATACCAACTTTACCGGGTTTAGTGGATTCGTTGTTTGGAGTGTTTGTAAATAACATTGCAAAAAGATCCGAAACTCTATCTGCATAATAAGGGAAGGTAAGTATTTTTACTGCCGGTGATTTTAATTCTTTTGCCATAATATCAATTTGTTCAGCGTTCATATTTTTTGCAAATTCGATTGCTGTCTGGTCATCATGAGTTCCTATGAATATTTCGAAAGGATGGTTAAATACTTGAGCATCTTTACTTCTGTAATGTCCGGGGTAGCCCCAACCGTTTTTCATATGCTGCATTGTATGAATACAGTACATATCTTTAACTGCGTTTTTTACTTCAGGATCAGATAATGCGTTCCAGCTTTTTCCTGCACCGTCCAGCAATTCAAGTGAAATATTACTTTCAGGAACGCCGGCTTTTTCTGCTTCTTGCTTTATTATATCTATTATTTTAGTGCCTAAATATGGTTGTTGATCTTTCAATCCTTCTAGCGTACCCATCATATTTCCGTGTTCGTCTTTATAACCTGTAGAATAAACAATAGTTGGTGCTACTAATTGCCAAGCGGCATCAATTCTGATTGCGTTATACCTTTTGAATTGCATTGCGAATTTTTGTCTGAATAATTTACCTGTTTCACCATCAAGTTTAGACATATCGGGAGCCGGAGTCCAACAGGTAATGAATTTTCCGTCACCGTATTTGTCGCAGCCATACATTCTGCCATCATTATAAAACGCGCTTTTATATGCCCATACATCTTTATCTGAAAAACCGATTTGAGCATCACCGGTGAGCTTTATACCTCTCGCATTTAATTCTTCTTTTGTTTGTTGCTGTTGTTTGTCTGCGATAAATTGAACAAACTCATTGAATCTGTATGCATCAAAATCAGAATCTCTGGTCACATTTTTGTAATATTCTATTGAATTCTTATCTATGTTATTCTCATCAGCATAAATATTTCTGTCACGTTCATCCCATTTTGAAGTATCATTGGTTCCGTATTTATATGCAATAGTTTCAAATACAGAATCTCTTTCGAGCCAATCCTTGTTTTCCTCTTTAAAGTTTCCAAATTCAATTTTTAATGGTGAATTTTCCGGTAATTTTTCAAATCTTTTAAAAGCTTTTATAAGGAGCGGTTTTATTCCGTATTCTTCATCAAATAAGTATTCATAATCAACTTTGTAATTATCGTTTTCATAGCTTGTATATGGTGATTCACTTAATTCTTTTCTGGTTAATAATTTTCCGTATTCGGGAGTTGCTAATCTTTCGGGTGAAATTGTTTGCATGCCCAGAGCAAAAATGCTGCTTGAATAAGGTGAACGAATAAAGTTGGAGATTTGACCTTGAGGGCCTAATTGAATGTTTGTTGCACCAAAATATGTGTTTGCAAAATCAGCTGTACTAATCCCTGCCGGAGAGAACATTGTTCCTATTGGTGTCCAATATTTTGAGTCCGGTACGGCAAAATCAAAAATTGTTGTGCTGACGGTATTTATACCTAAATTGTCCAGCGCTTCTTTTGTTAGTTGCTTTAAACTTTGTTCTTCACGTTCACAAAGTGCACGTCCAAATACCGGTGATTTTGCTGTTAAATTTCCTATCTTCATGAATTCTTCCTTATACCAACAACACTATCTATATAATTACTATAAATAATTATATTTGCTAAATTATTAAGTTATGTAAA
>DBXD01000075.1 GCA_002309425.1 Cyanobacteria bacterium UBA1221
CCGAAAAATATAGATGTTTCTCTTGCTGGTTTTGATGAAGAAATCAATAAAATTAAAACCTCTTATGTGAGCGAACAGGAGCTTGAAAACGCTAAAAATAATATGCTTGGCAAGTGGGCTTTTACTCAGGAAACTAATGAAAACCAGGCAATACTATATGCAAATTACGGCATTTTGGGTTTGGGTTTTGATTTTAACGAAAAGGCAAAAAATAAAATAAAGACTGTTACGGCACGGGAATTGCAGGATTGTGCAAATAAATATTTCAGTGAACCTTCAGTCCTTTCGGTATTGAAACCTTAATCATTCGGGTAATATGGAACAATTTGCAAACGTAACATAATGATATTATGGTGCGGTATTTTGTGATATTGTTTTTGGTTTTAGTGTCATTTTTTATTTTTTTGTTCGGTACTGCTGCAATGTGTATTGAGGCCGGTTATGAGGCAAAAAAGCAGGAAATAATCAGTGAAATCGGGATTAATATTCCCCCAAAAAGCACAATAGTTTATACAAAAGTGCCAAGGGGCATAATTTTAAGTGTTGCTCAGGCAGAGTTGTTTGATGACAATGGTTTATTTCTTACTCACAACGGAAAAACTTTGCTAGATGAAATTGCAAAACTGCTAAAAACTTTTAATAACAACTGCACAATAGAGGCTCATTCTGATGATAATACGGCAAATCCACATGCCGTTTGGGAATACAGTATTATTCGGGCAAATATTGTTGCGGACTATTTGGTAGGAAAAGCCGGGGTAGACTCATCAAGACTTTTTCCTATCGGGTTTGGTAATATAATGCCGTTTAGAGATAATGTTTCAACGTATGATTTTTATGACAGCAGAATTGATTTTGTAATATTTGATTATAGCACAAGCCGTTAATCCCCTAATGTTGAATGTATTTCTTATATATAACTCTTATTATGGTTCTGAAAGGAGTGTGATTATGACAAATAAATTAGAATTTTACCGTTGTTCGGTTTGCGGAAATGTTGTTCAGGTTTTGCTTGACGGAGAGGGGGAACTGTTTTGTTGCGGGGAGGCTATGGAGTTACTGAAACCTAAAACTACCGAAGGTGATATGGGGGAATATCATGTCCCGGTATTTATGCATGATGATGAGAAAGGGACGTTTATTCAGGTCGGCAAAGAACCTCATCCTATGACGGAGGAACATCATATAGAGTTTATACAGTTTATTTCAGAAGATAAAAAATGTACCGGACTTCACTATTTTGGGTCTGGAGAAGAACCTAAAATGTACTTGAATAAATCTGTGGGAAATCAAAAAAAATGTGCAGTTGAAATGTGTAATCTCCATGGCTTATGGAAAGGAGAAAATGATGAATACTAAAGTAGAGGACATTTTAAATGCACAAATTAATAAAGAATTTTATTCCGCGTATTTATATCTTGCTATGTCTGCTTATTTTGACAGTATTGGTCTTAAAGGTTTTTCTAACTGGACAAAAGTGCAGGCAAAAGAAGAAATGGATCACGGAATGATTATTTTTGACTATATAATTGCCCGTGATTCCAAAGTAAATCTGCAAACCATAGAAGCTCCGGATATTGTCTTTGACGGACCTTTAAATGTATTTGAGATGATTCTTTCTCATGAAAAGGAGGTAACGGAAAGTATTGAGAGTGTCGCCAATCTTTCGGAAGACGAGTGCGACAAAGCTACAAGGTGCTTCATTGATTGGTATATAGGTGAACAGGTTGAAGAAGAGGCTGGTACGCTTGAGGTAATAAAAAAATTAAAGATGTTCGGAACGGAATGCTCTATGCTTTACCATTTGGACAAGGAATTAACGCAGCGGCAATATAAATCGCACAATTATCATTCAATAGGCTAAATTAAAAACCCGAACTAATTGTTCGGGTTTTTTCGGGGTATAAAATATTTTAGTTAAATCAGTCTGCTATTCTTATCCCAAGAATGTAATATGTTGGCCAGAAACGCTATTGTTGTTTTGAGCAGCAGCTGATGAAACTACATATTTATAAGTTCTTGCAATTTTCTTAATGACCGTAGCAAAAGGATTTGAAGGCATTGCATTGTCAAGATTTCCTTCAAATTCTCTCTTTGCATTCGGACTTTGTAATGCCAATATAGCCATATTCGGGGTTATATTATTTTCATTACCGAATGAAATGTTTGATGTATTAAGTTTTATTGGATTTATTGTAAGCATTGTCATATCCTCTTTGTTATTAAGTGTGATTTGAACACTTCATCTAACAATTTAACTATACATTATAAAAAATATTTTGTCAACCCTTATTGTTTAGTTTTGTAAACGTGACAAGAATCAATCTGTGCCTGGATTGCCGATAAAGTGCCACATATACACTTATTGGAGGATTTTTGAAATTTTTATCCAAATTAACAAATATAGCCGGATGGCTAAATTATGAAATTTTAAATTATTTTATTAATTAACCATCTGGGTAATTGTATAAACAACACTTATTTCGTTTAATATAATTAATCTTTTTCATACTTCCAGCTATTCTTAATTCCAACGAGCCTTTTAAAGGCTCTTTTTTTATGTCTGATTGCGAAATCTGTCTGAGATATAACTGAGTATAGCTCCGCCTATTTCTTCATTTGGATCAAAGTTTGTGTTTGTGTTCTTGCAAAGACTGTTTTTTATCAGCATGGAAACAAGCGGCCCGAAGGCATCCGGCACTTGTGTTTTTCTGTAAATGCCGGCCAGAAACGTCTGTATGTATGGCGAATTTGTATTATTCAACCGTGACAGCGAATAATACATTTTATCAATATTTTTTGTACCGTTATCAAGCATTTTGTTAAGTATATAGAGAGTTTCAGTCAGTTGGTACTCATTTTTTGAATAAAGGAGAATTTGATTCAGGTAAGGTAGGGCATGTTCTCCTTGTTTAACAAAAAAATCAGTTTTTTCGCTGTTAAACTCAGTATAATTTTTGCAGGTATATGGTGCCGGCATGTTGGTTTGGGCGTAGTTCCCGTACAAATTATTATATTGGTGTGTATAGTTGAATAAAGGTTGTATCATGGTTTTTTATCCTTATGAATATACAAACGGCGGTCCGTTTTTAATTTCCAGCAGTATGTTTTCCGCCAATGTTTTAAGTTCTTCAGGTGACTTTCCTTTATCAACCTGTTTGTAAAACTCGGTTATAAGCGGATTTATTGCTGCATCTTTTTTGGCTTTAAAGTTTCTCAATTCGGTAGAAACAAGCATCTGTTGGAGATTCAGTTCTGTTTGCGCATTGATTTTTTTGACTTGTACCTCTTTAACGGCGTCTCCTAAAAGTTTTCCGCCGTATCCTATTGCCGCAAGTGCCGTTGTTCCGTAAAAAAGCTGCTGAAACTGTTTGTTGTCAGGTTCAATAAGCATGTTATAGAAAAAAGCCCTGTAATCATCGACAAAAGAAGAAAAAGAAGGTTTTTGAGTTCCGTCACCACCGATATTGGGGTTTACTTTTACGGTCGATGTGTCTATTTTTTTTACCATTTGTTCTATAAATTCTTCTTTTTCCTGTTGCGGCCAGTCTGTTTTATTTACAATTTCTCTTATAAATTCTTCTTTTGCATTAATAAACTGGAGCATGTTTTCAAGATATTCCCTGATAAGGGGTTTACCTTTATCTGATTGAACAATTTTATTCAGGTCAGCTTTTGTTTTTTCTACAAATTTGGCGGTTTCTTTACTTGCAGATTGCAGATTTTTCATTGCATACATTGATAGTCCGACTATTGATGCAAAAGTCGAGGCCCCTATAAGTACATATTTCAAAGTGTCGGCTTTATTCTTATCCCGTTTTTTTGCGGTATTGCCAAAAGATAATTCTTTTGCACTTTTGAACATGCCAAAAGGCTGAGATTCGGTTTCGGACTTTTGCAGGTATTTGGAAAATCTTTTTGTGGTTTCAGAGAGAGCATTTCTGACTATTTGCATTTTGCCGCTAAATGATTGGGTTTCCACATTTATAAGTTGTTCCTGTAGGTTTTTTTGAATATCTGCCTCTTTCTTTTTTACCCATACCTCCTTAAAACCGTCAAAGAAAGTTTTTCCCATAAAAGCAGTTGCCGTCAGTGTCAAAACCCCTAATCCTGCCCTTACCGTTTTTGCATTCGGATTTTGAACCATTTGGACAATAGCCTGTACGGTTTCTTCATTAATGGAAATGTTTCTTGTGAAAGAAGTTATCCATTTCTCTTTTGCTATTTCATTGGTAATTTTTGCGTTTCTTTTTATAAAGTATGAAATTCCCGCAAATAACCCCATAACCCCCACGGCAATTCCGCTTATAGGTATAAGACTTTTTTCAGGGCGAACGTAATCCTCTTTTAGTTTATTAGGCAGAGTTGTTTTATCCGAAATTACCAGTTGATTTTTTGTATCTTCAAGGGAAATATCTTGTTTTGGTACAAATTCATCATTTTTTATAAACGTATTTACAATAACGCCCTCTTTTGTTTGGTTATTGTTTCTCCGTTGTACTCCTGTCAGGTTTCGTTGTTGTCTGCGGCTTTCCCAGTCGTGAAATTCTACGGAATTCATTTGCTAAGTTCCTCTTCTGTTTTTTTCAGTTTATTGTACATTTTGTGGATGAAGGTTTTTAGTTGAAAGATTTTTTTAGTATCGTCAAATTCTTTATCCTCGTTTTCGTTGTCTAGGGTTTCGAATATGGAGAATAAGGATTTTAATTTTTTCTTTAAATTATTCAGCGGTTCTCCGATTTTTTTTGATAAGGCGGTTTTTATTTCCCCGATAACAGCGGAGATTTTGTCGGAGATATCCGTAAACTTTTGTGATATGGCGGTTGCAATGTTACTGATAATATTGGGGATTGCTTTTATCAGTTTTAATCCGCCTAAGGCAAAGGTATTTATTATAAAATTTACGGGTTTTGATATTATTTTGGGGAATTTGTTTGCGATTGCGCCGGTCAAATCAATAGTTCTTTGAATTGCATTCATCATTTTGTTGTTAAAATCTGCAAGTCTTTGTGCAAAACTGACATAATCCTGTTCTTTCCGGAGCCGTGCATTTTTTTGAGCACGTAGCATTGCTCCTATTGCGGCACATTCCGCCCAGCTCATTTCACCGGGTTTTGCGGTGTGGTCTGCACGTTTTAGTCCTCCCCCGCCCATTCCGTTACATATCGGGCATGCTCCAAGAGGAGCCCCATGCGGGCAGGTCCCGTTTTTTGTAATACTTGCTTGCTGCATTATTGCCGATGGCATTAAAAAACCCTCTCAATAGCATAAGAGGATACAAACAACCGGATATATTTCCATATCGCACGTAGAAATATTCCTTATTGAGTGTTCCGGCTTGTCGCAATAGCGGCTCACGGTTGCGGCTACAGTCGGGGATTCTCACCCCGTTTCCTCTTATTCTTTTATCCTATGATAAGATTTTATGTATGTCAATTAATCTTTCCCAACAAAAATGCCGGAATAAATCCGGCATCCTATTTTATTTCGAGATTGCATAAAATTTTACGCTATTATGTCTAAGCAATTTGCAACAGGGGAAACATTAACTATCCCCGGAGTGTCATTAACTCTCGGATGAGAGGCATTGTAGGGTGAAGAAAAGGAGTCTTTGTTGTAGTTCCTGTCGCCTTTGTATTCAACCCGTTCCGTTGGTTGCAGATATGTCCCGGATACCCCGGTAATTCCCATTAATTTTTCCAACATATATTTATCCCTTAAAAATTTCCTTACATATATATAAAGTATTTACATGTTTAAAAATTGCTTGTTTTTCTATAATTGTGAAGATATGTTAAGAAAAATTTAAAATTCTTTTTCTAACATTGCTCCGTAAAAATCTGTGTTGATGTTGAGCTTGCCCCCAATTTCAAGCAGCATCTGTGCAAACGCTTTTTCGCTTTTGCGTTTGGATTTTTTACCAGCTTCAATAATTTCGCCAATCTTATGATAAATTCTGTTGTAGTAAGTATTTTGGGCTTCGGAAATGTCGATTTCCAAATCCATTTTTTCTATATAATCAAACAGTTCAAGTATTAGTTCTGCCTGTTGAATTTCCAGGCTGTATGCGAGTCTTGAAATATTTTGCTCGATTTTTTTTGCAAAGATTTTATTTGCGGGAGATTTATCTAACTTAATATCAAGGGCATTAGCTTCGTAATTTATGCTTTCAACAAGTTGTATATCCGCAGAATCCACATAACCGTCAGCATTTACAATAATGTCATTGAATTTTTTACCCAAGGCATATTTTGCAGCAATTTTAAATTCTTCGGGAATTGCAACTCCAAGGGTTTGCATTTGCTGGATAGAGCTTTTGCCTTCGTTGTACAGTTCCTGATAAGTCTGAGCAAATTTTGACATTTTACCTTTAAGGAGCATTTGCAGTATTTTTCTTCTTTCTTCTATGAAAATGTCTTTCAGTGTGAAATACTCTCTTCCAAAGGTTTCATCAAGGGCTCTTATAATTTCGGTAATAGGATTGAGAACAAAAGTCTTTGACAAATGTTGTTTTAAATTCAAATATTCATCTTCATCCGAGTATTCTTTTATTGCACAGTGGAAATCCCCGTCACCGTACTGAACAAGTGCAAATACCAGGTTAGATTTTTGGAAGGTTATCCTGGATATTATTTCAATATGACCCATTACCAAAGTTGAATTGCCATGCTGGATTTGCTGGTAATCTTTTCTGTCTACAACATAGCAGTATACATTTTCTTCGTCCTCAAAATCCTGATACAAAGATGATATTGCCCATAAACAAGCTATTTGACGCATTGAAACGATAGAAGGTCTTACAAATTTTTCAAATACGTCTTTACCTGTTCCGTATTCGGGCAGGTTACTTTTTGCTTCCGACAGAATTTCAAGAAATTTATTTTCAAGATTTTTGCCTGAAAATCTTGATGCAAGCTGGATTGCTCTTGCGGCATATTTCATTATCTGTACGGTTTCTATACCTGAAATTTCGGAGAAAAACCAGCCGCAGCTTGTATACATTAGTAATGCCTGACGCTGAATTTCCAGAAGTTCCATTGCTTTAACTTTGTCTTCATAAGATAAATCAGGCAGAAAATTATTCTTTTGGAAATTTTCGATACTCATTCTGCTTCTGTCTATTATGACACTTATGTAGTTATTTCTTGCAGTCCAAATATCGTCAAAATATTTATTTCCCTCTTTTTCGAATATTTTAATTAATTCATCTCTTAAATAGTCAAGAGCTTCTCTCAGAGGTTTTCTCCACTTTTGGTTCCACCCGGGGTGTCCGCCGGTTGAGCAGCCGCAATCCTCTTTCCATCTTCCTACACCGTGGAAACAACTCCATGAAGATGCTTGTTTTATATCAACTTCACAGGTACTTTTGTGTTTTGACAGGTATTCGGCATAATTCGTTATTTTAAAACCTTCGGCTTCTGCTTTAATTTTAACTATATATGCAAGAGCCATATCTCCGAATTTTGTGTGGTGGCCGTAACTTTCACCATCAGTTGCTATATTTATCAGCTGCGGATAATCTCTTAAATCGGAAACGCCCTCTTTTAATCTTTTTATAAATTTATTCCCGTCTTTCAGTAATTCGTCAAAAGCCACAGAACGTGAAATTGCACCGTCATAGAAGAATAAATCTATAAATTTACCCTCGGCCGATTTGATATTGTATCTGTACGGGCGGGCAGGGTCAATATTACCCCAGCTTACATCCTGCCATTCTTCTGAATTTTCTTCTTTTATACTTTTTGCCTGATATGGTGACAGAATAACAAATTTTATTCCGTTTGCTTCGCAAACTCTCAGAGTATCATCATCAACGGCAGTTTCAGCGAGCCATATTCCTTCGGGTTTTCTGCCAAAACGGTACTCAAAATCGTATATCCCCCATTTAATTTGGGTTTCTTTGTCGTGTTCATTGGCTAACGGCATTATTATGTGGTTATAAACCTGAGCTATGGCATTTCCGTGTCCGTTATGTTCAGCCCTGCTGTCAATGTCTGCTTTAATAACTCTTTCATATGTATGCGGTGCATATTTTTCCATCCAGGATAAAAGGGTCGGGCCGAAATTGAAACTCATATATCGGTAATTGTTTACAACATCAAGAATCTTGTTTCTGCTGTCCACGATTTTTGACACGGAATTAGGGTTATAACATTCATTATTTATTCTTTCGTTCCAGTCGTGAAAAGGTGCTGCACTATCCTGCAGTTCAATCGCTTCCAGCCACGGATTTTCTCTCGGAGGTTGATAAAAGTGACCGTGTATTGTCAAAAAGACATCATATTTTTTCTTTTCAGCTGACTCTTCCATACCTTAACCCCGTCTTATATTATTATTTGTTATCAGTTTTTGGTGTAGTTTTCAAGACTTTAAAAGTGTCAACATTCATCCAGGCATCTCCAAGTGCCTTAGAAAATATTGAACCCGAAATTTCAATTTCGTCACCGGAATTTAAATCAATGTGTTTTTCTGCTGTTTCTCTCAGCATAAATATTTTTAATTCCGATAGCGGAATATCGTGATTTGTTACGTCAGGTCTTAATATCAAAAGTGTTATAAACTTCTCTGAGCTTCTGAATGCAGGTTTATAATCAAGTCCGAGTGTAGAAAACTTGTCAAACTTAGCCTTAAATTTAACGTTTTTTCCGAGATATGCTTCGGGTTGTGCCACTATATTCAGCGGCGAAACCTCTGAGTATGTCTTTGTTGTTCCTGGTGTTTGAGTTTGCGGGCATGTGATGGGTTTTGTTGAAACCTCGCTTGCAATTTTGTTTATCGTCTGACCAGCCTGTACGCTGAAATTCTGGGTATTCAGACAGCCGTATAGCCCCAAAAACATTACTAACAATACTATTGGTGTTATAATTTTATTTTTATTCATAATAACCATATTCCTCTTAAATTACTCTAGTAACATATTAGCACAATAAATATATTTTTGTAACTACCCGATTAAATGATTTGCTTTTTTGTGTTAAAATCTTTTTAGAGCAATATTATATTAGTAAGAACAGAGGAAAATAATGAGTTTAACCGTATATTTAGGGATTGATGTAGGCTCGGTTACTACAAAACTGGCACTGGTAGATGAAAACGGAAAACATGTTGACAGTTACATGTTAAAAACCGCAGGCAAACCTGTAATGGCAGTCCAAACAGGTTTAAAAAAATTGTATGAGAAAAAAATAACGGACTATAATGTTATGGGAGTCGGTACTACCGGTTCAGGAAGGGCTTTGGCGGGTTCTCTTACCGGTGCGGATGTTGTCAAAAATGAGATAACAGCTCATGCCGTTGCAGCAAGCACATATGTTCCCGGAGTTCAGACTATTCTTGAAATCGGAGGTCAGGACAGTAAAATAATAATCCTCCGTGACGGTATAGTAACGGACTTTGCCATGAATACAGTTTGTGCAGCGGGTACGGGAAGTTTTCTGGATCATCAGGCACAGCGACTTAATGTTCCGATAGAAGAATTTGGTGCAACTGCCCTAAAATCCACAAGCCCCGCAAGAATTGCAGGAAGGTGCGGTGTATTTGCGGAAAGTGATTTGATTCACAAACAACAGCTTGGTTATCCGGTTGAAGATTTGTTGTACGGCTTGTGTCAGGCGCTTGTAAGAAATTATTTAAGTAATCTGGCACTGGGTAAAGAACTGTTGCCGACAGTATCTTTTCAGGGCGGTGTTGCCAGCAATATCGGTATGGTAAAAGCTTTTGAAGAAGAATTAAAAACCGAAATTGTAGTACCTGCTCATCATCAAACAATGGGTGCAATCGGGGCTGCTCTTTTGGCAATGGAAAATCATCAATATACAGATGCAAAAACCAAATTCAAGGGTTGGGAAGTCGGTGATATGCACTTCCACTCAATAACCTGTGACTGTAACGGCTGCTCAAATAATTGTGAAGTTATAACAATTATTGAGGGTGAAGGCGAAGTCCCTCATTACGACAAGATAAAAGATATTCAGGGTAATATTATTGCCCGTTGGGGCGGGACCTGCGGCCGTTGGGATTTGTCGTAAACAGGTGCCAAGTCGTTAGGACGTTAAGACGTTAAGACGTTAAGATGATAAGTTCTTTATGGTGCTTCGCACAATTTTTTACTATTCTCTCTTGCACACAAATATTAGAAATGCAATTGTTGATTTTAGTCAATTACAATTAACCTTCTATTAATAACTTTTTAATTTCATTTGTAATTTCTGCACATTGTTCATTTTCAGAAGCAAAAACATCTTTATACGTATCTTTAAGGCAAACATTTATTCCTGCAAGTTTGAATTTAATATTTTCATCACCAAAGCAATTATAGGCCGTATAATTCCAAGGTATATCAACCCATTTTTTAGTTTTTTCATCCTGCCCTATTTGTTTATATAACATATACTCCTTAACACTTTTCTCATCAGAGCCATTATTTATATCAACTGTACTCCTCCCAGATTCTACCCAGAAAATTACATTATCATTAACTCTTTTTATTTTTTGTAAAATTTTATTAAACTCATTCAAACTTTCAATGGGCGAATTGCTCATAACATATTCTAAATCCTGTGTCTTTAAAAATTCACCTTTGAAATTTATATTATCATATTTGTTATACCTGTTTGTATTGTTAATTGCTTGTACTTTCATCTTTCATACCCCTTTCAATTTGTATTTATTATATCATAAAACCCGTAAAAAAATTTTTTTGTTAGGGATTTAGTGCCTGAGTTTTTTTCATTTCATTATCAAGAAATCTAAAATAAAAACTTTTTAACAGTATATCATAATCTTCAGGGTTTTCGACTGATTTTGCTGTGCGAAACAGATTATCACAATAAGTTACAACAGATAAGTCTTTAAACTTTAAATTTGCCACCTTATCGATTATTTCACTTTCTACAGAGTCAAAATGTGGTAAAATTTCATATTGATGCATAAAAAGTATATTATCGGAATTCCCAAACATCCTGTCAGATTTAAATAATGTCTTTGCACCTCGCATTGAATCACCTTTAGCACGAAAATCTGTAAAGATATATTTCTTACCTGATGTTTCTACAGCTTCTTTTGACATGCCTTTTGAATCCAAATAATCTTTTAAAGCATTTATTCCTCCCTCTTTTAATTTTGCAACCCTATACGGGGTGAAACGCCCTGCATCACTCATTGGTAACTGTATAACATTTTCTTCACCAATTTTATATCCCAAACATTTACAGATTGAAGAAAGGGAACGCCCTATTGAAATAACAACATAATTTCCTTCTCCAAAATTATAGTCTAATTCTTCTTTTATCCTGCTTGCTGCTATATCGTGCAATCGCAAATATTCATCAAAATTGTCCCAAGTTTTATGATAATAGTTAAACCAATGCCCATTATCAGTATGAAAAAATTTTTCTTCATATTTCATATATGACTTGTTTTCAATAAAGTTATCAATCGCTCTGTTAATACCGTCAATCTCGGCTTTTGAGAGACTGCGGTACTCTGCAACATTAAGAAGTTTCAATCTGTTAAATGTCGGCAATATTTCTTTTGTAAAAACATCTGAGGACGGAACGGCTTTGAATGACGGCATATTGTTTCGCAACTTATAATTGTCATTTTTATAAGGTTTTATTAAGAAAGGTGTAATACTTGTAACTTGCATATAAATTACAAAACTCGTAAAAAAAATTTTTGCTAGTTAATAAAATATTTCTCAAACAGATGTTTAAAAAATTTTCATATAAAACTATTTCAAAAGTCTTATCGCTTCTTTAATGTCGGAGGATTTATATATATAGTTTCCTGCAACAAGTGAATTAGCACCGTAATTTTTGCAAATCAGTCCTGTTTTGTCGTTAATTCCCCCATCAACCTGTATGATTATATCTTTGTTTTCATCTCTTAAAAGTTTAATTTTTTTTGCACAATCACTCATGAACGACTGTCCGCCAAAACCGGGTTCAACCGTCATAACAAGCACCAAATCAAGCATGGGCAGAAACTTAAAAACTTTTTCGGGCTGGGTTTTCGGTTTTATAGAAATACCTGCTCTTATACCGAAACTTTTTATATATTTTATCAACTCTATGATTTCATCATCCCCGTTTACCGCTTCATAATGGAATGTCAAAATATCCGCACCTGCTTTTGCAAATGGTTCGACATACTTTTTAGGATTTTCAATCATTAAATGTACGTCCAGTGGTAAATCGGTGACTTTTCTTAAAGATGCGACAACAGGGACACCGATTGTTATATTCGGAACAAAATGCCCGTCCATTACGTCAACGTGTATCCAGTCCGCACCAAATTTTTGAACAAGTTTAATATCCTGTTCTAAATTCGCAAAATCTGCCGATAAAATTGACGGAGAAATAATTACATCACTCACTTTTTACTGCTCCTAATTTTTTGCATGCCTCGTATGCCGCATGCTGCTCTGCATCTTTCTTTGACTTACCCTCGCCCAAGGCAACTATTTCATCTTTGTAGGTGACTTTTACGACAAATATTTTATTATGTTCAGCCCCCCTTGTTTCAATCAATTCATAAACAGGAGTTTCCTTTGTGAGTCCCTGAGTATATTCCTGAAGGATTGCCTTAGCGTTATACTTTTCAAAATTTTTATCAACCTCAACAATATATTTTTCGAGCCATTTTGCAAGTATTTTGCATAATTCTTTAAACTTTCCGTCCAGAAAATAAGCGCCAAGAATTGCCTCAAATGAGCATGCCATTACGGATTCAAGCCTTTTTACACCCTGTTTAGTATCGTGTTTGCCTGCAATTATCAGCTTGTCCAGACGAATATCAACCGCAATTTTGGCTAATATGCTGTCGGAGACAACAATTGAACGTATTTTTGACATTTGCCCTTCCGAATATTCCGGATATTTCTCGTATAATATCTCGGAAGCCGCCAATTTTAAAACCGCATCACCCAAAAATTCCAATCTCTCATAACAATCAATGTAATCTAAGTTGTTATCTTTTATATATGAAGGATGTGTCAATGCCCTTATATAATTTTCTCTGCATTTTGTCTTAATTCCAAAAATTTCTTCAACAGAGTTTAAAACATCCTCAGACATTACAACAAACCTCTGAAAAATTGCAATATATTATTCGTTATATTGTCATTAAATATAAAATAATAGCAGAAATAGTACATTATAGGAATGGTAAATATAAAACTGTCACATCTGTCCAAAAATCCGCCATGTCCCGGGAGAGAATGTCCGGAATCCTTTACCCCGGCATCTCGTTTTATTAATGACTCGCACAAATCTCCGATTTGCGCAAATACCGTACACAATAAACCTGCCGCAACAGATAAGTACCATTCAAGGTTTATAAAGTATCCGACAATCATTGCTCCTAATATAGCAAGTATAATCCCGCCAATAGAGCCTTCAACGGTTTTGTTCGGACTAATTACGGGAGCAAGTTTTATTTTGCCGAAATGCCTGCCAATATAATAAGCACCGGTATCCGTCAGTAATATTGCAGTAAACATCAAAACCACAAACCCGAAACCGCTGTCAAATCTTTCACAGTGCAGATTTCTCAAAAATATCAAATGCAGAGGAAACCACCCGCAATAAATAATTCCGAGCAAGGTTGTTGCCACATTTGCTATATAAGGCTGCCTTCCGCAAAACAGAACCCACATGAACGATGCAAAAGAACACAAAGAAAGCACCAAAGCCGCAATATCAAGCTGGTGAGTATATGCAACCCATGCAAGCAGCATTTCAGACAATATTATTACTTTAAAACTGGGAAAAAACCCTTTATGCTGGAGAATTTTTACATATTCCTTTGAAGCCACAAATATTATGGTCAAAACCATTACCAATAAAGCAATGTTACCCTCCATAATACACAGCATACAAATCAAGCCGAGAATAAATCCGGTCAGCATCCTTGTTGCATTGGCATTCAGTCCTATAATGTTTTTAAATTTCTCCCACATTAAACGGTCATAACCTCTTTTTCTTTTTCTGCAACCAAACTGTCAACAATTCCGACATATTTGTCGGTCAGTTTTTGGATTTCATCCTGATTATCTTTTACAACATCTTCGGGAAGTTTTTCTTCTTTTTCTATTTTTTTCAAATCATCAGACATATCACGACGGATATTTCTTATTGCAACTTTTGAATCTTCACCGAATTTTTTTACGTCTTTAACAATTTCACGGCGTCTTTCTTCCGTTAAAGGCGGAAATACCAATCTCAGGCATGTTCCGTCGCTGTTTGGCGCAATACCGATTTCAGCTTTTATAATTGCTTTTTCAATTTCTTTTATAATTGATTTGTCATAAGGTGTAATAACAAGAGTTGTACCCTCTTGTACCGTAACCTGAGCCATTTGCCTCAAAGGTGTCGGCGCCCCGTAGTATTCAACAATAACTTTATCCAAAATCATAGGATTGGCACGGCCTGAACGAATAGAACCAAATTCTTTTTTTAATTGTCCGACTGCCTTTTCCATTTTTTCTTCACCGAATAAAAATAATTCTTCAATAGCTTCTCCTGAAAGTTCCGACATATTAACCTCTTTCTTTATAAACTAACTAATATAAGTACCAATTTCTTTTGAATTTAAAATTTGTGAAATCCCGTCATCTTCATCAAAATCAAATACGATGATAGGAATATTATTTTGTTTGCATAAAGCGCATGCCGCAGTGTCCATGACTTTTAATCCGTTTTTAATGATATCGTCATAAGATATTTTGTCTAATTTTTTAGCATTCGGATTTGTTCTCGGATCATCCGTATAAACCCCGTCAACTCCGTTTTTAGCCATAAGCATAGCTTCGGCATTTATTTCGGATGCTCTTAGGGCAGCCGCCGTATCCGTCGTAAAGAACGGATTACCTGTTCCTGCCGCAAAGATAACTACTCTTCCTTTTTCCAGATGGCGGATTGCTCTGTGGCGGATATAAGGTTCTGCAACCTGATTTATTGCCAGCGCACTCTGAACCCTGCAGGGTACTCCTATCTGATTAAACGCACTCTGGAGCGCAATTGCGTTCATAACGGTTGCAAGCATACCGACATAATCGCCGCTTGCCTGGTCCATGCCTAACTTGGCGCTGTTCTTCATTCCTCTGAATATGTTACCGCCTCCGACAACTACTGCGATTTGTGCACCTTTATCTCTTGCTTTTTTTATTTCTAAGGCAATTTTTTGAACAGGGTTTTGGTCAATGCCAAACTGTTGTTCCCCTAACAATGCCTCTCCGCTGATTTTTAGTAAAATTCTTTTATATTTTAACCCGTTTTCCATTAGATGTCCCTCTCTTTAAAATAATATATTAAAATACGGATATTGTAAAGTAATGAAATCAGGCTTTATGGCAAAAAATTTGATAATGGGAAGTTATTAATTCTCAATTCTTATATATTCAGGCTTTTATCATCGACTCCAAAACGCTTCTTTTTTCAAATCCGATTTTACTTGAGTACGATTCAGGGGTTTGCATTACAGGTTGTTTTACGCTGACATCGTATGATTTTATAGAGCGTTTTCCGGTAAGCCTCTGCATAAAGTTGTAGTAATCTTTCAAAAATCCGGTAGCATTATCTTGTTTTTGTTCGGCCTCCAGCAACTCTTGTCTTGTATGTGCTCCGACAGGTACACCTACTGATTTACGGGTCAGCCATTCACCTATTGTCGTATTCGTCAATGTTATCCAGGTCATGCCCAACAGGGATTTGTTATACTGGCTTCTGAAGGTGCTGTTGAATAAATCAATCAACAATGTCTGATAGAATAATCTTGAAATTTCCTGTACAAATCTTTCTTTAAATTTGGTTTGAGCGCCTTCAACGTCGTTTCCGTTTGATTTCAGCATAACCATATTATAGTTATCAGTCATTAAGAACCATAATGTTGCGGCAGTGGCAGCTGTTTTTGCGAGGTTTGAAAGTTCCGCATTTGAAACATTTGAAAGGGTATCTACATTAAATGCTTTTAACAAATTATCGGAAACGTAGTCCTTAAATTCTTTTGGATTAAAGTTTTCTTTCAAAGCTCTTTTGCCAATATTATCTATACTTTTTGCAAGAGCTTCAACATCCCCGACACGGCATAAGAATTTTCTTTCAACTTCAGACAACTCGTTTGGCGATTTTTTCTTCAGATTTTCAACGAAAGTACCGATATTCTTTGCAAAGTCAGTGTCTAAATTAAGTTCTTTCTGCATATTACGGGCAATTGTGCGTATAGTATCTTTATCGTCCAGTGCCAATTTTACGGTTGCCTGTTTTTTGGAAAAGGCTTTTAAGCCTTTATCCACAAGCCTGTAAGGAAGTGATATAGTGTTCCACGCAAATTTGAACGGGGCAATTACAAAATTAACCAAAGGTTTAATTTTTCTGTCCCTTGCGCCAAGGCTGATTGTTCCGTCAATATTTTGAGCATATTTTGCAACTCTGATGTAATCCTCAGCCAGGTCAGCAGCTCCTTCTGCAACGGGTTTGCCGGAGATGCCCGATTTTTCAATGGTAAATCCGTTTTCTTTTAATACTTCTACTATTTTGTTAAACTTATCTTCTTTAATTCTGTAATTCGGGGTTGTTGTTAATTTTCTGTATAGTTTTTCAAAAGGTTTGCCTACCATACGGAAAGCATCATCAACAGGTTTTATTCTTCTCAATCCTTTAATTCCAAAACCTGTCACAATTACCCCCAGAGAGGCTTTTACCAATGTATCCAGCGATAAAAGCGGTTTTTGCTGGGGTTTATTATCCGTCGGGGTCTTTGTATTTGATTTGAATGAAGTGTCAGGTTTAATATTTTTTTCCGGAGAATTGTTTCTTTCATTCTCTGCACGTGCTTCTTCCGGAGTCAGTTTTTTAATATGCTTGCCGTTTGACAACCTTGAAACGGATTCGGTAAACAGTGCGGTTAATCCGGTTGTAAGCATAATTCCCAGGTTAGAATTATTCATTACTTTTTGCAGAGCACCGAATGTAATTAAGGTGATGTACGCACTGATAAATATTCTGCTCATTTCCTGTCTGAATCTTATCTTCTTTTCTTTATCGGCTTTTCCTTCATCGTCATCCATCATCCTGGAAAGGTTATATGCATCATTTGCCAGAAAGATTGCAGGTGGAAGTCCCGAAACAATTCTGTTCAGAGAACGTTCGTGTTTTGTATCATAGTTACCAGTTTTAGAGTCAAACATCTTCATCTTACGCTGGAACATTGCGGAACGGATTTCTTCTTCCGTTTTGCCTTCTGCAATAAGTTTTGCTCTTGTTTCGGCGATACCTCTTAATGAGCTAATCTGTGCTTCGATTTTTGCTTCTGCCCGTCTAGGCTTCATCTTTTCATATTGTCTGTCCGCCCAGTTTTGTGTCGGTTTAAATTTTTTCATAAGGCGGATAGCGCCATTTGCAATTTCTGTCGGAAGGTTTTTTAGAAAAAGACCATCTCCTATAAGATGGGGGATGGACTTTTTATGGAAAACAATTTCTCCGGTTTCTTTATTTATATGGAACATTTTTTTTGCGAGCGTTGTGTTGGAAGCTTCGACATGTCTGTAAAGGTCATCACCTATGTGGCCGAGGTATCGGTCACAAAATTCGACAAGTTCTTTTTGAAGATACTTGTTGCCCTTATTTGCTTCGGTGTATAGAAAAGAGCCTTTAAATGACAAATCGTTAAGATTATTATTTAAAGGCTCCTTATTATTTAAACGGTTGATTGGGGATAAAGATTCCGATAGAGAAGAGAGTTCTATCTTGGGGGCTTTTATCCCCTCTTTATTCACCTTTGGGGTTATCTTGTATTCAGTTTTCCCAATCAACATGATTTACCCTTCCAAAATTCATTTCCACAAATATAAATCAAATTTAAAATTTACACAACCCCATGATGCAAAAAATTTACAGTATTTAACAATCGAAAAAGCCGCTTTTTTATTCGGTAATGACATAATTTACCGGAATATCATTTTCATCATGCGGCAGTTGGTTATAAACAAACTGGCTCTGTATGGGAACTAAAGTTTTAATTTTCGGGTATTTGTATAAAAATCTGTCATAAAATCCGCCTCCGTATCCGAGTCTGTATTTATCTTTATCAACAGCCAGTGCAGGAACTATGGCAACATCTATAATCTCAGGTGAAACAGGATTTGAGCAGGGTTCATATATTCCCAAATTTGACTTTTTGTATTCTGTCCCGGCAGGACATACCAGCAGGTCCTCCCCGTTTACTTTCGGAAAATAAAAATTTTTATCATCCTCCAAAAGAGTAAGAAGATTAATTTCGTACTTCATGGGATAAAATAACAAAACGTGATTTGCTTTTTTATATATATCTGATTTTCTTATTTTATCCGCAATCCTTCGGGACAGACCACCTGTATCCGGAATATCTTTTCTTGCCTGTTTTATTTCTTTTCTTAAATCTGTTTTATTTTGCATAAATCTATTATATAATAATTACAATGGAAAATAAATTTGAAAAAATTTTAGTAAATCCTAATTGGGAAAAGCACGGCTACATTCAGGTTTATACGGGGAACGGGAAAGGTAAAACAACCGCATCTCTGGGTCTTGCAATGCGGGCATTGGGCAGAGATTGGAAAGTTCTTATTGTTATGTTCACAAAAGGCGGGGATGACTACGGAGAATTAATCTCGTTCAGAAAACTTTCCCCGAAAATTAAGGCAAATTTAAAAATTGTTCAGGCCGGACTTGACCGCATAGTTTATCAAAAAAATAAAACGGAGGATGATGCAAAAGCCGTTAAGGAAGGGTGGGAAATAGCCAAAAAAGCTATTCAGGATGATGAGTACAATCTTATAATTCTGGACGAAGCAAATATTGCAATAGATTTGGATTTAATTAAGCTTGATGAAATGCTTGAAGTTTTGAAGAATAAGCCCCAGGATACGGAAATAGTTCTTACCGGAAGAAATGCAAAACCCGAAATAATTGAAATTGCACATCTGGTTTCTGAAATAAATCCCATTAAACATTATTGGGATACGGGGGTTGTAGCAAGAAAGGGTATTGAATATTAAACCTTGTACTTGCCATAAGAAAACATTTTTTATATAATTTCTGTATGAAGAGATTTTTATTGGTAATTATTTTTAGCTTGTTGGTGAATACGACCCTGATGATGCCGTCACAGGCGGGAAGTTTTGCAGACAGAAAAGCTCAGGCGGAACAGACAAAAATAGAAAAGAATTATAAAAAAGAAATCCTTGCCCTTTTTGATAAGCAGGACATGTATGCAAAAAAATATGATATTAAAGGGTTAAAGTCGTTGTACAGCAAAAACTTTATGGACAATGACGGTTACAACAAAGAGGTATATTTCAGTCTTGTTGAAGAAACCTGGGAAACATATCCCGATATTACATATGGGACAAAAATTAAGAATATTACCGTAAACGGCGATTATGCCATGGTTGAAACGGAAGAATCAGCAGTTGCAACAACTGATGATATAGACAGGGCAATTGTTGGCGAACTTCATTCAAAGTCTAATTGCAGGTATCATTTGCAAAGGTTTTCAAACAAGTGGGAAATCACAAGTGAAGAAGTTTTAGACGAAATTTCTACCCTGAAATACGGAAATGCAAGATACCTTGATATAAAACTTGAAGCACCCAAGATTATAGGCGCAGGTCAGGATTATACCGCAACGCTGAAGGTTAATTTGTCACCTGATGATTTTGCGATTGCATCCATTAATCAGGAAAAAATCGTTAATCCCGCACAAAAACCTAAAGAAAGTTTTAAAAGGTTGTCTGATGACAATTCTTTAGCAAGAATTTTTACGGCAAATACCGACAATCTTAATGAATATAATGTTGCGGCTTTGGGTATTACAACAACAAGCAAAAAGCCTGACGGTAAAGTTCATATATATATGAGCGGTCTTGCCTTTGTTATGACAAGGGTAAATGTTATCCCTAAAAATAATTTTGCACGAGTCGAGGAGAAAACTAAGGAAAAAACTGATGAACAGTAAATTTGGTAAGTTATTATATTTTATAGTATGTTTTTTATTTTTTCTGATATCTGATTTATTTATTTCAAGAATGTTGTATCACAGTATAACAGGCGGTTATACTTTTTCAAACAGGTTTATGGAATTGACTTTCGTAAAAAATACAGGTGCAGCATTTAACATGTTCCCGAATGCAAGAGAATTTTTAATTATATTTGCAGTTGTTGTTCTTACTCTGTTATTTTTATATGTAATTAAAAACCTTAAATCAATATGGTTTAAAGAGATATTTTTTATAACGATACTGTGTGCCGGAATTGCGGGCAATTTGCATGAACGTATATGTCTTGGTTATGTCAGGGATTATTTTCATTTTAATTTTATAAATTTCCCGGTATTTAATGTATCTGATATACTGATAAATATTGGTGTTATTGCGCTTGTAATAATTATTTTACTGAAGAAAACAAGATAAGTATGATTTATATTGCGGACGAAAATGACGAAGGGATAAGACTTGATATAAGGTTAGCGGAATTTCTGGAAGAGGCTTCCCGCTCAAAGATTCAGGCAATGATAAAATCAGGGAATGTTCTTGTAAATAATGAGAATAAAAAGTCGTCATACAGGTTAAAAGAAAATGATGAAATTGAAATTTCAGACAAAATTTCAGAACCCGTTAAAATCGAACCGCAAAATATTGAGCTGGATATTATATATGAAGATGACAATATGCTGGTCATAAACAAACCCAAAAATATGCTTACGCATCCGACCAGCCTTGAAGCGAGAGATACTCTTGTTAATGCACTTTTGTATAAGTACGGTAACGGTTTGTCCGATATTAACGGAGATTTCAGACGGGGAATTGTTCACCGGCTGGACAGGAATACGTCAGGCTTAATAATGGTTGCCAAAAGCAATGATGCGCATAATAATCTTGCCGGGCAGATTAAAAATCATAAAATTGAAAAAGTTTACCGAGCGATAGTAAAGGGGAATTGGGAAAAAGATGAGGAAACAATAGATTTGCCAATCGGAAGAAATCCAAAGCAGCCTCACAAAATGATGGTAACTCCTGACGGGAAAGACAGTAAAACCATTGTGAAAGTTATAAAAAGGTTTGATGAAGCAACAGCGGTTGAGCTTACTCTTATAACCGGTCGTACTCATCAGATAAGGGTGCATACAAGTTTCAGAAATCATCCCGTGTATAATGATACTCTGTACGGTGCGGGCAGAGGAAAAGTTTCCACTACCGAACAGGTTTTACAGTCGTTTAAACTTACCTTTACAAAACCGTTTACTGATGAGATAATTACATTACAAATTCCACCAGATGAGGATTATGAAAAAGTATATAAATATTATGAGGGCAGAAAAAAATGAAAATAGGTTTACAAATTTTTGCATTTATTATTCTATTTGTCGTAATATATCTGATTGTGCTTAACGGAAGTGAAACAGTTACATTGCAGATGTTTGCACCGCAATATGATGCTGTTGCCGAAACGACTGTTCACTCAACAAAAACTTTCGGAATGGCATTTTATACATTGATGATTCTTGCAGCAGGCTTATTTTCCGGATTATGTCTGTTTATTCCGTTTTATTTAACCCAAACCGAGCAGTTGTATGCATATAAAAGAGAATTGGAAAAGAGTTCCGTAAAAACAGACAGCAGCGCATCTCAGGTAAAGGTTTTACAGGCAAAAGTTCAGGTGTTGGAAAAAGCTTTAAAAGATGCTCTGCAAGATAAAAGAGCAGACTGGTAAATACAATAACAGACAATGTTTGGGGTATGTATTTTTCGGGTTTTACTCGGGAATTAGCCGATTTTATGTAAATTAATATTAAAATAATAGCAAAAATATTTTTTCAGGTATTTTTATTCCTGTGGTATAGAACAGGAGAATAAATTATGAAGATTTTACCAATATGTTTTGATGGGTTCAATGCAGTGGCAAAGAGTGTATGTA